>JBCCNK010000001.1:0-76236 GCA_039025875.1 Pseudomonadota bacterium
AGTATCAATCCTGCGTGGGACATCGGGGGGTTCTCCTTAAACAGATTCCGCAAAATCAGTTTAATGATCCCCGGTGTCCCCCGTTCGTGATGAAGAGCCCGTTCTACTAGCCCAGCTCTAATCCGCGCTTGATTTAACCTCGACTACTTCGCCACGTTACACTACGCTTCCTTCTAGGTGGTGGGTAAATGGGGGGTAAGTGATGGCGCTTACGGCACTGGAATGTGATCGCATCGCAAGGCGAGGGCGTCACTTGGACGCCGACGGCTTGTACCTCGCTGTTGCCAGAGGTGGCAGCAAGAGCTGGATCTATCGCTATCAACATGACGGTCGCCGACGGGAGCTGGGTCTTGGGGGCTATCCGGCCGTGAGCCTAGCGAAAGCCCGGCTGCGGCGCGACGCAGCGCGCGATCAGCGCCAGTCCGGGATTGACCCGCTAGAGGCTCGAGACCGTCAGAAAGCACGGCTGAGGGCTGAACTGAACGAGGAGGCGGCTCGTCGCGAACGTACCGCGATGACCTTCAAGCGAGTGGCCGAGGCGTTCATCGATACCAACGAAGCCGATTGGAGTAATCGGAAACACGCGCAGCAATGGCGCAATACGCTCTCAACTTACGCTTACCCCGTGCTCGGTGATACCCCCGTGTCGGATATCACCACCGAACAGGTGCTCACAGTGCTCAGCCCGATCTGGACGGAAAAAACCGAAACCGCGAAAAGGGTGCAGGGGCGTATCGAGCGCGTACTGGATTACGCAACGACCAAGCAGCACCGAGCGGGGGAGAATCCCGCCCGTTGGCGTGGGCACCTGGACAATGTGCTGCCAAAGCCCGGCAAGGTTCACCGCGTAGAGCATCAGAGAGCGCTACCCTATGCGCATGCGCCTGCCCTCGCGGCGAAACTCGCCGATGTTGATACGCCTGCGGGTCGTGCCCTGTTGCTGACTATGCTGTGTGCGACCAGAACCAGTGAGACCCTGGAAGCGACATGGGCCGAAATCGATCTCGATCGCAAAGAGTGGCGAATCCCAGCGTCCCGCATGAAAGCGGGCAAGGAGCATCGCGTACCGTTGTGCGACGCTGCCGTTGCAATTCTGAGCACCCAATCGAGGTGTCGAGCCGATCGAGGTGATTGGGTTTTCCCCGGTCAAAAGCGCGGAAAGTGCCTGAGCAATATGGCGATGGCGAACGTGCTCAAACGCATCGGTTGGCTGGATCGAACAAGCGTCCATGGTCTTCGCAGTACGTTTCGGGACTGGGCGGGCGAGATGAACAGTTATCCCGAGCGCATGGCAGAGGTCGCTCTCGCGCACCAGCTCACTGACAAGGTCCAGGCCGCATATTTTCGCGCGGATCTGATGGAGCAGCGGCGGACAATGATGAGTGAATGGGCCGCCTACCTCGGAACTGAGGAAGGTTCGCCGACTAAAACTTGATCGACTTGATTCGGAATGGCCGAGCCTGAGGGCTCAAGGTTGGCTGCGCCCGGATTCCTCTGGGATGCGGCGTAAATCGCGTGAGCGAGCATCAAGTACCCCTGGAATGTCAATAGTCGGACCTAAAACACTAGGCAATCTTCCTTTTGTCACCTTCCCCAGTCGGCTCCAACGATGTTAGGTACTCCTGGTTGATGCCCTCTCGTGCGACTATATTGTCGTATTCTGCGGACAAGAAGCGTGGGTCCAGGCACATTTTTCGCGGAGTTTTGCGTCGCAAACTCCCAAGGCAAAGCAAACAGCGCCTCCGGACTGCGCCAAACAGGTATTGGTTTCATTGCATAACGCAACACGGAGAAATGCAGTGGCGGATAACAGAAATCTCAGAAGCGATGGATCCATCCGCTCACAAGTCATTCATATTCGTAGCTTAGTTGAAACGTCTAGTATTGACCGCAGGACAGCTATAGCTTGCTTGGTTGCCCTAGGATTCAGTCCACAGACTAGTGCGGTACTAGTGGATAACAATTCCGAATTACAAGCGGTGAGCGGCGATATCGGAGTAACTGAACTCAGTGATGAAATAAGCGACATACGTAGCCGATTGAAAACCGCGAGTTCGAAGTTGGCGGAGGCTCTAGAGGCTACCGAAGAGCCGCTCAACTTGAAATCTCATGTTGCGCGACTAAGGAACTACTTGAAAGAGCGGTTGAGACGAAATGCAAGAGGGCGTGTCCTCGTCACATACGATGGGTCAATCTTTGATCAGCTCTGTCTGGATTTGGTAATTGGCACAGTCAGCACCGTCGATGTCATTTGCCATACAAGGCCTTGCATGGATCTTGCGCTACAAAAACAAGTGTTGATGTTTTCGAAAGAGAATTCCTACCCAATAGTCCGGACGGCAGACGCATGTGAAATAAACTACCGTACCTTAGAAGTTGAAAGTCATGGATGTTACGCGGTAACAAAAAAAATTACGGAATATATGGCTTCACATGATGCCTTGTTCGTATCAAGTAGCGGATTTAGTCAAAACTGTGCCTCAAGCAGTGATGACTTCGCATCGGGCCTTCCTAACGCTTGTATTGAAATTAATGAAAACACAGGCGATGTAATTTGGACTATAAATGAAGGCGGTATCGAATGGTCGTCGTTGCTTCTTCTGCATGGGTTGATGCCGTACGAGGTCGTGGCTTATCACCAGGCTTTCATCTCCACTGAGTTACTTACGGCCCATGTGCCGCAGTGCTTCTTTCCTTATTATCACGAGATCGAGAGTATGTACGTGAAGACGTTGATTAGTACTTCCCTTTCGCAAATTTCTAGTGAATTAACGGAGTAAGTGTATGCGTGTTCTACTTTGTGTCGACGAAGATACAATCGAGAGAATCGTGAGGCTTTCTATGTGCGACATCGAGTTTCGAAAGCAACTGCTTCAACAGCCAAAGCAAGCAATCGCAGAGTATCTAGATTTAGAGGTCCCAGAAACGCTCAGCATTAACGTGCAAGAACTTCCTGATTGGGGCTCGGAGGCAGCCAGTAAAGAGTGTAGTGACTTCACCGTCTATATACCTCCCCTCGATACGTACAAAGACCACCAAAACCGAACGAATTACCTTGATGAGCGCATCGACAGATTTGTCATGTGCACGACAAGCGCCCCTGGTGCCACATGCTGGATACCGACAGTGAACTCGCCCACCTGCGGTGGGTGCGGCACTTGTGGTTTCTAGTGGTTTGCACAATCTGCCGTTCGAGGATTTTCTGTCTAAGCTCGCGGAAAAAGAGTGGGAGCGATTTGAAGCAGAGAACAAGCACGCAATCGTTCGGGTTCTATTGCCAACCGCAAGGGAGAGCTTAGCCGATTCACTTTGTTCATGGATTGCGAACTATTCCGAGCAAGTGTTGTTTTACGAATTTTGTGTTTTCAGAGCACTGCACTGGCATAAGAGATCAACGGGCAGCGAAACTGACCGTTCCATATACATAGATTTCTGCGGGCGTTTGGAAACGGGTCTCTGGGATGAAATACTTGAGTCGCATAGGGGGCTATCATCCTTTCTTGCCAAAAAGACCGATTGTTGGCATCAACTAGTCCACGAGCTGCTAACAGCCTATGTCAAAGATTCGCCATTCCAAGATACTGAAGTACCAAGTAAAGTCTCTGAAGTAAGGCTCGCGGCTGGGGATATTCACGACGGTAAAGCTGTTTCGTTACTTACTTTGGATTCTGGAATGAGCGTTGTTTACAAGCCCACTCCACCTGAACCTTACCGAGCCTATCTGGAGATCTTGGGTATAATAGGTGTTCCACGCGACCACTTGGATTTTCAGTGTTGTGACGGGTACCACTGGGTCCGAGCACTAGTACCAGATATACCCAACGGTGATCGATTTGTCTCATTCAGATATGGTCAGTGCATTGCGCTCGCATATCTTTTGGGGATTACAGATCTTCACTATGAGAATGTCATTTTTAGCGGCGGCGTACCACATTTGATCGATTTGGAGACGATGCTGACCCCGAAGCACAATCACTTCGTGCTTGGCTCTTTTGAGACTTTTGACCCAAATTCCCAGAGGTTTCACTCAGTCCTTGAATCCGGCTTATTGCCGGTTTGGCAGGCGTTCGGCTCCGAGCAATTGGTGGACGTAAGCCCCATTGGTTTGGAAATCTCTTGCGACGCGACTCCCGCCACCCTGTGGGGAAATCTCAATACAGATTCGATGCAGTCTCGAAGATCGACTAGTGCTTCTGAGCAGCCGCTGGTTTCGAGATCGGAAATATTGTGGAATAAAGATCATATCTTGAAGGGATTCCTTGAGTGCTGGAACTTACTTGCTGATCAGAGAACTAGTATCTACGAGACACTTCAAGGCTTTCGAGAGAATAGCTTAGCCCGTGTTGTGTTGCGCCCAACCCATACCTATGCGCTCAGTACGTACAGTTCGCTTTCACCATATTGTTGCGAGTCTGAAGCCTCACGGAGGGATTTCATCGCATCGCGACTGGTGCCAGAGTACTCGGGTCTTGATCGACGAGTTCATTCACCGGATGTCCTCGATTATGAAATCGATTCTGTCTTTATGGGAGAAGTACCAAAGTTTATGACACGATGGGGTTCGCACGATCTGCGCGCCAACGGTTTAAATATCTGTTCTGAGTTTCTGAAGCAGAGCGGTTGGGATGGATTCATAGAGCGCCTCAATGCGCTTCGAAGACCAAAGATCCGGGATATGCAATCAAGACTAATTCGAGAATCACTGGAAATACGCTTTGAGCGGGAGTGTGTTCATTCAGCGGATGTAAAATCGGTGTCGAATTCAAAGCATGACGAGATCGAAAGCGAGATAAACCAGATTGTAGATGAGCTATTAGCGAGCAAGATTGATTTAGAGGGAACATCGCCTAGTTGGTTAAGTTCAGGAATTCCCGACCCAAAAGGCCGTTTAATCTACGAGCCATTGGATGCTGGTGTGTACAATGGAAAGCTTGGGTTAACTCTATTTTTCTTCGCTTTTAACGATTTCTTTGGAAACACGGTAGTTGGTGAGATCGCAGAGGAATTGAAATCTGAATTGTGTACCATGCTAGCTGACTTGGATTTGCTCTATCGCTTTCGACGTTTCTACGGAGTTGGAATTGGCACTGGTATAGGTTCGCTCCAGGCGGGCTTTTCGGCTCTCGCAAGAAGAGTTGATGCTGATGTTGCAAATAAGTGTAGTAGGTCTTTGCTTAGCGTGGCGCCCGACCCTGAACACGATGATTTAGGTTCGTTCGAACTGTTCTCCGGATCTGCGGGGCTTCTACTCGGTTCGACCGCACTCGCCAATTGTAGTCGGGGCCCGCATGGCTTGGCTTCGTACGTAAACAAGCTATCGGATAGGGTTTTTGTTGAGCTAGATAGGTCAGTTCGAGATGGCGCGACTCCGGGGCTGGCTCATGGCGCAAGCGGGACACTGCTAGCTCTTTTCAAAGCGAGAGAGATGAGCGTCGAGCAACAAACAAGGGGCAATCTTGAAAGACTGCTGAGCACAGTAAGTCGAAGCGCTTTCGATCACAGAGATCTGAGGCACGACTCTGGTATGGTTCCGGGGGCTGCTAATTTGAGCTGGTGTTGGGGCCTCGCAGGGCACGCGGTAGTGGAAGCCTGCTTCCTTGAGAAGGGACTATCGGATAAGGAAGATATGGTCAGCCTGGGGATGCTTAGGGATCGATATACAAAGGGAATACTCCTTGAAGAACTACCGTTTGTAGATAACTTGTGTTGCGGATCTGCCGGATTAATTGATTCTGGCATGACCATTTTCGAAATAACACAAGATGAGGTTTGGCTGTCATTGGCTAAAGACGTGGCGTCAATAATGATCGCCAGAAAACGAAAACGCGGATACTATCAGCTATACCCTAGCACGCGGATAAAGATCGTAAATCCTTCTCTTTTTCGTGGATATGCAGGGATCGGATATTCACTCCTCAGGTTACGGCATAAGTCCAAAGTTCAACCTGCGGTAACACTCTTCGCATAACGGTGCGTAGGCTTAGGATTCAATTTCGGGAGTATCGGAGTACTCCGCTAAGATTGACGAGGTAAATGAGTTCGGCGCGATCGCAAACTAAAAGAACGGCTGACCTGAGAGCTCAGACTGACTTCCTCGACTGTATGCGTAGGAAATGTTTCTGCCAACTTAATGTCTCTGGCTCGGCATACCTTATGCGTCAACTTACAACTTAAGGTCTGGCCGTTCGTCGATGTGTAGTATAAACAGTGATGTGGAGGCGCTGCGAGGTGCTTCCATCGCCTACCGCATCGTCCTAGGGTCCCAGTTGGGGGCACACGGATTTCGCTTTGCCGACCTGTGAGGAGGATCTTACGGGCAAGGTTGTCGAAGGACGGGCTTGTTCCTTCGTTAGGGTGTGGCGCATGCACCCAGTAGCAGCCTGTTGAAAAAAGCCCCATTAGGGATAATCAGGTTACTGATAGGAGAGGCTCCGACCCATGCGCGGCGAGATAAATCCGTAGCCTTAGATGTTCAGCTACGTGAGCCTTGAGTCCAGGATTCCCGCTTCACACCCGATCCGGACTATTCGCCGGATTGTCGATGAAGCGCTGGTCGATCTGGAACCTGCATTCAATGAGATGTACTCCGACCGGGGTCCTCCGTCGGACCGCCTGAGCAGCTGCTTCGAGCATTGCTGTTGCAGATAGAGAAATACGGGAGCAACCGTCCTATGAAAAGATCAATAGCTCGTTTGGGCTTCCTACTGTTCGCAAGCTGTGCGTCCTCGGCCGAGAGTTTCGAGTTTTTGAAGGGAAGGAAGCTATCGCCCATCGAGATTGAATTCGGACGATATATTGCTGAGTTTTACGACGGATTCTTCTATGCGCCATTCGTGGAAGAAGTCGGCGCTGGTGACGTTCTCGATATGCAAACCCTTCGCCAGAAGCATTCGAGAGAATTTTGTTTTCCTGGATCTGATGAGCCTAAGAAACAGCCTATACGCGCGATCAGCAATAACAAGTCGTACGACATAAGTGGTGCGTTCGAGGCAAAAGTCGGGCTTAGTTTGGGTGCGAAAGTTGAATTGAGAGAACGGATTGTTAGGCAATTCAGACAAGCTGAGACAAGGTCATTCAGGCAGATCCGACTCGTGGATGATAGCAAATGTGCTGAAGTTGCTTGGATGAAACACTATGTTGGCCCTGAGTTGCTCGTGCGGACCATCCTGTATCTTCAGGGAAACATCTCGCAGGAGCTGATTGTGGACGTGGACGGGCAAATATCAGTTGATCTGAAAGATAAAATCGTCGCGTTTTTGGGAAATCGTTTCGGTGAGGCGGTGTCCAAGCTCGATCTTGAAGGTGCGTTGGCTGGCGGGATTAGGAACGAGTCTGGTGATAGCATCGAATTCTTGCCGCTCACAGCCAGTGCGTTCATGCCTGAATATGTGAGTCAAAGCGCGGTCACTTCATATAATAAAGTGTTCGGTAATCCAGAAGAGTACAGCCAGCTTCGCGCTGCCGAAGGCGATGGGGAACGTGCTGCTGCCTATTTTGCTAGAATTGAAGAGGAATATGGCTATAGCGTTGAGAAGGCGCTTAGTAGCTTCTTCGAGTTGTATGGTGGAGAGGAAGTAACGCCGTTT
The DNA here is from genome assembly GCA_039025875.1 of Pseudomonadota bacterium. Lineage (GTDB taxonomy): Bacteria > Pseudomonadota > Gammaproteobacteria > Pseudomonadales > Halieaceae > Congregibacter. The sequence goes on from JBCCNK010000001.1 coordinate 7,587, forward strand.
TCCAAGGAAGATGTAGCACAAGTCTCTGCAATCGAAGTAGCTCTTCGACTATTTCTCTTAGCGTCTGAAGTTGATGAAGCTTAGGGTCAAAGGCGGCGTGCGTTTGTTCTCGCACGATCCCTCGGTAGGCTGCATCTCCAAGGGCCGAGCGAGGAAAAGCTACATGTTCGGCACCGTAGGTGGCGTGGTTTTGACCAGCAACAGAATTCACTGGTCGGCGTGCGCAGCTTGCTGGTTGACCTTGCACGCGCTTGATTATGCGTGAAGGAGTCATACCATCTGGTTATTTGCAGGATCACAGCGCAGTGGCCTGCGCGCTGCAAGCGTGATGAGCCTGATCCCGAGTGCGAAGATCAACGGCCTCGATTCCCAAGCTTACCTGCAGGATGCGCTTGAGCGCCTGCCCTCCACCAAATACTCCAACATCGACAGCCTGCTGCCGCACATTTGGAGCCCATCCATCAAGGTGTGATCCCCGGACGGTTACGCCCAATTGGAGCGCCCCGATCAAGGTGTGATCGCCGGGCGGTTCCCTGATGTCGACTGACAGCGCATGCGTTTGCGAGACGTTCAGGGCAAAGGCCGCAAGGATCACTAAGCCCTGTTATCACCTGTGCGAGAGAAGCTTTGGCTGCGGCGTTTGAACACGCTCGCGTTGGCTTCTCGGAAGTAGAGTAGCACAGGAACTCATCTTGCCACCAGCCCAAGGCGCGAGCGCACCGAGGGCAGGAAACGAGTGAAATGGCCCGGCTCGGGCGTGGGCCGAAGTCGCGGGCGGAGACGAGCGCGGGTGTGTCTAACTCGGCACCAAGCGCCTGAGAACGTCGAGAGCATCCTCGTCATGGAAAAGGTCGACAACAGCTTGGTCTACCAAATCTAGCATTGCGCGACGTTCATGCAAGTCGAGAAATGACGAGACTATTCCCATTCTGACGATCCTCAGGAGATCCCACATGCTAAGCCCTTCGCCCCCATACGCGTACGAGGCCGCGACATACTCGTCGCAGAGTGTCGTTCCAGACACCGCCGGGTTGTCCCGAGAGATACACACACTGACGCCTTCCTCGAGGTAGCGCTTTAGCGGGTATTGCCTTTGGCCAGCGACGCCCGGCTCGCCGTAAATGGACGTCTGGTGATTACCAACCGGACAAAGCTCGACGCAAATGCGCTCTTCTCGGGCCCTCCTAATGAGATCTTTGTCCTCCACTAGCGAGAGGCCATGGCCAATTCTTCGCGCCCTGAGATCTACCATCGCCTGCTCAACAAACCCGGAACTGGCATTTTCCCCAGCATGCACAGTGAGTGGTACGTTCAGGGCGGCTAACCGAGCAAACTCAGCTGCGAATTCGCCCGGTGGGTTCCCGTGCTCGGGTCCGGATAGGTCAAATCCAACTACTCGGCAACCGTGGCCACTCGCCTGGAGTTCGCAAAGGCTTGCGGTCGTACTTACCTTCGTTCTGCCTGACGAGCGCAATACGGCAGCAGCAGCGGCCTGTCGCGCTAGCTGCTTGGGTGGCTTGTGCCGCTTGCCACCGAGGAGCACGCTAACAATTGGCGGTTGACGCCGCTTGAGCGGGCGGTGCTCGCGAGAAACCTCTGGTAAAGCGAACGACTCACCGAGCATCCTGTCAGCGATCCAGCAGCCAGATTCGCTGCCGACAATAGCCTGCGCATCGGAGAACGCCTGTGTTAAGCAGCGCGTAGCTGCGATAAAGTCGAAGCCAGAACTTTTGCTGACATATCCCTCCGGAGATCCGCGGAGCTCCGCGTAAACGACCCCTTCTTGGACGAAATCAACCAACACATGTTGCGCATAAAGATGAAGTAGTAGCGGGTGGCGAAGGTGTTCCGCCCCGGTCAAGGCGCACCCCTCCAGGTAGCGAGTGAGACTGCCTTTCGCGCTCCGTCCTGTTGCCACTTCGTCCGCGAGAACCTTAAACGTTCCACGGATCTCCGGTAGTGGTCCATCTATTTTGCTGAGACGCCAGTCCCGCCTCTCAAATGCCGATGCGGACCAGTTGCCCTCCGCGTACAAAGATCTAGTTAGCGACTCCCAAGCGTCCCGATCTGTAAGGATCTCTCGATTTACGATGTCGGTGCCGTTAATCGTGATCTTTGCTTCTTTGCATAGCAGAGCACGGGATAACACATAGATTCTCAACAGCTGGTCGGGCCCAATAGTTGGCTCGGCACCTCGAATGCCGGCCGTGATCAGGTCAAACTTTGATTTGCTAGCAAGGGCTTCTACCAAGTGGCCGGATGAGAGGTACTCGGGTATACCCAACAAATGCCGGAGCTTTCCGCGGGTTTCAGAGCTGAAAGGCTCATTTCCTCCATGCATCCGTTTTTCGACCTCTTCCACAAGGTTATCCGCTGCTCTGTGCCACCACTGTGCGTCGTTCTTCTCGCTGACTTTCAGTTCAAACCAATCGAAAGCTATCTCGTCGCCTTCAAATCGTTTCACCCATTCCTCGACGAGGCTGCTATTTTCAACGATGAATGCTTTCCCCGATGGGGTTGGTTCGGCAAGTCCGATCACGGATGCTGCGACCATGAACTCGGCCTTCATGCTGGTTCCAACGTGTAGGTGTAGTTCCGCCTTGGGAATCGCAGCGAGTAGCTCGCGGAAACAATGGTTAGAGGTTTCCAGCGGGTCGGTGGCAGCACCGTGCTCCTGATCAAAGGTCGTGGAATCAATTCTGACTTTAGGCACGCGAGCGGATTTGAGGAGTCCAATGGTGCCAGGTGGTAGCCTGTAGAGTCCGTGGAAGTTACGACGCCATCTTGTGCTCAGTCGGTCACGTTGGTCGATGACCCTAGAAAGCACGCCGGGGATCGAGAGTGGCCTACTCTTCTCGACGTAAGCTTGAGCGCCCGCGCGGTAAGCGTCTAGCACGCGATCAGGATCGCCATCCCTGCTGAGGGCGATTATTGCTGGTAGGCTTGAGTCATCGTCTCCGCCCGACCACGCCCGGTCACGTAAATACCTAGTTAGGCCTCGGATGACCGCTGGGCCTTCCAATACTTCCTGTCCGTTTGAGGGCAGGTACTGATCGACAAGGACTACGTCGTGACCTAGCACTTGTCTACGAAGGTCTTCGAGTGTTTCTTCTTCCTCTTGCGAAAGAGACTGAAAAGAGGAGGATTGGTATTTTGAAAGCAACGGCATGGCTCTTAGCAGCAACTTGGGGTCCAGCGCCGTTGGTGCACTCTGGAGCAGCTTTGGTTGCAATTTACCTAAGCTTGAAATGACGGGGTCGGGTTTGTCATCAATTAGCAGCATAGTTGCTTGCGGCGCGGTGCTAAGCAGGCTGTCGGATAGGTCACGCAACGCTACCAATAGGCGACGCGATTGATATGCCAAGTTGGCGTCAACAGCAGTGTTCTTAATCGAGTGGGGACTGATGGCAGCGAGTGTATGTATTGCGTGCGTGACTCGTGCCGGGTCTTCGTGCCCAAACCAGCCCGCAAGCCTATTTGCCGCCACGGTCCACTTTGCCTCCAACGTGTCGCCTAGCGCCGCCAGCTTCTGTTCCGTAAAGGGGTTCGTATCGCTCGTTTGGAGGCTTAGCAGTTCCGCGGCTTCGACGCGTGTTAGAACCCGGGATGCCTTTTTGTTCTCAAGAGACTTGATGAACGCGGATATACAAGCCTCAGGATATTGATACCAGTTCTCTCCGAACGGAGCCAACAGGCGCCCTTTGCTCCAGATCCACTGAGACGGCGCCGGCGTAGCAATGAGGTCGACCGGGTGTATTATCAACTCGACGGGCGTCGCATCCTCTTCAGGCGACATCGTTTCGAGTAGGGGTGTCGCGTATTCGGGCTCGCCTTCACCTAGATCCGCGATGATCTTCCATCGCACTCTATGGGAGATAGATACTATTCGAGATCTTAGCTCTGCTGCTCTGCGGTGCAATTCCTGGGCGCACTCGCCATGCACACGCGATAGTTCGCTAATAGCTTCGTCAAAGGTTTCCGGCCTGCCGACGGACGTTCGAGCCTTCTTCCAAATACTGCTGATGTTAAAGGCCAGCCCCCCACTGTAGGGTGCCCATGCAACGTTGTCGGGAATGCCTTCTTTTTTGGCAAAGAAGGAAAACGCCACGTTGGACGCAACGCCCTGCCCACCTACATGAAACAAGACCTTAACGTCGTGACTCTCGGAAAGGCTACTGATCCAACTCCAATCAGCTGCTGAGTCAGCACCGTCATCACGTCGGACGGCAATAATTGCGTTCGTGTCAAAGTTAGGAGAATCCGTAAAATCGAAGGGTCGTTGGGTAGTTCGCGTGATCGCTAGTAGATCACAGTCTGTATCAATGTGAATATCGTCCAAAATATTGGTTTTTGGGATAATGAGTATAATGAGTCTTCGTTCAGCCACCGGCGCAATCCACCCCAGTCGGAAATGGTGCTAAGCCCTTTGCGGGCAAAGATAGCAGCGCTTGCGCCAAGACTGCCTTGTTTGCTGGCGGCTCTTTAGCGCTGACTGTGCTCATATTGAGCACGGAAAATGGAATGAAGGGGTAGATTTGCCCGCCCTGACGAGTGTAGCTTGAGCTTTCCTTTAGCCCTCCGCCACCTGACGTGCGGACATGCATTCGCGCGTTGGGAAAAAAATCTGCCAGCTCTTGGAACGACGCCCCTAGCGACTCGTGAATGACTACTGCGTCCAAGTCAATGGAGCAGTCTCGTTGGTTTGTTTGATTGGTGAAGTGATGATCATCCACCAGAGCTCGCTCTCCAAGCTTAAAGAATGGAAATATCCCTGACAGGTGGTATCTGCGGAGCGTGTACTCGTCTGAAATGGATTGCGCAATACGTTCATCTGCAATGCCTATCCTCATTGCGAAAGATTCAATCATTGAAAGCAAAAGGAAGGCCTGACTATCCTGATCGCGCGGCGGTACAAGTACCGACCGAAGAAACGATCTATCATCTATGCAAGCGTACCTAACAAATTTCCCCTCTGGTAAGGAATCCCACGTGCTCTTTCTCGAATGATGCTCAAGGCAAATCAGGCCCTCGTGCGCGCCCAAGCTCACTTCCAATTCAAAGTTTGGATTTCCGTTTTTGTGGAAAATTCTGACCTCAATAAAGCCTTGGGTGCTCTCAGGTAGATCGAAGTCAGGCGCGATGTCGTCTTCTAGAACCAGTATTAGCTTCCATCTTTCAATGGGCAGCCATGCACGCATCCAGGACAGGTAGTCATCGATATCAAACACACCGCTTCTCTGCCTACTGCAAAGCGACCCTGCGCGAAAAAAACGGAGATTTAGGTCCTCGCCTTCCCAAAGTGTTGTACTTGCGTCGCCAGATGCTATTGCAAAAGTCGCCATGCCTTGATCTCGGTTCTTTTCCCCCTCGCTAGGGAAAACGCGCAATAGTCGGGGCGCGTGCAGTTCTAAAGAGTAAACGACGTACTCGGGTGGGACAAAATCTGGTCTGCCTGGCAGGGCCTCGTGTGCCGCTCGCAATCCGTCTTGATTGCCGCTTAGAAATCTCGCGCAGTACCGCATTTCCCAAAGCCCATGGCCACCATGAATCCGCTCGCCAGTAGGCTTGATTGGTCCCGTTTTGAGCTTTGCCTTGATGTCGGATACCTGTTCCTCAGTGGCGTCGCTCCGGTCTGTAGTCATAGCGAGATCGTAAGAGTTGGTGTTGTCACCTTTGGTTAAGGTTATGAATACAGTGAGCTCCTTGTCGTCCTTGCTAGTATGTACTGCTGCATTACGGAGGATATTCTCGAGGATGATGGCTAGTGCATGCGATCCTAGTGCTCCGCCTGGAAACGCGATCAAGACATCATGTGCAACACGCGTCTTGTCGCTTCGAAAGTTGCCTTTCCCTTCGTCGTCCCATGAAAAAGTGATCGTCTCAGACCTGATGTCGTCTTCGTGGAGCTTGCATACAAACCGAATCTTGCTCGCACGGAAACCCCGGTCGCACGTTAGCAAGTCTATTAGGACTGCCTGCTCAAGGAACGGAACGAGGAAATCCGCGATGAGGAACAACGGCTGTGGAGGGGTCGGAACGTCACTGAGCGCTTGTGCGATGAAGTCTAGTCGGGACTGCAAGTACGACATCAACTGCCTAAGGTTGTCGTCTGGCGCGCCGCCAACTTCCTCGAGAGCCCTGGGTAGTCTTGGGTGCGTGAGTACGTGGCTGCCAATATTGTGCGAGAGATTTCGAGCCATGACTGTGGCCATTACCTCACGCTCGCGCAGCTTCATCAGCTGCTTGGATATAGGAGCGTAGAAGTTTGCGTCTACGAGCGGGGAGGATAAGTCGCCTAACAGAGACGATATTTCGGCAGGGCTGTATTCAGCTTTGGCCCAGCTATCTGGTAATTGATGTTCGATGGAGTCGAAGGGTCGCGTCGCGCAGAGTGCAAATCCTACAGCATGACGAGCTGCTCTATTCTTCCGCACGGGTTGCGAAGGGGATTGCCAGATCAGCGAGACAAAGTAGGTCTTTGGCGATCGGTCGACCGCATTCCACACGTAGAACGGAAGGATTGGGAATGGGGCATTCCGTTCAATCCATAGCAGGGTTTCGTCCCGCGTAAAGCCCGCGCAATATTTCTCCAGAAATGTTCTCGCAGGGTTGCGCAGGGCCTGCTCCCAAGACTCCGGACTATCGCGTTGTAGGATGCCAGATTCGTTTACAGGAAGGTTTAACTTCCGAAATTCCGAAGCGATTACGGCGCCAGACTTGGGTAAGTGTATCGCGTTTAGAGCCTCGATCCAGCTTGACTCGTGTATGCTCTGAAACTGATGAGGTACTGGTTCCTTGACAAAATTCCACCCGATAATGCCAGCGCTATTTTCATGCTGTTTTGAGAGCCAGACATCACTCACACTTTTGCCCGACTGCGCCCAATGCAGCTCTACTTTGCAAGCCCGAAGCTCAAGCGAGGCCGAAGTCGAAGTTTCTGTGGCTTGTAGCATGAGCCGCCACAGGTAGCACCAGAAAAAGATTTCGCCGATCCTGCAAGCCTTCCACGGCCGTGGTTCGGTATCGAGCCAGGCAATGTGGTCTGGCAGGTATTCGCTGTTCTCATCCTGCTCTTCGAGCTGACTTTCCCGAACGTGGACGAATAGTGTGTGAAGCCACGCAGCTGCCTGAGCCTTGCTCTCTCTAGCTACGCCCTCTACTAGGTAAGGGACCAAGTAGCTTCTGTGTGCGTCCGGGTCCCCAGAAAAGAAGTTATACCGGTCCGAAGGAATGTCTTCAAAGAGGAAGCCGGCGCTCGCGAGCCCTAGGTTTTCGAAGTAGGCGGACGCATCCTCGTTGTGCAAGAGTTTATCGTAATGCTCTCGGATCTCGCTGGGTTCAAGAAATACTGTTGTTGGCTTTCCGCTTTTTTCTCTTGGTCCCCACAAGAAGTCTGTGAACCAGTCGGGCATCTCAGCTCTGAGCCCTTCCGATGTCATCGACGGGCCCAGAGGATCGCCGTTTGGTACATGCGGTAGGGGCAGGCCACTTCGGAGAATCCGATGCGTCTAATTGTGTCTGCCTCGCCCTCGAAATCTACGCTCGTGTTTCCGACAGAGGATGCCCACGCTGGCGGCTCAATTGGCAGGGGAAGATTCTGCTCGCTAACGTGGGCTATCCATTCAGCACCGAGTTCCTCCGCGGCAACGCCGGCTGAAGAGATCGCTGCTGCGTCGGTTGCTGCAAGTTTCTCGAAGGACTCCCTAATCCATTCCTCGGTTACCGCTTGGGCCATGCTGTTGAGGCTCTTCGCTTGGAACCCCTGTATGTCAAGGTTTAGGAAGACGCCGTGCGGGCGGAGGGAGACTAAAATCTTCTCATAAAGTTTGCGCTTAAGTTTGAGTCCGTGGTGGTGAAGCGCGAAGGCGCTCACAGCGATGTCGAGGACTGTTTCTTCCCAGGGCGAGCCAGCCATAATCTCGTGCAGGTCGAACCCGTCGCTTAGGGCGTCAGCAGCGACTAGGTGGCATCGCTTGGCTAGAGATGGGTCTTCTTGAAGCTTGCGTTCAAGCCCCCTCAGCATCGAGTCGCTGCGGTCTACTGCGATGATGCGAGCGCGCGGAAGCTTATAAAGAAGGCGCATTGCTTCCGCGCCGGTGCCGCACCCTATGTCCACTATCAAGGCGGAATCTTGGCCGTCTTGCCTTGCATGCCGATATACCAAGTCGCACAAGCTGTTGTGGGCCAGGCCATAGTCCGGCATCGTCAGGTGCGTGGTTTGGTCATATAGGGTGGGCGACTGTTCGGCATAAAATAGCCGGAGCCGTCGGCTATCATTGCGGGCCGTCGTCTCGGATGTCACCGTCATGTTGAAGTTCCTCTTGTGTGAATGCTCCCGGTGGAAGCCAGGAAACTGGCAAAGCGCGTGGCTCGGGGGGTGATGAAGTTGTCTTTTTCACCACGTTCAACGACGCGGCCCTCGTCGAGAAAGAGAAAGGTGTCCTTCTCGTCGAGATCTAACAGCGTTCTCGCGAACTCAATGTTGTGGGTCACGAGAAGCATTCCAATCGATCGCTGCCGCAATTCGAAAAGATAGCCAAGAAGTCGGTTGGCTTGCTCGACATCAAGTGCAGAGGTGATCTCGTCCAGCAGGAGGAACGAAGGCTGCAAGAGAACAGCCCGAGCAAGCGCAGCCCGTTGCCGTTGGCCGAGGCTGACCTGATTAGGGTGCCTGTCGAGGAATTCTGACATGTTGAATAGCGTGACAACCTCGTCAAGTAGTGCATCGTCACATCCTCGTTTCCGGAGGGGGAGCGTGATGTTCTCTCTCAGCGTTAAATGTGGCCACAGGAATAGCTGCTGGAAGACAACGGTAATCCTCGGCCACGGAGGTTCGACGCCCCTGTGCGGTGAGTCAAAGTCATAAAGTGTCTCGTCCACCTGTATTCGACCGGACGAAGGTGGCTCCAGCATTGAAAGTGCCCTGACAAGCGTGGTTTTGCCGCTCCCGCTGGGGCCGAGCAGCACGGTGATGAAGCCCGGGCGCACTTCGACGTCGACGTCGTGTAGAACGCGGCGAGGCCCGAATGACTGTGAGAGCTTGCTACCCACTAACAACCTAAGAGTCCCCCTATCGTTCCGAAATATCTCGTGTGAAGCGCCATCTTAGCCATGATGCTAGCCCGTTCATGGGTATGCATATGGCTAAGAAGAACAGCCCCAGCGCAGTGTAGATCTCGATGGGCTGGTGGATTGAAGCGTTTATGCGCTGCGACACCCGGAAAAGTTCCTCAACCGAGATCAGGCTCGCGAAGAGCGTCATTTGCAACATGGTGACTTGGAGGTTTAACGTCGGTGGGATTGCCTGCCTGGCCACCAGCGGTAACTGTACACGGCGGAGCGTTTGGTATTGCGAGAGGCCACATACCCTGGCGGCATCAAGGTACTGTTCTGGAAAATCGTCAAGCGCGGATCGAACAATCTGCGAGACGCCGAAAATGTTGAGTGTCGAGAGAATTGTCGCCGCGCTCAGGAACGGTGAAGCGACGACCCCTAGAGCGATTTGGAGCGGATAGTGCACCCAGTACAAGAACACAAGGAATGGAATGCCTCCAATCACAAAGGCGATCGACCGAACTATCCAGCCAATCCGGGGCCAGATGTGAGCGATTGCGCCTAACAAGGTGCCGAGGCCAATGCCGACGACCCAGGTGATTAGGGATAGCTCGATAGTTACGCCGAGGCCCTTGAGAAAGGCCGGGCGGTACTCGGTAAGGATCTCCAGTATCGTCAAGGCGAAGTTTCGGCCACTGGTTGATTGATCGTGTAGGGCCTTGCTACTCGAGGAAAAAGGTTTGGCCCGGTCTCATACTTTGCGAGGATGCGATCGATCGCGCCTGAAAAAAGGAGCTCCCGCATCGCCGCGTCGAGGAACAGCTTTAGGTCGATGTCGCCCCGGCGCACGACTAGCGAGTTGCCAAACACTCGAACTGGCTCGTCCGGTTTGAGCTGCTTGAGCGTTCCCGGGTTTGTTTGAAGGAACTCGAAGACTGTACCCGGCTCGGCAAAAGTGACGTCCGCCTTATTTGCGATGATATTCAGCAGGTTTTGGCTAAATGGAGTCCCCTGTGACAGGGATGCACGTGCTGCCTTGGGGTAGTCTGTCCTCGCTACGATATCTTCGAGAGCACCATCCTTTGTTGCTATGCGCACGGAAGGATCATTTAGCTCTTCGAGAGAGTCCCATCTTTCCTCACTTGCGCGTACCCAAGCCGTGATAACGCTATAAAACACTGGTATCGTGAAGTACGCGACTTTTGCGCGTACGCTACTCGGCCAAAGTCCGCCGCAAAAAACGTCATAACGGTTCGCATCGAGGCCTATGAAAATATTCTCGTACTCAACTTCTTCAACCCAGGCTATTTCCAGCTCGGCGCGCCGACCGATTTCTTCCATGATGTCGTAGAAGATGCCAGAGAGCTCGCCAGTGTTTGGGTCCTTGCGGATCAATGGTGAGTAGAGAAGGTAACTGCAACGGAGTTCACGAGCCAACACGATGTTGTCTAAGGCGCTTGATGGTTGGGCTTCGCTACTCGGATCCCGTTGGTTGCACCCTGCTGAAGAGAGAAGCAATGCAACGACGGCGAGAATCATTTGCCAATCCATTGTTCTCGTCGTAGCAGTGCTAGTTTCGGCTGGGTAACGGCTCATCGATAATCCTCAGTGCTGCTCTGGGCGAGAGAGATTGCCTGTATGTTGCAATGTGCGCGACTTCAACCGTGCGCCACGTACTTGCGTCGCTACTATCGCTCAGCTTTGTTGTGCAGCTGGCGATAAGGCTCACAGCTAGGCAGTATTTTCCCTAGTCCCCTGAGCCCCGGTAACCGCCAGGCAAAGGGAGCCGGCGATGATGCAGACTCGAAAATCCGGCTAACCCGACTAGCACGCAGGTCTGCAAATCCCGCAGAGCAACCACGATGAGAAGCTAGCCTCGAATGGGTTCTGCGGGACACAAAGCAACGCGATCTACGCCTAATCGGCACGCCAATCTACCGTTTGTCTACGCTGCATCTGGGGCCGTCGATCGCCATTCGCTTCGCGCTCAGCGGGTCACGCAAGGGCCAAGTGTGAACCAGCGGACAGTATCGCTTCCGCTCGAGCGCGCTGCAATGCGAAGTAAGGCCAAGCCTTCACGCCTAGAACGCGACACGTCATACGGATTGAGCGGTATCAACGAAGGTGGTGGGTACATTGGCGTCTCACTTCGATTTCTGGCGGGGTCTTGTGGCGCGTGTCGCTAAGGCATCCCGGTGAAGTCGGCATCGACGCGAGCCAAGATATGCTCGCTATCGCTCAGGAGGTTGTGTCTGGTTACGATCCGATGCCTAGACTTCGCGCTTGCAGATTTCCTCCTCTGCCGTTTGAAGGCGCAACCTTCGACGGGGTCTACGCGGCGCAGGTACTACACCACCTTGAAGACTCGGGAGCGGTTAGCGGGCGTCTTGGCTACCCACGGACCCTCGAGTACGTTAGGGAAGTCGCTAGTGTACTCAAGCCCGGCGGGCTCATTGCCCTCAATACTTGCACGCGAGATCAGCTCAAAGCCTATTGGCACCTAACCCAATAGGTCGGCTACCAAAGTAGCAAGCGTCACGAAATCGTTGAACGATACGCGCCCATCGATGTGCTGATAGATTTGCTCGGTAACGCAGGCCTTGAAAGAATTCGCAGAATCGTTGGGCTGGACGACTGCTGCTATCGCGACCGGAGTGTCTACCTAGATCCTGAGTCAGTTCTGTCGCCTGATGGGCGGAACAATTCTGCATGGGATCTGCTGAACTGCGCTGAGACAGAGCTCGTGCTGGAGACTATCCGCGAAAAAGTTCGGGACGGCTCGATTTACGGACACATACAAAGCTGCGATGCCCAGCACAAAGAGTTGGGGTCAACGATCTGGGTGCTCGGTGAAGAGGCCTAACGACATTATCGTTACCGTCCGGGCACCACACCTTGATGGAATGGCTCGGGTTATGCGGCAGGAGACTGTTGAGCTTCTCGAACATCACGAGGGTCTCGGGCGGCGTCGCCTGAGAATCGCTCTGGTAGCTCGCGGTGCTGATAATGTCGTAGGCGCGCTCAGCATCCATAAAGGCTTCGATCCGCTCTCGGGAGACGTGTAGGCGTGTGATGTCCAGGCACGTCAGCAACATCACGCGTTCTGGTGGTCATTAACTCCAGCGGGGTGACGCTGTGGATGGGGATTCTGGCTGTTATTACCTCAAGGTCATCCTCGTGCCAGTCCCGCTGGCGAGCCTTGCGTTCAACCCAAAGTTCGTCCGCGGAAATACAAAGCTGGCTGCGCGCTCCGGTGAATCGTTCGTAGTGATAGAGGTACTGAACGATCCACGTGTGTACCAGATCGTAGAGGTCGTAAGCCAGATAGTTCAGGCCGTTGCTGACCACAAGAGCATGCAGATTCGCAATCATCTGGTGGGACTCAGGGCGCATGCGGATAACCACGGTGGGGCCATCGCTGCGTTTAGAGAATCGTTTCCCCTCGGTGGATAGTATTAGGACGTATGATTCGGCAATTCGGTGCAGTTTGACGATCAGGTTCCCGATGCTCTGCATCGCCGATGGACTGATCGGGTTGCCGCCCGCACGCTCCGCCAACCAATCCCGATAGTGGCTTTGCACGATCAGCACCAGTTCCGCCGCCAGCTCTTTGTCGACGATCCGGGCGCCCGTTTTGAGTACCCGGACCGCATCGGCGTCATGGACGCCAGCGCTGGAGAACACGATGGCTTTCTAAAAAATCTCCAGCTGAAGCGGCGATAGCCGCACATAACCTTCCCGTCGCTCCTCGGTCTTCCGACGCCGCTTCAGCCTTTCGGCTACTAACTCGCTTTAGGCGCGGAGTACGGGCTTTTGAATCCGTTTGCCCGCCCGTAGCTTTGCCCAGTAACCGCGGGGCGGGGTTGGGACCTAAAGCAGTTTGCACCGCTTGCTGATGGCAACGTCCGATACGCCCAGCTCCTCGGCAAGCTGCCTCACCGGTTGTCCCCACAACAGGGGAAACAGCTCCTCTCGCGTGAAGTTTTCAAGCATATCTGGCTGCTCCTTCGATCGTGTATGCGACTCGACGTCGGCTGGCGTCGTACTCTCCTGATGCCCAGTCTGATGCGCAGTGCTATTTTCGATGCACGGTGGTCGTTAACGACGTCAAGCAGGAAACAGGATCAGGGTAGATCGGATTTCTTGCGGCCGTGTCGCTTTGTCGTGCGTAGCGTTGCCTGGTGTTGCATGGAGAGTCCGCCATCACCAGAAATTCCGGGTACGCCGATCTGGCCACGGAACCTTCAGTGTGAAATCGTCCGGGCCTCGCAATGGTCCAGGGCACCACCTTAGGAACACAATCAGGAGTCACCACCCAGCCAACCCCACTTTTTTACCCTTAACCAGGAGATGCATGAGCATGGATGCGAACTGCACATCGGGAATGGATTCCCACGACAATACGGTCAGCGCACTGGTCAGTTTGGCGATCAGCCGTATCCGACCTTTTGAATACTCTCCCCGGCGGCGCCCGCACGAGGCTCGCCTGCGACTCGTGCAATCGATTCGTCAGCATGGACTGGACCATGCGTTGGTTGTCACGCAGCCACCGGGTTCGAGGAACTATGTCCTCGCCGCCGGCGGCACAACGCGACTTTCCGTGCTCCGTGAGCTCGCCGCAGAAGCCGGCGGCGCCCGCTTCGCCAAGGTTCCGTGCGTCGTCATCCGCTGGCCCGGTGAGACCGAGCTGATACTCGCGCATCTTCGGGAGAACGATCTTCGCAGCGAATTGGTGTTCATCGAGCAGGCGCGTGCCGTCGCCCAGTGCAAGCGTTTGCTGGAGCTAGACACGGGGAGGTCGTTCTCCGATGATGAACTCGCGGCGCAGTTGCACCAGCGCGGCTACGGATTCAGCGGAGCGATCATTGACCAGATGCTCTATGCGACTGGGCGATTACTCGAGGTCATACCCGCGGCGCTCGACAGCGGACTGCGCCGCGAAGCGGTGCAGCAGATTCGGTACCTGGACGTGACCGCAACACACCTCTGGACGGCGCACGGTCTCGATCCCACGCAACCCTACGATGACACGTTCCTCGCCTTGTGCCGCCGCTACGACGGCCCCGATTGGTCTTTTGAGGACCTCGAAGAGGCCGTCGCCGTGGAAATCGCCGAGGCAGCCGATGTAAGTATCCAGGCTGTGCGCCTGGCGCTGCGTGCACCAGTGATCGACAACCCAGGTGCTTTAGATTCTGAAGTGCCAAGCGCTGTTTCCGCCTCTTCAGATTTTGAAGCGCAGACGTGCCCTTCTCAGAACGCTTCGCGCTCGATCAGCCGCGCCTACTCCCGCGGCTTCAACCGGCCCGTCTCGGGAGAGCGCACGGATCCCGAGGTGCGCGAGCCCGGTGCTGGCGACTATCTGACGAGACCGCCGGCGCCGGCTTTACAACACCGAGACAACGCGCCCCTGAAATCGGCGCGAGCGCGGTGCTGGACGCTAGCGCTGCGCCTTGCGACCCGCTTTGGCCTCCAGGATCTCGTCGTATCAACGCCCGGCGCTGGCCTTGGCTACCTGCTGATAGATTACCCAGACAGCGGCTTTCTATCGACGCTCTCGGGGCAGAAGGCCAGGCAGGTCCAGCACATCTGGGACCATCTGGCCACCTGCTGCGATCTCCCGCGCGCGCCGAGGGAGCATCTTGCGCGCAGGCTGACACCAGGGTCGGCGCTGTACAGCGATCTGCTGTCCGTTGACGGGAGAGCAGGGCACGTCGGATCGCAAATCAATGACTATCGGCCGCTGCGCTGCCCGTGGGGAGACCTTGAAGAGGCTGCGTGGCGTGACTACGTGGCCCTGATGGATGCGCGGCAAGCCGCGCATGGCTTCGCAGAGATTCATGGCGTGTGCCTCTGGGGTGCGCAATGAACGGGTCGAAGGAGGCGGATCTGATGATCGCCGTGATGCTTTATGCGGTACGGTGTCTCGGCGAGGGCGACCAGCAATCCCTGCGCGAAATGGGGTTGGGCCCCCGCGAGTTGGATGCGCTGAGCGACCTCGAGATGGCCGACCTGTATCGATTTGGTGCGCTGCGCGCGCATTGCGTGACCATTACTATCGACTGTGATGTCTTCTGGCCTCTGCTGTCGCGGCTGCAGGATGCACGCCAGAGCGAGGAGCTGCAGCGTGACCTGGTCAAGCGAGACGCCCCCCTGGACATGATGCGGCGCCTATTCGGTATGGGGTCACGAGAGTACACGCGTCTGCGACGGGCGTTAGCGGTGGAGCCCGCCGTCGGCCGGCCGCCGGAGCCGGACGAGGAGACGGCCCACCGGTTATGGCGAGCGATCGAAACCGCGATGGCCGGTCGTGACGGCTATGAACTGCTGCCCATCCATTATCTGCAGATCTGCGAGACGACCGGGGCATCGCTGCGCAGTGTCTGGCGCTGCGCGAAACGCTGGGCCGACTACACGCCGCCCGTGGACCGGCGCAGCGCAGCGGCGAAGGCATCGGGCTCCAAGTCGCCCGCGACATCGACAACGCCACCGGCCCCGTCAACCTGAGGCGGTGTGTCCATCCCAACGGGGAGCTTTCAGGCGCCCCCACCGGAGATCCGCGCGCTCGATGCCTGGATACAGGCGATCATGGCCTTGCAAGGTGTCGAGGACGACGGCGCGGTCGGTGGCAGCCTGCTGATACTGGCGCCACACCTACACTCGATCCCGGCGGCGGTCATCCACGATGCCACGCTCAGTCCCGTCGATAGGCTGGCCTGGATGGTGATCTTCCAGGCCGCGGTCGAGGGTGGGGGTACGGCCGCCTTCCCCTCGTATCGATCGCTCACGACAACCGCTAACCTAGGCTCGAGTGCCACGGTTTCCCGTGCGCTGGCGTCCCTGCGCATCCTGCGCTGGATGACGGTCAGCAGGCGCAAGGCGGCGGGGGAGGGCACCGGGGGTCTCACCGTCTACACGCTCCATGGGCATGCGCTGACGGTGGCCGATACGCTGCTGCTGGATCCCGGGTACCTGGCTTACCTCGAAGGTGCCCGTACTCATCACCACGCTCGTGTCCGTGCGTTGGCAGGGACCGAATGGTCACGATCCCAAACCAAGAACACCGCCGCTACGGCGTTGGCGTCTGAACGCCGCCCCGCGGTGACAGTCTGCGGCCATGAGAGTGGTGCCTCGGGGTCAGCGACTTCAGCGACTGAAGCGCTTCAGAATTCAAAGCGTCGTAGTAGTAGTAATAAACAACTACGTAAACAACCTAATCAAAAAAAACAAAAAAAACAAAAAAAGTACAACAACAACCAGAACCCCGCTCCGAACTCCGCTACGGAGCACGTCGCGCGCGAGGCGGTCGACGACCAGGGCCTCGTGTTTCCAGCGCTATTGCCCTCGGAGTTGCACCGGGTGGCGCAGGGCTACCTCGCCAAATTGCCGGAAGACGCTCGCCAGGCGGTGCTTGATGAACTCGCCGGCCGACTGGTCAACGCGCAAGCTGGCGATTCGCCCGTGCGCGACCCGCTGCGGTATCTGCAAAGTCTCTGCGGTCGTGCGCGCCGCGGCGAATTCGTGCCGAACCTCGGTATTGCCGTGCGCGACCGCCGCGAGCGGACGTCCACGGTGTCACCGCGCGCCGAGGCCCCTGCAGGACTACCGGAGCGGCAAGAACCGGCTGACTGGGAAGCGGCACTGCGAGTCCTCGCGGAGATACGGGAGTCCCTCGGCCAGTCGTTTCGGGCGAGCACCGCTACGCCGCCGAGTGGCAACCGAAAGCCGCCCGATCGGTAGGTTTGCCAATAATCGGCGACAGGGTCGGGTGGGGTTTCTCCTCGTCGCTCCTGTCTCGATGTGGGTTCATGGGCGCTGAGCCCCTAGCGCTGGATTGGATCCATGGACTCGCAACCGTTCATCCCATCGAAAATGCCGCCGAGCACTTCATCGAATACGCCGTCGCCCGAAAGCCACAGCGCGGAATCGGCACCCGATCCCGCTGCGCCGGTCCCCGGCAAACTCCTCGGCACGGCGACGCTGACGCTGCAGACGCAGCAGGCGGCACGCCTGGTGCGGGGCCGCGCGAAAACGAGCGACAAGCCGGCAATCATCGGACTGCTCAGCTTCGCGGCGATGTGCCGGACGATCTGGCACGGAGTGCGGGCTGACGACCCCTACGCGGACTGGTGGCGCCTGAAGGTGGACGGTGCCATTCGCGAGGCCCGCGCGGTGCTCGATCGGGAGCGCCGGTCCCTGGATCCGCTGTTCGCACGCGACGGCGCGGTCGCTGTACAGCCGGCGCGATCGGAAAAGCCCGTGCGCATTGCCCTGAACTTTACCAATCCCGACGCCTTTCGTGCCGCCCAGGTCATCGGCCATTTCGACGGTCTGGCCTGCGGCCTACTTTCGCTGGCTCACGCGGGGACCCTCGGCCGCGACGAAGCCCGCCATCGCCTCGAGCGGAGCGGTCGCGCAGTCCGTCGGGTGCTGCAAAGTGCGGTCGGCTACCGTTACCTTGGTCTTGATCGGTCCGCGGTGCGGCAGGGCACGGCCTTGGCGGTGCAGGCCCGAGAGGTGATGGGCGACTGCCCCCAGTCGCTGCTCGACAAGGCGTACCGGCACCCTGTGCACAGACCGCCCCAACCCGGCGCAGCGACCGCCGGTACTGAAAGCAACAGCGTCGATCCAGACGGAGCACAGTCGATCGATGAACTCGCCGGGCCAGTCGGAATTCCTCGCGTCCCCGATGCGGACTCCCACTGCGAGGACGACCATGAGCCGTGAGCACCCCGATGTCGCAGCATATCCGGCGTCGCGTCACGCTCCGCCTCGATTCCGCCATTCAGACGGAACGCCGAATCCTCGAACAACTCGACGCGCTACCCGGGCGCAGTGGGACCGACTGGCTACGGGCCCTGCTAACGCAGGGATACCTTGCCGAGGCGCAGGATCAATCATCCGACCGGCCGTTAGGCACGCAAACAGTGAAGCCAGGAGCCCCAGCTGTTACTCCCTCGGAAGCCACGCAGAACGCGCAAGTCGCTGCTTCGCAAGCGGAAGCATCCGCAACACTGTCGACGGCGTCGACCGCCGGAAAGCCGTTTGCCCGACTGCGGGAGCTCGTCGGCTGATGGCTCGGCGAGGGCTCCAGCGATGAGTGCCGTCTCGGATTCCTCGGCACTGGCGATCGGCATCGATGACGGCTATGCCGTGACGAAACTGGCGTTTCCCGACGGGCAATTACTCGCAATACCGTCTCGTGGACGGCTGGGAGCGGCGGCAGTGACCTCGGTGAATGGCCAGACTTCCGGCGTCAGCGAGTATCGAACCGACGGCGACACGGTCTCGGTCGGCGGGCGCGAGGGCGATGCGACAGCCTCGGACGACTACCCGTTCTCGTCATTGAACCGCGCCATCGTTCAGCATGCCCTGCTGGCGGCAGGGCTGTCGGGTCGATCCCTGCAGGCGGTCTCGGGTCTGCCCGTCGCGCGCTTCTATCGCGCCGACGGTCGAATCCGCGATGACCTGATCGCACGCAAGCGGGCCAGTTTGCAACAGCCCGTCGAGCCGTTGGACGGCCGGGCGCCCGCGAGCATCTCTCACCATGACGTGATCCCCGAGGCACTTGCGGCCTGGTACGACCATGTCATTACAGAAGACGACGCCGGCGCTCACCTGGACGACGAACGGCTGCGAACGCCGCTCGCCATCGTCGACATCGGCGGGCGCACGACCGATTTCGTGCTCGTCGCCGACGAAAATCTCTGGCACGCATCCTCGGGGTCCCTCACATGCGGCCTGCTCGATCTACGCCGGGACATCGCAGGCGTCATTTGCGGCGTGTTCGAGCTCGAGCAGCTGTCGGACAGCGCAGTAGACCAGGTATTGGATACGGGCCAGGTGCGGCTGTTCGGCAAGGTGCATGACGTCTCCGCGATCGTATCCGATGCGCGCCGTCAGCTCGCCGTCCGCATCGAACAGGAGACGCGCCGCCGTCTCGGCCGAGGCGCCGAGCTCGAGCGCGTGCTTTTCGTCGGCGGCGGCAGTGTCGTGCTCGCCGAGGCCCTGCGCAACTGGTTTGCGAACCAGGTGATCGCTCCTCACGCGGCCTTTGCCAACGCCCGGGGCATGCTCAAGTACCAACGCTACGTCGGCGGCGCTTGAGCTAAACCGATTGATCCGTGGTCACTGCGGTTCAGTGGCGGTTACCACAGCGTCGGGTCGTGAGACCGCTGTGGCACCGAAACCGAAAGGCTCCGGTGGCGACCGTGATGAGTGCCTGATCAGGCACTCCTTTCAACGCACCCGGTCGGGGACATGCATCCCCGCAGGACGGGCACGCATTCCGACGACTTCAATCTGACAGGAGACGTGTCATGTCAACGAGCGAGACGAAGTACTTCGATCTGTACACCACGGGCATCGGCTATCTAAGCCGCGTCCGGGAGATCACCAACACCAAAGGCAACCCTTTCCTGAGCATTACTCTCGCGGCCCTGCGTGGCAACGCGGACGATGCGCAGTACACACACTTCGATTGTGTCGTGTCAGGGCAGCAGGCCAAGGACCTGGTCCGACAGCTTCAGCCTGCGGTGGACGGTGACTGCAAGGTCCTCGTCGGCTTCCTACTGAACGACCTTTACGGTCAGCCGTTCGTGTTCCAGAACGGCGATAAGGCAGGCGAAGCCGGCGTCAATCTCAAAGCACGGCTGTTGCGCATCGAATGGGCCAAAGTGGACGGCAAGTCCGTCTACACCCGACGCGCTGCCTGACAGCCTTACCGGCGAGATCCTCGGATCTCGCCACTTTTCTAATCCCTGCGGGAATCGACCCGCAGGGGCGATCTCCCGCTCAACGCGCAAGGAGATTGCCATGAATCAAGACAGCGCCTCTCCCGAGGCGGTATCGGACCGCTTTCACGGTCTCAAGCCCAGTGTCCTCTCGGCCAGCGAGAAGGCGTCGGTCGTCCGGCTGGCCCTGTCGGTGCTCGCGCAGCGACACCGGCCCGGGCGATTGCTCAGTAGTCCGGATCGAACACGCGACTACCTGCGCCTCAAGCTCGGCGGTCGTCAACGGGAAGTCTTCGGCACGGTGTATCTGGATGCTCAGCATCGGATCCTGCAGTACGCCGAACTCTTCGAAGGGACCATCGATGGTGCCGCGGTGTACCCACGCGTGGTAGTGCAGCGTGCCTTGGACGTCAACGCCGCGGCGGTGGTGCTGTTTCATAACCACCCATCCGGGGTGGCGGAACCCAGCGCGGCTGATCGAGCGATCACGCAGCGCTTGAAGGACTCGCTGGCACTCATCGACGTCCGCGTACTGGACCACCTCGTGGTCTGTGCCGGGGACGTGGTGTCTTTCGCTGAACGCGGTCTCGTCTGAGGCCGCTTTTTCTCACCTCACTTAATCAGCATTCCTCTAACTGCAATCGCCACGGCCGAGTGCGCTTGCGATGATGTCGCGGAACACGTCGCCAACGGCTTTGAACCCTTCGTCCGAGGGATGCAGCTCATCGGCCCATCGGCCGGCAACGATCCCGCGCACGTCGACGTGCCAAGCATTGCGGAACGCGCCGTTGGAGTTGTTGCCGCCGCAAAGCGACTTTTGCAGCTCGTTGAGCCGGTTGATCAGCAGGCTGACAATCTCGCGTTGCAGGTCATGGTCCGTGATGCCCAGGTCCTCGCGGAGCGGGCGCCCGATCCACTGGTCCTGCTTGGCCCAGAACGGGTCGCGCTCATCACCGGGGAAACCGCCGGGAATGGCGTGATCGTAGCCATGGCAGACAATCGGCAGGCCGGGATGACCGGCGGTGACGTTTTGTATGACCTTGCGGTAACAATCATCGACTAATCGCAGCTTGGCCGCGAAGGCCTCGTTGTCGACGTACCACTCAGGTGGTCGTCCGGCTTCGAAGGGTTTCACGATTTGCGCAATGATCGAATTGCCGTCCTCGTCCTCACCGACAATGTCATTGCCACCCCCGGAAAACAGGAATGCCTTGACGTCGTCCCTGTGCTTGTCCAGCGCCCGCAGGTACTCGGCATTGTCGAGCACCATGTTCTGTAGCGTGTCGCCAGCCGCGCCAACGCTCCAGATGTTGTAGTCGGGCATGACCTGGTCGATGACGTCGTCCAGGAAAAGCGGGAACTGGTACCAGCTGTCGCCCTCCGAGACGAGGACAAGGCGCTCATCGCCGCGCCGCCGCCGGCGTCGGAACCGCCGCTGACGCCGTAGGCGGCAGAGCCCGATGGCCCAGGACATAACCATCGCGCCTTCGAGCGCGTCTACGGGCGCGGCGATCTCGACTCGATCGGGGTCGGGCAGTATCGCAAGCGAGAACGGGCGCGACGTCTCGAGGTCGGTGACGAAGTACTGACGGAGCTCCGCGTCCGGAATATCGAGGTCCGCCATCTTTGCCTGCAGCTCGGCCATGGAGATGCGGCGCGGCGGGACGTTGCCGCCCGCCTCGGCCGCGGTCTCGAATGCGGGCGCGACAGGTCGCGAGAGCGGAGCCAGTATTTCGCTGGCGTCCCGCAACGGCCTGAAGGTCCGATTCGACTCCAGTGCCGCGAATTCGGCCGGCGCCGCGAGGTCATACCCGGCGCCCGCAAGCTCTCGTTCGAATTTCTTGACGATGCGCGATTTGTCGGCACGGATCAGATCGTTACTGAACCAGATAATGCGCCTCAGTGCGGCGAAGTGTTCCTTGACCTTTTCGACCGGGTCGCCCTGCTTGCCCGCCCGGCTCACTGCATCCCATCCCTTGCGAATCTCGGGAATACTGGCGTAGTCGTCCCGGTGCTCGTGTGCCTCGATGCCGAGGATCATGTAGGGGAAGCCATCGACTGGCTTGCCCTCTGCATCGATCAGTTTGAAGTCAGTCGGGTCGATCCGAAGTTTGCTCGGGTCCAGCGTCCCTTTCTCGACGCGGGCCACGAGGATATTGCCGGTACGCAGGTTTGTATCGGTGCGGGTCAGGCCAATTTCCAGTTCTGCCTGATTGTCGTCACCGAGCAGCGCCTCTGCCCCCGTGCGAATTGTGTCGACAAACGGCTTCGCCTGGGCCAGGAAGGCCACCGATGCGGTTTCGGTCAGGCCAGCCAGCATGTTGAGGTAGGGTTTCGCCAGGTCGGCAGCGGAGATCGAGAACAGGGCGACGTCCATGCCGAGTTCGCCGCGATAGGGTATTGGGCCAAGCAGGGGTTGGTTCACGACGATGAAGCGATCGAGATTCTTCGGGTCCATCTCCTGGAAGGCCTTGTCCGGCGCAACGACCGCCATGACCTCCTGTTTGCCGACATCCCGATCGGTGTAGGTGAACTGCGCGTGCACTGCGGCGTGGAACTTCTTGGTCCAGCGCCTGACCTCGGTGATCTTCGCGGAGCGCAACCAGACGCGGACGTACTGTTCGTCTGGCTTGACGGTGCCGGATGCGCGGTCGTCACCAATGTAGCGGTGAGTGTAGTCCACGGTTTCCTTGCCCTTCAGCTTCTTCAGCAGGTCTGACAAAAAACTCATGTTCGCTTCCTCCTTGCTGTTTGCGCTCGCGGCCCTGACGCGGTTACGGCAGTTCAGTCATGAAGCATCTGGCCAAGCCCGTTTTGATCCATGTAGCGCGCGATCTCGGTGATTGGGATGGCCTGGTTATAGTTGCCGCGGTAGTCGAGACGATTGTTCGGCTCGCCGGCGTGATGCAGTGCCACGAGCTCCAGGTTGGCATTGAAGATCGGAGACCCGGACGAGCCGGGCAGTGTGCGTGTGTCATGGCGCACGCGCATACCATTGCCCGCGAAGCCCGTGATGATGCCGATCGCGAGTCGCAACGGTTGCAGACTGGCGCCAGCGGCCTCGATGTCCTGTGGGTGCTGCAGTATGAACGCGACGTCGTTCTGAACCGACGTGGCCGGTGTCCGCTTGAGCTTGAGCCATTCGCGGCTCGGTGCCATGGGCTCCGCATTGCTGCCGATGGGTGCGTTGCCGACTGGCTCCGCCAGTCGCACTAGCGCAAAGTCGAGTTCATCGGCAGCCCAGCCGTCGACCGCCCCCACTTGCGTATCCGCGTCGCTGTAGCGCGTGTGCGCGATGTCCCAGTCGGCGGCCAGTCCCACGGCGGATCCGGAGTTGATCATATTGCCACCTGCTTCCACCTTGTAGTCGAAGCGGCAGCGCACGCCGGTGGGGCTTACAGCATTGTTGAGTACATTTTCAACGACATGGTAATTCGTGAGCACGACATCGGATTGCATGAGGAACCCGGTGCCGCCGCCACCGGGCATTTCTATCGCGCAGACCCAGGACTCGAGTTGCCCGAGGCGCTCGCGGAACTGCAGAGGATCGTCGAAGTTGGATCGTTCATTGACGACCTTTTCGAGATTGACTTTGTCTGCGCCGGCTATGGTGCCGATACCCAGCGCCTCCTCCAATGCGAGCAAATGGGGGTTTCCGGGGTTGGAGGCGCGCGCGGCGTCGAGCAGCTGGATCGCCCAACCTTCACGATTTGCCGTGTCGACGACGGCGTAGAGAATCGTGACGTAGTCGTCCGCCATCGAAATGTTCGCGCGATTCTTGTTGAGTCGCCCAAGCAGTAGCTGGTCGAAGCGTTGCGGCAGGAAAGCCGGACCAAACGCATCGACGAACTCCTTAATCTGCGGCCCCGTCAGGTACATCGTTCCTCTCCGTCCCGGCAGTCAGTATTGACGCTTGAGCCCTTGTTCCACGCTCTCGCGGAAGTAGTCCCGAAACCGTGTCGCACTCGACGTATCCGCCGAAGCGACCTTGATCAGGTCGCCGGCAAACTTGCCGAGCGCCGCGCCCTTGCTTTGTCGGATAATTTCCTCGGCAGCCTGTTTGTCGGCGCCGATCTTCACGACGAGGTTCGGATCGAGCGCCTTGGGCATCTGCACCTTCTGCTCAAATCCGTCCTGCCAGATCGTGTGGAACGCGTCGACGAGTGCAGCCTCTTGCTGATCACTCCGGACCTGCACGCCGAGGCGCCGCACGGCAGCCTCGAGCACGGCGGGGTTCTCGACGCCAAGCTCTGCTGCGGTTTCCTCGAACAGCTTTGGAAAATCACGCAATTGGCGCAGTCGCTTTCTGTCGACAAGTTTCAGCGCGCGCGCTCGCAGCACATTTCGCTTGTCATCGTCTCCGAGCTTTCTCAAGAGTCGAATACAGTTGATCAGTGCCCGGAAGTCGAGCATCGAGTCGTCGCCAATATCGATGTGCTCAGTGAGCGTCAGTGCCTCGTCGGCAAACTGCAGCGCCTCATCGGGTTTGTTCTCGGCTTCCCTGATGCTCGACAACTTGAGCAGCAGTTCGGCGCGCGCTTCGTCCGACGCACCCTCCAGTCCCTTCAGAGCGGTCTCTTGGGCACCATCGAAATCACCGAGTATCCGGAGGGCTTCTGACTCCAGCTGATAGACCTCGCTGCCGGGCGAGCGATCGATGCGTTCACGAAGTGCGGCGAGCGCCTTTTCGGCGTCACCACGCTTCAGGTAGCGCTCCGCGCGAACGACGGCCATCCGCTCCCAATCGTCCTGGCTTGCGGTCTGTCGTGATGCCGAATCGAGCGTGATGTTCAACTTTCGAGCGAGCCAGTGTCGTTGCGCGCCCTCCAACTCGTCGGGTGCGCTGCCGCGCAGAAAATCGCGGGCGCGCGGGTCCCATCGCGCGTCCAGCAGCTTCGCGTCCGTGCCAAGTCGGAGCAGGTGGTAGATTTCCTCAGCGCGGGCACGGGGCTCATCGAATCGACGGTAATGGTCGACTGCGCGCTGATCGATTTCCCGTGCTGTCTCGCGACCGACGCTCTCGATAAGGTCGGGTAACAGCTCGCGACGCAGATCCGGGCGGTAGCGCAAGCCGTGCGTACCGTCCGGCTCGACCATCGTGCGCTCCTTCGCAAGGTCGTCGTAAAGGTCTTCGGCCGTGAGGCTATTGCTGAGTGTGATACCGCAGGGTTCTGCGAGCACTTCACGGATGACGTCGGGACTGATGCGGCG
This sequence comes from Pseudomonadota bacterium, assembly GCA_039025875.1. Lineage (GTDB taxonomy): Bacteria > Pseudomonadota > Gammaproteobacteria > Pseudomonadales > Halieaceae > Congregibacter. The sequence goes on from JBCCNK010000001.1 coordinate 32,582, forward strand.
AACGATGAGGCCGGGTCTCGCGAGCGGGCGGATCCGCTTCGACTTGAAGTGATCGAGAATCCGCCCGAACAAAAACGCCTGGATTTTCTCCGCCCTCAGGTGCTCGAGCAGCTTCTTGCGGTCCGCGTCGTCAAGAAACGCACGGGTCCCGTCTTGCTGGATGATGCGCCCAGCGAGCTTCAGGCACATCGGATTGCGGCCGACCGCGCTGACCACCTCGCCAAGCTGGTCATGGGTCGGCTTCGGGTCGACGTCCTTCAGCTGTTTTCGCAGCAGCGACAAGGCGCTACGCGTATCGAGGCTGCGTAGCAGGATGGCGGGCGCCCCCGGAAGCAGTTGGTCCTCGACAAGCCCGGGCGCGTCGGGCCGCACTCGCCCCGAAAATACGACGCGGACGCGGGGCTGCTTCTCGCTCAACGCATCGAAGAGGCGGACCAGCAGTCCGGCGGCCTCGCTGCCCTCGAGTTGCGCTTCTTCGAAGGTGTCGATGGTGAGCAGTGCACGGTCCGCGTCTGAAGCGAGCAGGCTTCCAAAGAACGCGTCGATAACGTCGATCAACTGCTGCTGAATCCATTCGTAGTCATTCTCGTACGAACGACTCGATTCGTAGTCATACCCTCCATCGGAAACTGCGTAGCGGGCGCCGAGTTCGCGCAGGTGCTGGACGATTGATGCCCCATGACCGGCCATCGACGGCAATTGGCGGACGATCTGCTGGACCGCCTCGACAAAGAAGGTATGTGGACGATGGGGGTTGAGATTGGGCCTGTCGAGATCGATCGGTACGAAGACGATGCGCTTACCATTGGTCTTCGCCTCGTCGAGCGCCAGCTTTGCCAACAGTGTCGATTTGCCCACGCCGCCAATCCCGTAGAGCATCAGCGGACGGCTGCCTGCTTCATCCCAGATAAACGATTTGAGTTTCTTGAGCTGCCTGCCGCGATTCACGAAGCCGTCGGCGACCAGGTGCATCCAGGGTGCCATGAGGTCGGCCCTGGCGAATGCGGCGGCTACGACCGACTCATTGGGTAATTCGCTGCTCGGCAATGCGCTACCAAACCAGCGTCGGGCGACCAGCAGCGCGCGCAGCGCGTCGCGGTCGAGCGTTTCGAACTCGAGATCGCTGCCGCGTACGATGTGGTCCAGCATGCGCTGCATTGCTGACGGTCTGGGACCTGGGTTCTGGTCGAGCGCCGCCCGCATTTGCTCGCGTGATCCGAGGCGGTGAAGCGTCTCCTCACGGATCTCGGGAAGCAGCCGGCGAAGTGACGTCTCACGGGTTGCGACAGGCTCGCAATCCTCGTCGACGTCAGGGTAACCGCCGTCGAGTGGTTGCGCGCCAAACGGCTGAACGGACTTCGGATCGAACAGGTCGAGCACTGCTGCCGACGCGCGGTATGCCCAGCGCGTTTCGTCGATCTCCGCGGTGTCCTGCCACAGCTTCTTGAGGGCGGCGACGGCATCGGGGTGCACCGCTTCGCGTTCAGTCGCACTCATGCCCGTCCCCGGTGTCGCGTCATGGCCCCGTCCGCATCCAGCGTACGATGTCCCTGCGTAGCGATTGGAGTCGATTCGTGGCCAGTGGGAACGGCTCCTGCAACGTCGCGCTTATCGGGTCTGGGACCTCGGGGTTGGGGTCGCCCGCGGCGCGACGCAGATCCACGAGCCGCGCAAGGAACGCCTGGATCGTCGCCTGCTGGATGGGGGAGACCACCTCCTCGACGGGCGGGTTCGCGTCGATCAGGGCATCGGACTCCGGGCTGTCCAGCAGGATAATCCAGACATTGGTCAGGCTGCGGTCCTCGGCACGCAGGGCGAGGTCGATGACCGTGTTCGCGACGTCCTGTGGCACCGCGGTCTTTGCGAGGTGATCGAATACGATCACCCACCGCTTATCGGCGGCGAAGGAACGGCTTTGACCAACGAGCCAGTCATTAAAGTACTTGCCCTCGCGTACCTCAGTCGAAAAACGGTCCCGGAGTTGCGCGTGGGACAAACCGAGCAAGTCAATGAGGCGTGTGGCGAGCCGGTCAACGGAGTCGATAGACAGCAGGTCGATCTCTACCGGCTGCTCGAGGCCCAGCTCGCCGATCACATGCTTGATCAGGCAGGCGCAATAAGACTTGCCCGGTGCCTCTCCGCGTACCGTCATGAGCCGGGTGTTCACCGGGTCGCGTTCCAGCATGTCGTAGAGGCCAGCGCGCAACTCATCCCGGTCGAACAGAGGGCGACGCATTGGCAGTTGCTCGTCATACCAGCGTGGCCGACTCCCCACGCCCGTTAGCGTGCCCGCACTCATGCCGACGCCCATGCAGGCATCCAGTTCGTTGTGAAACGCTGGGTTCGGGTTCTTCTGCTTCATCTCCTCGCAGAGATTCGGCAACGAGAAACTCTGATCGGCCTCGTGGATCCGCTTCTCGATGAGCCCTTCGAGCGTCGTACCGTCGGGCAGCACGTCCTCCAGCGCGCCCGGCACGACCATCCGCCGGATGTCGGCGTTCAGGTACTTCGCGATAACCTGTCGGAGGCAGTCCTTGCGGCTCATAGAAAATCAACTCATACGCGAAACAAGACCACCACGGCCGTCGAGATCGGCCTCGCGGCGTCGCTGTTGGCGGTCCACGCCATCACCCCACCGTTATCGGACACTCCGTTGCATGTTCGCCATCGCACTCGAAGGAAGCCTGGCCCTTCCGGTCAGCCGAACCGTGTGCGCCGAACGTGAATCGTCCCTCTGGCAGCAAAAGCTCGAGGACGCCGAACTCGTCCGTCAACATGGCGATTTCCGGGAAGGGAGCGGAGCTGGCTACGACGGACACCGTGGCTTCGGGGACGGATCGACCGTGGGCGTCTACCACTGCAATACGTACGGGCGCTCTGTTCACTGTGCACTCGGCCAGCCCCCGTCGCGCGCCACCCATTCCCGGATCTGCGTCATGACCTCGGGGATGATGCGCGGTGCCGAATTTGCCTGGAGGCCTCCCGGAGAACCGCCGACACCATAGGCGTGGATGCCGATGACGATCGGCGGGGCACCCACTTCCTCATGGATCCAGACGGGTGCGCCGCTCTGGCCGCCAAAGGTATCCACGTCGTAGAACACACGGCGGTCAGTAACGTGAAGCACCTGGTTCCTGTGGTGATACTGTTCCGTACCATTGCCGCGGTCGCTGGGGTAGCCGGAGACATTGACCTGGTAGCCTGCGAGCTCATCGGGAGTGATCGAGCCTGCGGCGAACCACCCCAGCGTATCGCCAATCGGCTCTGCAAGGTGGATGCATCCGATATCGAAATCCGGGTCTTCGGATTGCACCCACCGGTCGACCGAGCTGAAGCTTGTACTGATCTTGGTTTCGAATGGCAGTTCGCTGCCGTTGCGTCCGGGGCTGACCTCGATTGTCGAAGCCCAGCCGCCGAAATAGTAGGTCGAGTAGACGCAATGGCCGGCCGTAATGATGGTTCGCGGGCCGACGAGCCAGCCCGTACCGATCGTGCTGACCCCGTTGTCGGCGTGCATGCGTAGCGCGCAAATCATGCGCCAGGGATAGAGATCTGTGTCGAGTACGCGCACACGATCATCGGTTGGGCCGATGACGCTCTCGAAGGCCGCTCGCGGGCCGCGGGGTTCGGCTCTGCCTGCTGCGCACAGGTACTTCAGAGAGCGTGAGTCGTCAGAGTCAGTGCCCTGCGCGCCGGACGATATGTCGTTTTCGACGGGGCGCGCGCTGGCTTCGGCAGATTCCAGGCCGGCTGCGGGCTTCGGGTTCGATACGGACGTGAGCTTGATCATGGCTACCTCTCCCAAGCAGCTAGTGACCGTCAGATTGTTCTGTTCTCGCCTGTTTTTCTTGGAAACGCCCGCGACACGCTCACCCTTCGGACGTCTGACTTGTTCTCTCGAGTGTTCTTTGTCTGGTCGCAAGTATACGCCGCGGCGCGCGCCTTTCACAGCGCCCTGAAATCTTGGTCGTCCGTCACCTCGCCTTCCCGATCATGAGCTCGTCGACGTTGCGCCGCTGACGCGGTCGCGATGGCAAGTGCTTCGCGTGGCCGAATTTGAGTCAGTTTCGGGCAAACGGCCGCCCTTTACTGACCTGTTATGCGTGACCGATTTGTCCCACCCTTGCCCACCGTGCCGCAGGTCGGGCGGCAGCCGCAGCGGTGCTGCGCCAAGCCGTTCCGGCGGCCTAAATTGCCCCGAGCGCCTTCTCCAGCGCCAACGCCTCCGTCTGCTGCGCCGCTTCGAGCTGCCGCACCGTGACCTTTGCATCCGCCCAGTCGCGTTCCGCCTCGAGCACGGTCATCACCGACACGGTGCCACCCTCGAAGCGTGCGCGTGCCATCTCGGCGATACGTTCACGTGCGCCGGCGCGTTGCTGAGCGAGCTGGGCATCGGCCGCGGCGAGTCTTGCTGAGCTGATTTCCACCTCTTCCAGTGCACTCAACAGAGCATCGCGATAGGCGAGGGCGGCTTACGCCTGCCGTGACGTCGCGGCATCGCGCTGCATCGTGCGGCATTTGCCATCGACCAGTGCCCAGTCAATGAGCCCGCCGAGCGAAGTGGCCAGGCTGGCCGAGTCGGTGAACGTCGATAGGCTCGTCGTCTCGGGGCCAATCGATGCGAACAGCGTGACGCTCGGATAGAACTAGAGGCGTGCCAGGTCGAGATCGCGGACCGATTGGGCGTAGCGAACCTCGGCAAGTCGAATATCCGGTCGACGCCGGAGCACGTCCGATGTCGTTGCTTCGAGACTGGTGCCAAGCGTCCAGGCCGCCGTAGCACCTTCGGCCGAAGCCAGAGACAGCGCAGACGGCGGCTGCCCGGTCAACGTCACCAGTCTATGAGCTGCAACCCGTTGCGCACGCTGTGCACCGGGCAGCCGCGCCCGCGCGGCCATGAGCTGAGCCGACGCCAGTTCCACATCGAAGTCCGAGGCCTCGCCATGGTCGCGACGCTTCTGAGTGGCTTCGAGCAAGGCCTGCGAGCGATCCACGATGGTGCCGAGCAGCGTCTGCTCGCTGACGGTCCGTTGATGCTCAATGTACCGGCGCACGATTTCGGCGACGAGACTTGCCTCGACACCGGCGAGCTCTAGCTCGGGCGCGGCGACGCGCAGCGCACCGAGGTCGGCGACCGTCGCGCGCCGCCCGAGCAGCCCGAGCTCCCAGCTCGCGTCGAAGCCGGCTTCGTAGATCGTCTGGTCGGTTTCAAACCCCGGGATGCGGCCGGCCGGCAGCAGGCCGTTCTCGCTGAGCTGTTGCTCCGTTGCGCCGGCGCTCACACCAAGCTGTAGCCGGAACTGTGACAGGTCGACGCCCGCCAGCGCGCGCGCCTCGTTGATGCGGTCGCGCGCGGTCTGCACATCGAGGCTGTCGGCCAGGGCCTTGTCGACGAGCGCGGCGAGTTGCGGATCGGTGATACGTTCGCGGCGCGGGCGCACCGGCGCCTCTGCCGCCGGCAACACTTCGCGAAGGGATTCGCTCCACTCAAATGGGGCCTCGGGCGGCGCGGTATCGCCGATCCCCACACAACCCGCCAGTGCCATGGACGTCATGACGACGAGCCAACGCATTCGAATCATCATTACGCGCCTCAATACAACGTTCGCCGATATCGCAGCATGGCAATCTCCATGACCACGGCCGTGAACACAGACATCGCGAGCAGCGGCTCGCTGAGCTGCACGAAGCTCGCGTCCTAAAGCATCACACCGCGTACCACGCGCAGGAAGTGAGTGAGCGGCAGCACTTCACCAATGGTCTGCGCCCAGCCCGGCATGCCGCGAAACGGAAACATGAAACCCGACAGCAGCAGCGAGGGCAGAAAGAAGAAAAACGTGAGCTGCATGGCCTGCATCTGCGACTTGGCAATGGTCGAGAACGTGAAGCCCAGCGACAGGTTGGCGACAACAAAGACGGCAACGCCGAGCAGCAGCAGCCAGAGGGCGCCGACAAAGGGCACACCGAAGAGCACTTTCGCTGCGACAAGAATGACGGCCGTCTGCGCGCTGCACACGAGCACGTAAGGGAAGATCTTGCCGATCATCACCTCGCCGGGACGCGCGGGCATGGCGAGCAGGTTTTCCATCGTGCCGCGCTCGGCCTCGCGTGTCATGGCCATGCCCGTGATCATCACGAGCGTCATGGTCAGGATCATGCCCAGCAGCCCGGGCACGATGTTGTAGCTGGTCTTGCCCTCGGGGTTGTAGCGCGAGTGCACGACGAGATCGAACGGGGAAGGGGTACCTGCGATGTGGCTGACGTTGCCGCGAAGCTCATGCCGGAGGGCGCGGGCGAGAATCGTCTCGGCGCGGCCAACGGCGTCGGAGGTGGCGGCCGGGTCCGAGGCGTCGGTCTCGATGAGCACCTGCGGTCGATAGGCACGCAGCAGTGCGCTCTTGAAGCCGCTCGGTATCGATACGACGAACACGACGTCGCCGCGGGCGAGCAGCTCGCTGCTCTCGCGCGGGTCGGCTGTCTGCAACACGAAGTCGTAGTAGCCCGACGTCTCGAGCGCGGTCACCAGCGTGCGCACGATGGGCGTCTGCTCCTCTACGAGCAAGGCCGAAGGCAGCCGCTTGGGGTCCAGGTTGATCGCGAAGCCGAACAGCACGAGCTGTATGATGGGCATGCCGAACATCATCGCGAACGTGAGCCGGTCGCGACGCATCTGCACGAGCTCCTTCATGGCCACGGCCGTGATGCGTTGCGTAGATGCGTTCATGCGTGCACCCGCGTGTCCTGGCCTGCGTCGGCCATCAGCGCGATGAAGGCGTCCTCGAGGCTCGAGCGCACTTCTCGCCAGTCGACGTTACTGGTCTGCGCCGCACCGAAGTAGGCGACATGCTCGAGCGCATCGTTGGTCTTGAGCTGCTCGGAGAGCTGCCGCACGCCGTAACCCTCACCGCGGAATGTGTGCAGGCCCGAGCGCGCGATGATGTCGGCGACGGTGCCTTCAGCCACCTTCTCGCCGTTGGCGAGGTAGACGATGCGGTCGCAACGCTCGGCCTCGTCCATGTAATGCGTGGAGACGAGCACGGTCATGCCCTCGAGCGAGAGCCGGTGGATCTCGTCCCAGAAGTCGCGCCGCGCCTGCGGGTCGACGCCGGCTGTGGGTTCGTCGAGCAGCAACAGCCAGTTCCATCACGTACCGCATAGCCGTCGGCCCACAGCAGGGACGCAAAGCCTTCATGATTCGCACCATTCGCCCGCTGGACAGGCCTGACCCTCGCCTGGAGCGGGTGGCCAGGGCCAATGGCTTTTCCCTGCATGCTGGGGTGAGCTGTGAGGGCAATCAGAAAGACAAGCGTGAGCGCCTGTGCCGGTACATTTCCCGCCCGGCCGTAGCCGTCCCCCGGCTTTCGCTTAGTTCCACAGGCAAGGTGGTTTACACCCAAAAGACACCGTACCGGGATGGGACTACGCAGGTGGCCTTCGAACCAGCGGATTTTATAGCGCGATTGGCGGCACTGGTGCCTAAGCCGAGGGTCAACCTCACCCGCTACCACGGCGTACTCGCGCCGAACCACCGCTGGCGTAGGCTGGTCACTCCAGCAAGGCGCGGGAAAGGCATCAAATCCACCTCCAACGCAGAAGTCCGCACACCCGCCGAGCGTCATACCGCTATGACCTGGGCTCAACGCCTAAAGCGCGTTTTCAACATCGACATCGAGGTCTGCAGTCTTTATGGCGGAGCCGCCAGAGTCATCGCTTAATGAAATGGACCCATCCCGCTTCTCACACCGCTGCCAGCAAGCCACGATGGAAGTGTGTGAAACCATCGGGACGAATTAGGAGGGTCCGATATGAAGCATAATAAAACAGTCGTCCGCTTAGGCATGGACATCGGCAAGAACACCTTTCATCTGGTTGGCGTTGATCAGTCCGACCTTCCCGCCGTCAAAAAGAAACTGCGGCGCCACCAAGTGTTGGCCTGGTTCGCTAACCTGCCAGCATGCCTGGTCGCGATGGAAGCCTGCGGTGGGAGTCACTATTGGGCACGCGAGATCGGTAAGCTGGGCCATGATGTCAGGCTCATCAGCCCGCAGTTCGTGAAGCCCTACGTGAAGGGAAACAAGAACGACTACAACGACGCCGAGGGCATCTGCGAGGCGGCGGGTCGAGCGAACATGCGCTTCGTGACCGTCAAGACGGTCGAGCAGCAGGACATCCAGGGATTACATCGGATCCGCCAATCGGTGGTGAAGCAGCGCACGGCGCTGGCGAACCAGATCCGCGGGCTCCTCGGCGAGTATGGGATTGTCGTGGGTATGGGTATCAGTCAAGTCCGTCGCCGGGTTCCGCAGGTCTTGGAAGACGGGGAAAACGGCCAGACGGATCGCTTTCGCGGATGGCTCGCTGAGCTTTGGAGGTGCTCCGTGAACTAGATGAACGCATCAAACAATACGACAAAGAGATCGAGCGGGAATTTTCGGCCAACGAAGCCTGTCGACGACTGGGTGCCATTGAAGGCATAGGCCCGCAGATCGCTACGGCGGTGATTGCTTCCTATGGAGATGCCCGGCAGTTCCGAAACGGCCGGCAATTTGCGGCCAGTATCGGGCTGGTGCCGCGCCAACACACGACCGGCGATCGCGGTCCTTCTGGCGATCAGCAAGCGGGGCGATAAATACCTTCGCACGCTGCTTATCCATGGCGCACGAGCGGCGATTCGTTGGCTGGAGGGAAAAGACGACCGGCGCAGTCGGTGGCTGCGGTCATTGGTGGCGCGACAGGGAAAGAACAAAGCCGCAGTTGCGTTGGCCAACAAAAATGCGCGGATCATCTGGGCGCTGCTGACGCGCGGTGAGTACTACCAGCCAGCCGTGTAAGGAGTGGCGTTACCGCTAAGTCGCGCTGCCGTTGTAACTGAATTCAAAAAACCGCTAATCAGGGAATGCCCATCATGAGGTTGCGAAGACACAGAAGCGATTGATGACAGGACAGGTCAGACCGTCGTCTTGAGAGCCTGATCGATACAGTGGCTCCTTTGAAGCCGATCGCATGTTGAGGTCAAGACGAGCGGAATTCATCAAGGCCAGCGACAGAACGTTCGCGCTAACAGGCCGGATATATGGGTGCAACCTGTTTCTTAGCTCAAACAAAACTGTGTCTTGCAAAACGGGATGGGTCCATATACGTATCGAGGACGAGGACGTCATACCCGATAAAGCGGGGCAGGCCCTCGACCGGATCCTGGATCACCTGCGCCAGAAAGAACAGGAAGCACCGACTCGGCCATTGCTGGTGCCACCGACCAGAGCGCCGCCTGGGACAAGGTGAATCGGTGCGAAGCGTCGAGAGAGGGTGCCCTGGGGTACATTGCTGCTTTTCAACGGGAAGGACTCTGGCCCATAGCCAGCAAGGAAGCCATTGAAAACCGCATGGCGTGAGCGGTTATGCGCGCTCGTTCAGGATTGACCGGGTAGGAATAACATGCCCACCGGCGCATACTGGATTTGCGGGTCGACAGATGGAAACTTTGGCAGATCTGCAGTCCCAGTCGGCACAGTCAGCGAGGATGTCTACTTCCGAAAGGTTCTTTGTCTGTCCTATACCCCTCCGACAGATAGAGCAGCGCGTAGATCTGGCCGACGGTCCGGTTGATGCCCCAGCGGCTGCCCATCTCGCCGAAGTGCAGGATGAAGCGTTGTTGCAGCGGCGTAACGTCCATAGTGTCGAAACTTTCAGTGATTGTTGAAACGTCATAATTAGTGACCACGCCGCTGCGGCGGGGTTCTGCGTGGTGGCGCTGGTTGCCCAAGACAGCGTCGTTCTTCGCTGAGCATAAGCGGGGGTGAAACGCGGGCTTTTCAACCACGGCGAACAACTCGCCGATGGCGACGGTGTGCTTATTGGGTAGACACCACATGCCGTTCGCCCGCGTGCTCAAGGCGACCTGGAATTTGTCGCGCTGCGACGCCGTTGGTGTCATGGACGACCCCTTGTATCGCCGCATTGGCGATATCCACGCCGTTGTTCAAGCCTATTCATGCACCGGGTCAGGGGAAATGGCCGAACGCACCCCGGCGAGGGCCGTCACAATTATGCGGAGTCTGAAGAGTCTGAGTACCGGCGTCGGCGGTAGGCGCGTCCGGCCACGTGCTGCTGGCTTTGCTGCATCAGTTCACAAGGTGGGTTTGCGAGGTTGCATCTATGACATCTGAAGAAACCGGTCTTTCTGCCCACGTCACGGCGGAGATCGAGCGCTGGAAACGTAAATTCCCTGAGGGACGCGAACAGTCGGCGGTCATCGCCGCATTGCACGCCGCTCAGCATGACAATGGCGGCCACCTGACGACGCCGATCACGGACGCGATTGCGAGCTATCTCGACCTGCCGAAAATCCACGTCTATGAGGTCGCCAGCTTTTATTCGATGTTCGAGACACGGCCGGTCGCGCGGCACAACGTCGCGATCTGCACAAATATCTCGTGCATGCTGCGCGGCGCGGAGGACATCGTCGAGCACGCTGAACGGAAACTTGAAATCACACTGGGCGAGAGCACCGCTGATGGCCGCATCTACCTGAAGCGCGAAGAGGAGTGTCTCGCCGCGTGCTGCGGTGCGCCGATGATGATGGTCGATCACCGCTACTACGAAAACCTGACCACCGACCTGGTCGACGACATACTCGAGAGGCTGGATTGATGACGCGTGACAACGACGTAGTTTGTTTGGGCACGCTCGGGCTCGATCGCCCCTGGACACTGTCGGCCTACGAAAGCACCGGCGGCTACACCGTGTGGCGTCGCGTTATCGCGGGTCAGTTGTCCCGACAGGAGATCATCGAGGCCGTCAAGGCCGCCGGGCTACGCGGGAGCGGTGGCGCCGGCTTCCCGACCGGGCTGAAATGGAGCTTCCTGCCACAGGATTCGGGTGGTCAGCAATACATCGTCTGCAACTCTGACGAGAGCGAGCCGGGCACGTGCCACGACCGCGATATCCTGCGCTACAACCCGCACGCGCTGATCGAGGGTATGGCCATTGCCGGGTACGCGAGGGGATTGACCGTCGGCTACAACCATATTCGCGGCGAGTTCATCGACGAGCCGGTGCCGCGCTTCGACGCCGCACTCGATGTGGCCTACGCGGCCGGTCTGATAGGCAAGGGTGTCCAGGGCTCGAACATAGACTTCGACCTGTACACCTTCGTCGGCGCCGGCGCCTACATCTGCGGTGAAGAGACGGCACTGCTCGAGTCGCTTGAGGGCAAGCCCGGAAAGCCGCGAATCAAGCCGCCGTTCCCGGCCAACCACGGGCTATATGGGCGGCCGACGACGATCAACAACACGCATACGCTGGCCAGCGTGCCGGCGATCGTGCGTCGCGGGCCCGACTGGTACGCGGGCCTGGGCCCCGAGGGTTCGGGCGGTACGGCGCTGTTCTCGGTGTCGGGGCACGTCGAGCGGCCGGGCAACTACGAATTGCCGATGGGAATTCCGTTTGAAGCGCTGCTGCAGACCGCCGGTGGCGTACTCGGAGGTAGACGTCTGAAGGCGGTGATACCCGGTGGATCGTCGGTGCAGGTGCTGCCAGCCGATGTCATCATGGGGTGCACGATGGACTATGCGTCACTGCAGGCGGCCGGTTCGTCGTTCGGCACCGGCGCGGTCATCGTCATGGATGAGACGACCTGCATGGTCAAGGCACTGCAGCGGATCTCGCGCTTCTACATGTCCGAGTCGTGCGGCCAGTGCACGCCGTGCAGGGAAGGCACGGGATGGCTCTATCGCATGTTGACGAGGATCCTCGAAGGCGACGGGCGGGTCGAAGACCTGACGTTGCTGATGGACGTTGCCAATGGCATCGAGGGCCGCACGATATGTGCATCTCGGCGATGCTGCGGCCTGGCCGGTACAGAGTTTCCTCAAGCACTTCTCGCGTTTCGTTGCGTTTAAGAGCGCGAGCGCCCTTTCCTGATTAATGATGCGCGCTGCGAGCTTGAGGCAGATAGGGTACTTGCTAATGGCGCACCCCAACTCTTACACGTCTAGAGCTTGCTAGCTATCTGCTTCCGAATTTTCTCGCGCTCGGATGGGCGAGGTGCTCATTTCTGCGCTACTGTACATCTTGTTTCTCGTGCCTCGCGCATCAGGCCCGAACTCTGTCCGAGGATGCCGCTTTGCCCAATCTCCCGTCAAGCCGCGAGCAAGTTACCCATGCGATCTGTACCTGTCTCTCGCTAACAGATCTGCGCCTCGCGGTACGCTCGCATTTGGATCGCGATATCGACGAGATTGTGTTGGCTGATAACAAGATCACCATGGTGGAACGGGTTGTTGATTATGCGATCCGTCTTGGGGAGAAGGGCTCTCTCGTCGAAGGGGTATTGGCTCAAAATCCGCGACCTGATTTGCAGGAGCTTCTCAAAGCTTGGCTCGCTGAGGGCGAGCCTAGCCTGCATTTTTCCGGCCACAAGGTCGAAGTCATTCCGGCATGGGCATTGACTACGCAGGGAAAGGTCCAACTTGTGAGAGGTTTGCGTCGTGGGTTTGTAGATGGGTTTCTGGTCAGCCACGACTTGCGTTACAGCTTTCCGAAAAGCCTGGATGCTGTAAGTTCAGCCGGCATAGTCCAAGCCGCGAACGCGCTTCGCTGCAAGGTCGACCCGGAGTTCGAGCCGGCCGGAATGATCATTGAGGCACTGCCACTATACGGCTACGACGATCAAGCGTACTGGCAGAGGGCATTTGACAAAGCATGCGCGCTGGGCGGACGCATGCTCGGCGCTCTACTAGTTTCTACTCCGAGCAACCTTTACGAAGCAAAACGTCAAGAAATTGAACAGTTGCTATACGATTTGAGGGATATTTCGTCGTGAACTTGCACAAATTCCAAATCGTGCGCTGCCTGATGGTCAGCGCGTGCTTTCTGCTCATATCTATCGCGCCTTCCCTAGGCCAGACGCTGAAAGCGGAGGACCGCTTAAGGATTGATCAGCTGGCGCGTACGATGGAAGCATTCGATCGACAAGGACAGGACCTGCTAGCGCGGTTTGGTTTTCCGCCGGAGGGGGAATTTACTGAGCGCTGGAATGATTGGCGTGCTTTGCCGCTGAATGGGCAGCTCGAACTCGCATGGCGTTCCGCCGAGCAGGCAGAGCGCGGTAGCGGCGAGGCGTTTCTGAAGGCATATGCCAGCGAAGTTGCGTCAGTCAATAGAGTGGTGCACGACGACTCGGTTCTGCGTGATCTTGTTCCTGCGCGGGGGCAACCCTTACCCAAGGCTAGCCGTTTTCGATTTAGCGTACCGCAGGGGGAGATTGCCTCCATCGAACTCTCGCCTCGGGTGCGCGAGATCATCGGCGCATTAGCAAAGCACGCGTCGACGGTGCCGGGCGGGCCACTATCGATTGCCGCGCGTTGCTGCGGCATTAGCGTAGAGAAAGCGATGGAAAAGTTGTCGAACGCGCGTTCGTATCAGGAATTTTTGGAACATGCTCTGACGAAAGGCGAAGTCCCTCCGGAGATGGCGAGACGGCTCGCGCGACTTGCCTCTATCGTGACGCACGCAAACCATGCCGTGTTGACCGCTGATGAGCTGCAGCGTTTTCGCCCTGCGCTGGAAGAGATTGCAAAGCGGCCAGGCGCATGGACTCAAAACGACACATTCGTGTTGCCTACCCATGGAGAAAACTTCGATCCGATCGATCGCGCAGTCACTTCCGAATTGATCGCGATCGCTGCGGATCGACAACGCCACCTCGCCGGCAATTCCGCCTATGACAAGCTACGCAGTTGGATGCAATTTGCACCACTCAATGCGGAGCTGGACTGGGGTGGGCGCACCGACCGATTGTACGAAGCCAGCAACTACGGAGATCCTGGTGCAGGCGGTGGCGGTGGCGGTGGCGGTGGCGGTGGCGGTGGCGGTGCGCCGCCGCTGCACAAGCCTCGGGTGATTCCACCAGCCTCCATTCAACCGTTGGCTCCTTCGAGCATGGCGCGAACATCCTACACGCGGCCGGTAGCTACCTCGCGCAGCTTCTCCCGAGTTATCTCATTTCGCGGTGGCCGAGGCGGCATCGTATTCGGCAACTCAGTGCGATCCACTAAAGATCTGCGTAAGCCTGTGACGATAACTTGGCAGCCACTTGTCGACTCCACGGGTGTAGCGTCATTGCCACCCGAGACCACCGGTGTATTCGTGTTCCGCCTCGACGATGGTGATTACGTCTTGTCACCGCCCGTGCGCGCCGACGACGCCGCCGCTGCGGTACGTTTGGTACTGACTGGAATCGCTGGAACTCCACCAGCCCGGAAAGGTGAAGCTATTGGATTGGCAGGTATGTCGCCGCGCCCGGTTACTCGATACCACCTAGAGGGCGGCAAAGTACGGGTTGTAGATGACGCCGTCGGCGTCACTTTCTACGTACACCCGGCTATCAGTCGCACTACGTTGGCCCCGGTCATGTTGCTCGCCGACGCGAGGCCGATCATCGGCGGACTAGTTTCTCAGCTAAAAGAGCGGGTTCTATTGTCTCAGGCTTCTGAGCAGGTAAAGGATCAGCTTGTCAGTTGGCTGGAGATGAGGAAAGGGAACTACAAGATTATTGATGTACCGATGGAGGTATACGAGCAAGGCGGTGTGCTCTCCACGCGTCGGTTTCCGTCTACATTGGCGGACGCAGTGGCATCATGCGATTGCTTCTTATCGATGCAAACTTTCGATGCAGAAGGCAACCCTCGTCTCGAACAGGAAGAACCTGTCTCATTCTCTTCAATATTGCCTGTGATGCTCGAACACTTGCCGGAGTTCCGGCGTCTCAATGAACTCGCGCGCCAGATGGCATTGTTGCGTTGGGCCACCGCGAACGATGCCGCGTGGATTGGCGACATCGCCGTTGAGCAGGCCAAACATTCCATCACCTCATTTTATGTGGCGAGCGATAATGAATTTGAGTTCGGCGTTGACCCAGACGAGGAGGCATTCATCCTCGCACAGAGGGTGGAGCGTGCATCGCGCGCGCTACTCGAATCCAGCAAGGCTCCCGCAGCGTTGCGCGATCTAGATGCGGATGTGGCCTCATATCGCAGGAAAACACTAGCGCTTGCGGCGATTGAGCGCGTCATCGTATCTGCCAACAGTATGTTCTATTTATCCCCTGACGACTCTGTTGAATTCGCTAAGGTGTGGGGCAACGGTGGTAACAGGGCGCTGATTGTAATGGACGACGAGGAGTTCGCCGATTACACGGAGTGGGCGGAGCCGGATGCCGAAATTTTGGAGCAAGTGACACACTCCCGAGAGCTATTCAGGCCTATCGCCGCCGAGGTTGAGGCCGATACCGCTGTGCTGCAGGCGAGATGGGATGCATTGCGCGAAGGTGATCCGTTGCGCGACGGGTTGACGAGCGTCGCGGCCCGCTTATTTGAGCTAGAGTCGGACCGGCGCGCCGCGTTTGAACAGGGCATCGCTCGCGATCAAGAGATGAGAGATCTCTTGGCACGCCTAGAAATTGCCGCGAAGCGCCCGAGCTCTGCGTCCGACGAGGTCGAACTGCGACTGGCGTTCGCCAGCGACGCGGAGCGGGCGGCGTTGCAGCCAAGACTAGATGAATGGCGCGAGGCTTTGGAAGGTTGGTATACCGACGATGAAAAGCTGGCGCGCGAACTATTGCCGCGCCTGCGGCAGGTCGAGGATGCCGCTATCGATGACAAGCTGCGAGAACTGCGGCACGGCATTGAGCAGGCTGCGTTTCTCAACGACGTACCTGGTCTGTCCCGATGGTGGATGCTGCAACGGTCGTACCGAGAACAGTGCATCGTCCAAGCTGAATGCGTGTTTGAGAGCCCGTTCATGCGCGCTCTATTCGAAGCGCGCGGCGAGTGAGATAGTCGGCTGACGGGCAAGCTCGCTTAGGTTTTCCGCGTCTCACGTTCATCTGGCGGTTTTGTTTTGTGGGGCCTATCCTGATCCCTCGGCAGTGAACAAACAAGAAGGCCATCGTGAGGAACTGCTGATCCTCTGGTTTCAAGCACCGAGCTGTCTAAGAACGTCAACGCCGGAGCTGGCTAAGTCAATTCTCGCTTCGACGGCGCCCGTGATAGCTTATGCATGCCGCTTTCCAGACCGTGCGCCGTCAGCGAGGTTTTCATTCTTCTCCCTTCCGGCCACTATCATCTCGAGGAAGGAACTTCATTCTAGCGGAGGCTACGATACCAACCGCGCGATGGCCAAGCGTGCTCAACTGCTGCGTGTTGACCCGCGCTGTTCGTTGCGGTGCGCGCAGCAACTGGCGCCCCAAACGTCTGGATTGGTGCACAGTTGACACCGTGGTTCGGTTTAGTCCGGAGCGTGTCGTACCGCCGATCTAGCACCGATCGGTGCACATTCGGGCCGCCCGCCTGTAAAGATCTGCGCGTGCTCCGCGTTGATTGCAGTGGAATACCGTGACGCGGTTCCCCATCAGCGCCGCAGGATAATCGCAAGGATAGCCAGAAGACAGGGCTCGCGAACGTGCCAAGCCCCCCTGCCGCGATGGGTGCCCCGCCGGTACGCCGCCCGTGTCACTAGCGAGCGAAGCGGGGTAGTGACGCGGGCGGCAAACGCAGAAACCGCGTCGCATGCAGGCCGAATTCTCCAGTGTTTACCGAATTACGGATTGCTAGGCTGGGCTCATTCAGTTGATCCGTGGCCACTGCGGTTCAGTGGCAGAGGGCACCCACCCTCGACTTCGGTCAAATCGGGCTCGTGCGCAAGCGGATCGCCAGCAGCGCGCCGACCATGTGGTCGTCGGTCCATTTTTCCATTCCGCCCAGCAGGGCAGTTCAACTACACCAGGCCAATGCCTGCCGTTCTATTGCGCCCACCAGGGCATTTGTATTGCTGCTTCGGAAGCAACAGCACCACGACCGAGACGCTCGTGGGTAGTCACCGGGAGAGACCGAGCGGTCGATCCCATTCATCAACGTCAGCACATCGTAAAGGAGGTGATGCAATTCAACGCGGTCCCGTCGGGGCCGTTGGTTCTGCGCTGAATTTTTCTCCAAGAAGAGAAGGCCAGCGTTGCCTGACATCAGGCATGTTACGGCCGCGAACCGCGCCATTGCGGTGACCGTCGCCCTTGGGAGGGTTAGTTGCCATGATTAGCTACTCTTGAAATAAGCCGGTCGAAGCCACTCTCCGAACATGATCGCAGAATATACAGATCAAAATGATTATGTCAACGGATATTAATAATCACCAAAATACAAAGTATTACCATATAACGTCAAATTAGTGCAAAATGCTCGCTACCTTGATTAGGGGGATGGATTGAGGTGGAGTTGTCAGACATCAGCCAGGCACAAAAAGAGCGTCTGTCGCATATCGACTTTCGCACTTACTTTTTAGGTGAAATTGGCCGTAGTGATTTGGTTACCCGATTCGGGATCGGCGAGGCCGCAGCCACGCGTGACATAACGCTCTATAGAGAGCTGGCACCGGCCAATCTGGACTACGACACCAAGCTGAAATCCTACGTTAAGTCAGCCGCCTTTGAGCCGTTGTTTGAGTATTCGCCACCACAAGTATTGGCGGCGCTTTCTCAAGGATTCGGTGAAGACTTCATTGGCAGCCACAAGCCAATGGTTCGGTGCGAGACACCCGCCGAACTAAACCGGCCGCTGTTGCCGGTGCTAGCTGTGCTCACACGGGCGATTTACCACAAGAGGGTGGTGAAGATTCAGTATCGCTCGATCCAGTCTGGCCTTAGCGAACGCGAAATCGTCCCGTTTGTGTTGGTCGACAATGGTTTGCGTTGGCATGTCCGGGCTTACGATCGTGATCGCCAGGCGTTTATCGATTTTGTGGTTACGCGAATAGCAGATCCCATCATTGTCGAGGATGAACCTAAAGACCATGAAATGAGTGATGCGGACATACAGTGGAACCGCATTGTTGAAATGAACTTGGTGGCGCATCCGAATCTCTCTCATCCAGAAACCATCGAGATGGATTACGCGATGAGGGATGGCACGCTCAAGGTGAATGTGCGCGCTGCCGCAGCAGGATATGTGCTTCGACGCTGGAACGTGGACTGCACGGAAGATCACAGCTTGCAGGGCGCTGAATATCACCTATGGCTGAAGAATTGGCAGGCGCTATATGGCGTCGAAAACCTGGTCATCGCACCTGGCTACAAACAAGCGAATTAACAGATGGATGACTGATGAACAATGATGTTGTGAAATTGATTGTAGAACTTCGACTGCTGGTCGGATTTCTCGGCGAAAAGTCTCAGAGCAATTGGTGGGGCAGCAACTTTATTGGCACCAGCAGCGAAGCATTTCTAGCCCCTGTCTTTTCACGCACCACGATGCTCGCGCGTTATCACGGCGTTTGCGAAGCGGCAATGCTCTTACATGATGAATATATTGGTGTCGGCGCCAATTATCACTTGTATCGCATGCCAGATTCCGCCGAGCGTGCGGCCGCTAAGGCGATTGCCGATACTAACTTCCAACAACAGCTGAGCGATGTCTTAGGTAGCAGCGACGCAGCCCAACAACGGCTCGGTGAGCTGGCAGCCACCGACACAAATAGAGTCGAGGGCCCGGTTGTTTTGAGAGGTTACGCTGATGCCGATCTGAATCATCAGTTGCGCCAGTCTGCGAGTCACTACTCGCGAGCATTTAAAGAAGGCTACAAGTGCTTTCCCTATATGCGGGAGGCAGAGTGAGCGATATCAAGCCCTTCTACACCACGCAGCTGCAAGCCGGGTTGGGCCTCGTTGATGAAACGAAGCTGCTGCTGTCCTTATATAAAAAGGACTTATCGGCTCATCAGCTGTACGAAAAGGCCCTGGATTCCGGGCTTTTTCCTATGGTCTCCGCCAGAAGGCTGCGCAACATCGTTGTCGAGTGCTTTGCGCCAAGGTATATCAAGACAGGGGGCGCAGAGTATTTACAGCGGCTGGCGGCACATTTGTCGTCATCGGCAATCAACCAGTTGTTTCTGATCTACACCGCAACTGCCAATGAGATCCTGCAGGATTTTATTCAGGAAGTTTATTGGGACCGGTATTCAGGTGGCCGCGATTCGATATCAACGGATGATGCCAAAGATTTTGTCGGGCATGCGGCCAGAGAAGGCATGACTCAGAAGCCCTGGTCCGACTCCACCATCAAACGTGTGTCCTCCTACCTTATTGGTTGTTGTGCAGATTACGGGCTTTTGTCAGCCGGTCGCGGATTAAAGCGCGCTATCCAACCTGTACGTATCCAGGAATCCACCGTCCTCTATCTCGCCTATAAGCTCCATTTTGACGGGCTGGGTGACAACGCGGTGATCAATCATAAGTCCTGGGCGCTGTTCGGTCTTGATGGTTCCGATGTGAGAGAGGAACTCAAGCGATTGGCGAAGAACGGGTGGCTCATAGTTCAGTCGGCCGGTGATGTCACTCGGATTGGCTGGCAGTTCAAATCCATGGAGGAAGTGATCGATGTCATCACTCAAAGGTGACTTCAAGGAGCTGATGGAGCGCATCAAAGCTGGCCGGGATTTTGGTCATGCCAGCTTCGAGCCCATTTTCTACCTGGTTTTCTCGCCTGCCTCGATACTGGAAGTTAAAAGGCAGATGCCCGCGTGGGATGCGAAGCTTCATAACGATGGCTGGAGCGTGCACAGATTTTCTATTGCTGAAGAAATACAGAAAATCCTCGATGCAGCACCGTTGAAAAAGATCTGGATCGCGGCAGACAGCAAAGCGCCGCTGCAGTGGGAAAAAACCAACAAGGCGTTGGCGAATGCGCTGACTAACGGTTCTCTACAGGAACGGTTAGAAACAGTGTTGCAGGAACTCGAAGGTCAGCCCAACACCATTTTATTGGTGACGGATGTAGAGGCTCTTCACCCCTACATGCGCATTGGTTCTATCGAGAGCCAGCTGCAGGGCAAGTTTCATGTGCCCACTGTCTTCTTCTACCCAGGTGTCAGAACCGGCAAAACCCAGCTCAAGTTCCTGGGCTTCTACCCAGAAGATGGCAACTATCGCTCGGTTCATGTGGGCGGATAAGAGCGTTTTAGGAAAAAACGATGGAAATAAAACAGTTATTCGATAGCAACAAAGACATCTATCGCACCATCGAAAAGGTGATCACCTATAGCGCGTCTCAGGAACAGCGCTTGAAGGCTGAAATATCCGAATACGTGGTGACCGAAAGCATCGAAGAGCAGTTCGAAAAGCTGTTGGGAAAGATGCAGGCGGCCATGGAAGCCGGTGGGGAAAATGAAGTCGGCGTCTGGGTATCGGGCTTCTACGGTTCGGGTAAAAGCTCATTCACCAAGTACCTGGGTCTGGCGTTTGACGAGAGCGTCACCATCGACGGCACGCCTTTCATTCAGCATTTGCAGAATCGCTTCAAGAAACAAACCACCAAGCAGCTGTTATCTACCGTAGCAAAACGATTCCCCGCCGCCGTGATTATGCTCGACCTGGCCAGCACCCAGCTCGCCGATGCCAGCATGAAAGAGGTATCGACGGTTCTCTATTACAAGATCCTGGAATGGGCGGGCTATTCGCAAAACCTCAAGGTCGCCGCTTTTGAGCGCAGGCTGAAAAAGGAAGCCCGGTATGAGGAATTCCTCAATATCTTCGCCGATCAGCTCGGCGGCGAGCAGTGGGCCAACTATCGCAACGATCCCCTGGTAGTAGATAGCGTGGTGCCAGAAATCGCGCATCAGATGTACCCCAATTTCTTCAAAACCGCCGAATCATTTTCCACCGTAACGGAAGACTGGGTAGTGTTCACCGACCAGCAGGTGGAGGAAATGCTGGAGATTGCCCGTGAGGCAACCGGTAAGGAATACATCATCTTTATCGTGGATGAGGTGGGCCAGTATGTGGGTTCCCGCCAAAACCTGATCTTGAACCTGGACGGTCTCGCCAAAAACCTCAAAAACATCGGCGATGGCAAAGTCTGGATTGTCGGTACGGCCCAGCAAACCTTGACCGAGGATGATCCGAAAGCCTCGCTCAACTCACCAGAGCTGTACAAGCTAAAAGACCGCTTCCCCATCCAGATTGACCTGGAAGCCAACGATATCAAAGAGATCTGCTACAGCCGCTTGCTGGGCAAATCGCCGAGTGGTGAAACGGAACTCGGTAACCTGTTCGATAAGCATGGCCAGGCCCTACGGCACAATACCAAGCTGGTGGATGCCCGCGCCTATGGCGCCGATTTTGACAAGCAAACCTTTATCAATCTGTACCCGTTCCTGCCGGCGCACTTCGATATCCTGCTGCATCTGTTAGGCGCTCTGGCGAAATCTACCGGCGGTATCGGGCTGCGTTCTGCCATTAAGGTGATTCAGGACGTATTGGTAGAAGGGGCCGACCACAGTACTCCAATAGCAAACCAACCGGTGGGATGGCTGGCCAACACGGTGACGCTGTTTGATGCACTGAAAAAAGACATCGAAAAAGGCTATCTGTCGCTTTACCAGTCAGTGGGCAAAGTAAAAATCCGCTTCCCCGATTCCAAGCTGCACCAGGACATCGCCAAGACAGTTTGTGTTCTGCAAATCCTTGGCAATCTGCCAATCTCTATTCAGAACGTCACCAGCCTCATGCATGGTGGTGTTGCCGATGCATCGGCGGCAGATCAGGTCAAAAATGCGGTCGAAGAGCTGATTAGTGATGCCATCGTGCCTCTCGGCGAGCAGGACGGCAATCTGTGCTTCCACAGTGAAAAACTCAACGACATTGAGCAGGAGCGAGGCACCATCCCCTTGCGGGCGGTGGAGCTGCGCCGCATTCAAAACGAAACCTTGCGCGAGGCCTACTCGCCACTGCCCTCAACCCATTTGAATGGCACCTTGTCGGTACAAACGGGCCTCAAAGCGCAAACGTCCGGTGGCGTGCCGGCTTCCCTTTCCGGAGAACGTAACACCGTGCAAACGGTGGTCGAGCTAGTTGACCCCACCGACTACGAAGCCGCTAAGGCTAGGCTAACGGAAGAGAGCCGTCACAAGAGCGCCAATTACACCATCTTCCTGTTCGGCCGTACCTCACCCGAGATGGAGGAGTTGACTGCGGAAATCTATCGCAGCAAAGAGATCGTCAACAAATACCGAAACGAGCCGGATCAAGAGGTCAAGGAATACTGTAACGGTCAAACCGATCGTGCCAATCGCCTGATGGGCGAAGTGGAGCGGCTGATAAAAAGGAGTCTGGTTCAGGGGTCGTTTATTTTCCGGGGCGAGGTAACTGCAGTAGAGAGCATTAACCAGGACCTGATCGAGGCGGCGCGCAAGCATCTCGCCAGCGTGGCTGAGCAAGTCTTTGATCGGTACAACGAAGCGCCGGTGAGGGCGGGAACCGACCTGGCGGAGAAATTCCTTCGCCTCGGTAACCTGAGCGGCGTCACCAACGCAACCGACCCATTGAGCTTGGTGCAAACCCAGGGCGGCAGGCCGTCCATCAATACCGGCCACAAAGCCATCACCAGTATTCGGGACATGATCGAGCGCCAGGGTTCCATCGAAGGGAAGCGCCTGATCGACCTGTTTAGCGATGCGCCCTATGGCTGGTCACAAGATACCCTGCGCTACCTGGTGGCCTCGATGCTGGTTGCCGGGGAGATCAAACTCAAAGTCGCAGGCCGCGAAGTCACGGTAAATGGTCAGCAGGCTATCGATGCCCTGAAAACCAATAACGCTTTCAAGACTGTTGGCGTCTCCCTACGTGAAGAGCGGCCCAGTAACGAGATCCTGGCAAAGGCAGCAGAGCGCCTGACCGAACTCAGTGGCGACATGGTTGTGCCACTGGAGGATGACATCAGCAAGGCGACCACGAAGCTTTTCCCCCAGTTACAGCACCAGTACGGCCCTCTGGCAGAAAAGCTCAAGGGTTTGAAATTACCCGGCTCAGACCGACTGGAAAGCCTTAGCCAGGATATCAAGGATATCCTCTTCACTGACGCTTCGGATGCACCCCAGCGCTTAGGGGGTGAAGACTCCGAGCTCTACGCCAACCTCAAATGGGCGGCCGACCTAAAACGCGCATTGGAACAGGGCCTGGAGCAAACCCTGAGCGAGCTGCAGCAACATCGCCGTGAACTGGAAAGCCTCCCCGCCAGTGGCACGCCTGGCCAACTAAAAACCGAGTTACAAGATGAAATCGCGGGTTTGAATGAGCGCCTGAATCATGCGGACTTCTTCAAGTACAGCACCGAGTTCGCCGGTAGCTTAACCACCTTGAAATCCAGGGTGCGGGATACCGCCATTGCTCTGCAAACCGAGCAGCAACAGCGTATCACCGATGCCGAGCAAGACCTGCGTCGGCTGTCGGAGTGGCCGGAGCTGACCCAGCAGGAACAGAACAATCTGTTGGCAGACCTGGAAAAACTGGCTGTTACCGCCAGTGAAGATCTCGCGGGCCTGCGCCTGCTCGTCAATCAGGAGTACGCCATCCAGAGCCAGGTGCAGGATATCAAACAGCGTATCCAGCGTATTGGCCAGCAGCGCTTGCAAGACAAGTTGCGCGAGGAACAAGAGCGGGCCATTGCGGAGGGTAAGAAGAAGATCTCTCGCACCGTAAACCCGAAAGCGCAGATTACCTCCATCGCTGAGCTGGATGCTCTGATCGCCGAGCTGCAACAGCTGCGCGGTGAGCTGAAGTACGCCCATGAGTTTGAGTTGGTGATTGGGCTCAGCGATAACGACGATCCACAAGAATCCTAAGAAGGCTGCACAGTAGATGGCATTTGATCAGAGCACCCGTAACCGACTGCAGAAGTTTGTTAACGATGCACGCAACCTGCTGACCGAGGAGTTCACCCGGCAGTTACAGGCAACCTACGGTCTCGATCCCAAGGCCGGTTTTGTCGCGGCCGTCGATTCGCTAACTCAGCTGGATAATCGTCAGCGGCAAGTTGCTCATTTACTACGTGAGATCGTCAATCATTACGTCGCTAACAGTACCGGTAAGAGTGAAAAAGAGAAGAGTCGTCAGGCATTGGATCGCCTTGTACGCGAGCAGGGTTTCACCATTCTCAATCGCATCGCAGCTTTGCGGATGGCAGAGGCCCGTGGTCTTTTAATCGAATCTGTCGCCAAGGGTTACAACTCCAAGGGGTTTCAACTCTATAAAATGGTGGCTGGCACTAGCCATGGCGAAACCGGTGATGCTTACCGCAATTACCTGTTCAGTCTCTTCGATGAGTTCAGTATTGATCTAGAACTGCTATTTAGTCGGCACAGTGCCCAGGGCCAGCTTTGTCCGCGAGAGACAGCGCTGCTGGAGCTGCTGGAACAGATCAATCATCACGAAATTGAGCACCTGTGGGCCGAGGATGAAACCATCGGTTGGATCTACCAATATTACAACTCTCAGGAAGAGCGCAAAAAAATGCGCAAGGAGTCGCAGGCGCCGCGTACAAGTCGCGAACTGGCCGTGCGCAACCAGTTCTTCACGCCGCGCTATGTTGTGGAATTCCTGGTAGATAACACCTTAGGCAGGCTTTGGTTTGATGCAACAGCCGGCACCACCAACTTGTTCGAGCGCTGTCAGTATCTGTTGGTCAAACCGGAGGAGGTGGAGGAGAAGCGTTCCGGCATGCCGCCGACCACCATACGTGATCCACGCACGCTCAAACTGCTAGACCCGGCCTGCGGCTCCATGCACTTTGGGCTGTATGCATTTGACGTATTCCTGGAAATATACCGAGAGGCTTGGACGTGGGAGCAAGAGCACGGGCCAGGATCTCTCGATCTGTCTGTTCAATCAGAGGCTGCTCGTCCAGAAGCCAATCATTCACAAAGAGAGTTGCAGCCACTGGGGCAAGCTTACACTTCCGAGTCTGATTATCTGCGGGATGTGCCAAGGTTAATTATCGAGCACAACATCTATGGCGTAGATATCGACCCCCGCGCAGCTCAAATCGCCACCTTGGCTCTCTGGCTGCGTGCCCAACGGGCATGGCATGAGGCGGGGATCAAGTCGCAAGACCGGCCCACAATTGCACGAGGGCATGTACTGGCAGCGGTTGCGCCGCCAGCCGAACAGGATCTGCGAGAGCGCTTTGCCGCCCAACTCGATACGCTCGATGCCGAACTATTTACTCAAACCTTGCAATTGCTAAAGGGTGTTCCCGAGCAAGGGGTTTTACTGCAAGTCGAGCAGGAACTGCCTCGACTGGTGCGGGAAGTTTTTGGTGAACATGGCGACTTATTTAAAGAAGCTGACGAGCGGGAGTGGCAGAAAGCAGAAGAGCGATTGCGTGTTGCGCTTACTGAGTTTGCAGAAGCGGGGCAGGGTGGTTTTCAAAATCGGCTCTATGCTCAGGATGCTCTGCAGGGGCTTCGATTAATTGATCTCTGCCGTGAAGTCTTTGACGTAGTGGTAATGAACCCGCCTTTTGGTGCTCTCGCTGCGAATACTAAAACACAGCTAAGCAATGCGTATCCCAATAGTAAGAATGATCTGTTGGCCATCATGGTGGAAAGGGGGCTGGAGTTGCTGCGCACCGGTGGTTTTATTGGCGCCATAACTTCGCGAACATGTTTTTTTCTTTCCAGTTTTCAGAAATGGCGTGAAAACGTGGTGCTAGGAATAGCACGCCCCGAGGTAATGGCCGATCTGGGCTTTGGCGTGATGGACGATGCCGCTGTTGAAGCGGCAGCGTATGTACTGGAGAAGCAGGTATGACCACCTTCTTGCGCCTTTTGGCAGATAAAGACAAAGAAGCCAATCTTATGGCAAGTACTACAGCGCTTCGCGCAGGTGAATCAGATGCGAGAGTGTTCCAGGTAGAACCTGGGTCTTTTCGGGCAGTGCCTGGGGCGCCGTTTGCATATTGGGTGACACAGGTTTTTCTCCAAGCATTTTCGGAGTATTCGCCAATTCAGTCCGAGCAACGAGCAGCTGCAATCGGCGCATCTACGAAGGATGACGGGCGTTTTTTGCGGCTGAACTGGGAAATTGACCGGGATTACGGCTTCTACCCCTCATTCGCAAAAGGTGGTCACTATTCACCTTTCTACGCTGACATCTCATTAATAATTAGATGGAAGAGGGACGGCCGGGAAGCTAAGACATTTGTTAGCGATTATCGAAAAAGCAGAGGATGGAGTCCTCATTGGAAAGCTGAACTTCATAATCCACACTATTACTTCCGCCCCGGCCTTACCTGGCCACGTCGAACGAATGGCTTGAGTTTTCGGGTCATGCCGAAAGGTTGTATCTTTGCAGATAAGGGGCCTGCCGTCTTTATCGACGAAGATCAGCCAGAAGCTTTGCTAGCACTTTCTGCAGTAGTCAATAGCCAAGCCTTTGGCTTTTTGGTGTCGGTGCAGTTGGCACGTACCGAGCTAGCGCAATCGTTCGAAGTAGGGTTGATTCAGCAAACGCCGGTCCCGAATCTTGGTTCTGACGAGCAGGCCAAGCTAAGTTCGTTTGCTCGCCGCGCTTGGTCGCTCAGGCGCAGCTTGGACACTGTTGAAGAAACATCCCACGCGTTCGTTCTGCCTGCCACTTTGCGTACCCGAATAGGTGATTACAATCCACACACAATAGAAATGGAGTTGGTCCAGATTCAGTCTGAGATCGACGCCATCGTCTTTGATTTATATGGGTTTAGTGAGGATGACCGCGCTACGATGCAGAATGGTACGGTCGCGGGAGGCGAGGACGAGGCAAAAGAAGACAACGATCAAAGTGACGATGACTCAGATGACGAAAACGGTGCGGCGGCCATTGACGACCTGGCAGGGCTTCTAAGTTGGGCTGTAGGTGTGGTCTTTAGCCGTTTCGACTGGCGCTTGGCGACCGCTGAGCGTGAGGTTCCTGAGGATCCAGAACCCTTCGATCCCCTTCCAGCCAAAAGTCCCGGGATGCTGCCGGATAGCGCAGAACCCTTCCATGCTCACTCCGGCATTCTGGTTGACGATGAAGGACACCCCCACGACCTGCCGAATCTCTTAGAAGAGGTTCTACAACGAGTCGATGCGCCGGTGCAGGTGGATACGCGTCGTTGGCTACAACGAGAATTTTTTCCTTTCCATCTACAGCGTTATTCCAAGAGCAGACGAAAAGCGCCCATCTATTGGCCCTTGTCCACACTTTCCGGCGCTTACACCCTCTGGCTCTATTACCCAGACCTGACCAGCCAGACCTTGTTTACTGCTGTGAACGATTTTATCGAGCCTAAGCTCCAGCAAGTTCGTGGAGACTTGGACTCCCTACGTGGGAAAGGCAACGCACGTAGCAAGCAGGAGGAAAAGCAGCTTGAGGTGGCTGCAGATTTAAGCCAGGAGTTGGCTGATTTACGGGACGCTTTGCTGGCAATCGCGCCGAAGTATTCACCAAATCACGACGATGGTGTGCAGATCACAGCGGCCCCACTATGGCAGCTGTTCCGCCACAAGCCTTGGCAGAAAGTGCTGAATGACACCTGGGAAAAGCTGGAGCAGGGTGACTACGACTGGGCGCATCTCGCGATGAACTATTGGCCCGAGCGCGTGCTGCGCAAATGCCAACAGGACCGCAGCTTGGCCATCGCCCACGATGTTGAGAACACCTTCTGGCATGAAGTCGAAGTGCCCGTCATGCGGGGCAAAAAGCCTACTGGCGAAACCAAGTTGGAGTGGCAGCCCAAGGCACTGACAGACGATGAGCTGGATGCGCTGATTCAGGCGAAGATCAAGGAGAAGCGCGCATGAGCATTATGCAACAGTCCAGCAAGGCTCAGGATCGAACACTGGGTGTGTGGTTCCAGGCTATTCAGCAGGGCCAGGTAAAACTGCCCCGGTTTCAGCGCTATGAGTCCTGGGACCGAGGGCGTATCACCAGCTTTCTCAACACCATTATCAATAACCTTCCGGTTGGTGTAACGCTCGCATTGGATGTGGCGGGGGAGGAGAAGTTTATCTCCCGTTATATCGTATCCGCTGATCCCGCCGTGCCCGGAACGGTAACGCAGCACCTGCTTGACGGTCAGCAGCGACTCACTGCGTTCTGGCGTGCGATGCACAATAACTACGAGTTTGAAGATTACTTTATCTACCTGCCGAGTTTCGATCAGCAGTGGAATCACTCAGAGGAGATTGAGGTCTATTGCCAGGGTCGCTGGACCAACAAGAAAGGGTCCCGTCGCCCCGTATGGGCCGACCACCCGTCTAAGTGCCTAGAACGAGGTCTGTTTCCGATTGATTTGTTGTGTCCGGGTGATAAGGCGACAGAAGTCGATAAGTGGGTTAACAAGGCAACGCTTCACTTGGAGCCAAACGAGCATGATCCAGAAGCGCTCAAGAAGTACAAGGTATATACAGCGACCAAGGAAAAGCTTAAGCAAGAGATCAACACCCTGCGAGAGCGGGTAACGCACTTCAATCTGCCGTATCTCTCATTGCCCTCCAATACACCAAAAGACGTGGCGCTCCAGGTATTCATCAATATGAATACCAATAGTAAGCCGCTTTCCCTGTACGACATTATCGTTGCCGAAGTGGAGAGTGTGGCGGGCAAGTCTCTGCACGATTTGGAAGATCACCTAGTCAGCAAGTGCCCCAAGGCGGCGCGCTTTGGCGATGTCAGAAATCTGATATTGGCGACTTCGGCGCTGTTGCAGGAGAAAACGCCCAATAACAAGGGCATGGTCGAGATGGACAAGCAGGTGCTGCTCGACAATTGGGAGAAGCTGGAACACGGCCTGGAGCGCATGGCCAACCTGCTTGAAAGCCAGGGCGTCTTTGATGAAGCGCGCTTGCCTACCAGTAACGTCTTGGCGGTCGTCGCGGCAGCCTATGAGCTGGTGCCCGAACATGGCGATTTTGTCGCTAAGGCGGAAAAGCTGTTGCGTGCCTATTTGTGGTCATCCTTCTTTACCGACCGCTACGAGAATTCCGCGGCCTCCAGGGCATACGCCGATTTTATTGGTGTTAAGGACAAGCATCGGGGCATCAAGGCATTCTTGAGCACGCCAGATTTTGATGAAAAGGCGTTATCCGAAGTGCCTGTCTTCAACCGCAAGGAGCATGAGCTGGCGGATGTGGACGCCCTGATGGCGGCAGGTTGGCCCAAGAAAATGGGTATTGAGGCACGGGGTATTCTGGCGGTTTCCAACTATTTTGGCGCCCATGACTTTGCTGATAGCAAGCCTGCGTCATACGAGAGTATTCAAAAGCGCGAATACCACCACATCTTCCCCGATGCGCTGCTCTCTGAGGCGGATATCGATAGTTATTACGCGCTGAATTGCGCGCTGATTACCTGGAAGACCAACCGCATTATCGGCCGCAAGGACCCGCTGGACTACCTGAAAGAACGCGTTCAATGGGCGGATGAACTCGCAGTATCTAACCGGCTGAAAACGCACCTGGTCTCCTTCGATTTATTGAGCAAAGCCCATTACCAGGGCTTGGACGGCGAAGCACTCAAAACCCAGCTGGAGGCGGATTTTCGAGAGTTTATGCGTGATCGAGCAAAGCTGGTTCACAAGGCAGTCGTTCGTCTTGCAGACGGTGAGCAGCCTTCGCTGGATTCTATTTGGGCGGCGTCTTCAGGCGAGCCAGCGGTAGAGGCGCAGAAGGAGGCTTCAATCTGATATGAGTTTTGCAGAGTTCTTCAAAAGCTCAATACTGGAAACGCGGCTTGCGAAATCACAGGTCATGGTGGTGTATGACCCTGAATGGCGATACCGAGATGTTTGTCTGGGGATGGCGACCGAGAAAAGATCGGTGGTCGATAGCTCGGAATCGAGCATTACCAGCCGAGCAGAGGCGATAGCGGATCTCGGTAAGCTGGGTGATCACCAGATCGAGCAGTTGCTCGTCTATGTGCCGGCTCCTAAACCCCTGGAAGACGAGGATAAGCAGAGAGATCCTTTTGCCTTGTACGGCGTGTGTGGCGATATTTTCCCCAGTGGGGATGGCGATAACTACCTGAGCTTGTGTCTGAAGGCCAAACCTGACCACGCGACGCAAGTGCGAGCGGTCTTTGATCAAGATCCCAATCCCACTTTTGCGGTGATTGATGCCATCGGTGGCGGCCTGAACTGGCCCAATCTGCGTGCCTTGCTCAAGGTGGAGTCCACCCGCGACATTTTGTTCGCTCTGATGGTGCCTAGTGATCTGCAGCAATCAGCATTGAAAGAGACCGATAGCTGGGTAGCGGAAGCCAAAGCGTTGCTACAGGACAGTATCGGTTTAGGTCTGAAAACCCGTGGCAAGACCTGGTCGGTCATTGGCGATGAGTTATGGCGCTTTGTGCTGTTCAGTGAGTTTGTCTTTGATCTGCCGGAGGAACTGCCGCCAGGTTTGCAGGATGTGCCACGTGCCGAAGCGGCGGCACAGCCGCTGATAGAGGATATGTGTGAGCGACTACGCAGCGACCGCCGCACCCAGAATATCTATATCGAGCGCGCCGAAGCGATTGAGGCAGAGCTGGATCTACCCAGCATCTGCGGGCATATGGCGGATTTGGGAGAACGGGACACCTTCCCGTTTGAAGAGCGGACTTTCTTGCAGCGCGCCATGGAGGCTTTGGCACGCGACGATACCGACAAGGTAAAAGCCATTCTTGGACGCCATGCCCAATCGGTTTGGACTGGTAAGGGTGAGAGCCAGGCGCAATGGGATCTGATTCGTTCGGCTTTTTCTCTGATGGAGTGCTGCCAGGATAACGATCGTTTGCTCAGCGAGCATACGCGGAGCATGGACAGTCTGATTGATCTGTATGTGAGCCAACTGCGGGAAATCGATCGCCTGCATCGCGAGTTTGAGCAAGCGGTCAGTGATTACGATTGGCAGGATGCGCAGGGCATTATGCAGCCGGTTCAACAGCAGGCGCGAAAGCAGTACGGCAAACTGATCGAAAAAGTACAACTGCTCTTTACAAAGCACCTAAAGCAGTCGGGCTGGCCGGTTGTCGGACGGCTGGCCAATGGTGACGTATTCGATAAGTTGGTGGCGCCCAAACTGCAGCGAAGCGGCACTAAAGTCGCTTACCTGATGGTGGATGCTCTCCGTTATGAGTTGGGTGTCGCGCTTGAAAAGCAGCTGGCGGAGGATGGCAAGGTTGAACTGAAACCAGCGCTCGCTCAGTTGCCGAGTATTACACTGGTCGGCATGGCTAGCCTGTTGCCAGGTGCCGGTACCGGCCTGCGACTGATAAAGAATGAAAGTGGCTATACCCCGCATCTGGGCGATCAACCGGTAGCAAACGTTGGCCAGCGGATGGAGATTCTCCGTAAGCGGTACGGACAACGATTCCAGGAAGGGCGTTTGGAGGAGTTCGTCCGCAACCGGTTCGAGGTTGACGGCGATGTTGAATTGCTGGTGCTGCGTTCAGTAGAGATCGACAGCCACTTCGAAAATCATCCGGATACCGCCCCGACTGAGATTATCAATGCCCTCAAGCGTATTCGGGTGGCTGTACACAAGTTGAAAGATGCGGGCTTCACCGAAGTCGTGATCGCAACCGATCACGGGTTCTTTATGAACACCCATGCCGGGGCGGGAGACACCTGTAGCAAGTTGCCGGGTGACTGGCTGAACGAACACCAGCGCTGTTTGTTGGGCGAGGGGAGTTCCGATAGTCACCACTATCTATTGACTGCCGAGAAAGCCGGTGTTCGCGGCGACTTCACCAGTATCGCTGGGCCATTGAGTATGGCTTCTTATAAGGCGGGGATGCTCTATTACCACGGTGGTGCCTCGCTCCAGGAATGCGTTGTGCCGGTAATTACGCTGCAGCTAGACGCCCCAGAGCAGGCCCCGGTCTCCCAGGCGACGGTTTTCTTGAATTACAAGAACGGTGCTAAACGCATCACCACACGCCTGCCCGTGATCGAAATCAGCATCGATACCCAGGATATGTTTTCGGTAGGCAGTGATTTCGAGATCTTGCTGGAAGCCCACGACAAACAAGGCGAAGTGGTCGGTGAAGCAAAGCCTGGCGGACTGGTGAATCCCGCTACCGGCACGATCACGCTGAAGCCGGGTGACAAGGTGCAGGTCACTTTGAAGATGCAGATGGAATACGAAGGCAAGTTCAAGGTGAAAGCGCTCAATCCGTCCACGATGGTGGCTTTCTGCCAACTGGACTTAGAGACCGACTATACGGTGTAAGCCATGGACGAATTAGATAGCAAGATCACTAGTGTATTTGATGGCAAGGTCGTAAGAAAAGACCTGCTCCATCGAATCAAGAAGGGTACCAATGTGCCTACCTTCGTGCTGGAGTTTTTGTTGGCGCGGTACTGCGCCAGCGATGACGAAGCTGAGATCCAGGGCGGATTGGAGGCGGTGCTTGAAACCCTGAACGATAACTATGTGCGCCCCAATGAGGCTAATAAAGCGCAGTCATTTGTAGCTACCAAAGGCAAGCATCGGTTCATCGATAAAGTCCATGTTAACTACGTGGAGAAGGACCGACGCCATTGGGCTGCACTTGAAAACTTCGACTCCAGGCGTGTCGCCATCTCTGAAAAATTCTACCGCGACAACGATCGACTGCTACAGGGTGGGTTGTGGTGCGAGGTGACAATCGCCTACAACGAGATTGAGGACGACGATTACGCGTTCTACATTGAAGACCTGCGCCCGATTCAGCTCAGCCGGTTTAACTTCGAGCAATACTGCGAAGGTAGGGAACAGTGCTCACGCGATGAGTGGCTCGACATCGTGCTGCGATCGGTTGGTTTGGAACCCAGTAAGTTATCCCACAGGGTCAAGATGCACTTTGTTGCCCGGTTACTCCCCCTGGTTGAGCCGAACTTTAATTTCATCGAGCTTGGTCCTCGCGGTACCGGCAAATCTTATTTCTTCAGTGAGTTTTCACCGTATTCCACGCTGATTAGTGGTGGCCAGGCCACAAAAGCCACGCTGTTTTATAACAACCAGCGCAAGAAAATTGGCTTGGTAGGCTTTTGGGACACTGTCGCATTTGATGAAGTAGGCGGCATTAAGGTCAAAGATCCCGACACCATTCAGATCATGAAGGACTTCATGGCCAACGGCCGGTTCTCGCGTGGGGTGGAGGTGATCGCCGACGCCTCCATGGCCTTTGTCGGTAACCTCGATCTTTCTGTCTCACAGATCGTAAATTCCGAGGTCTACGATCTGTTCCAGCCGCTACCCAAGGAATTTGATCTTGCAGTAATGGATCGTTTCGCCTGCTATCTGCCCGGTTGGGAAATGCCGAAAAATAGCAGTGAGTTCTTGACCAGTAACTATGGATTCATCACCGATTACCTGGCCGAAGCCTTTCATCACCAGCTCAAGCAGACCAACCGTTTTGAAGAGGTCAACAAACGCATTCGTCTAGGCTCATCAGTCGAAGGACGGGACGAGAAGGGCATTAAGAAAACCGTTGCGGCGTTTCTGAAGATTCTCCATCCCGCTGGCGCGCCTTCTGATGAGGAGTTCCAAGAGTATGTGGAATATGCGGTCGAATGCCGACGCCGCGTGAAGGAACAGATGAACAAACGCAAGTCGGATGATGAGTTTGCCAAGATCAATCTGTCCTATATCGGTTCGGATGGCAAAGAGGTGATCGTTTACTGCCCCGAATCGAAGTCGGCTCCAGCGACACAAGAGCCTATTCGACGCGATATCCATTCGGACGAGGCGCCGGACCAGACATCTAAAGAATCGAAAAAATCTGAGGCGATGCAAACACCGCCTCAGGTCGCCATGGACGTTGCTGAGATTCCTGAATCGCCGCCGGTAGAAGATCCCGTCATTAAAGAGCTGAAAGAACAACACTACACCATTCACTACGGCGCCACGGGATACAGCTATGAGTCGATTGTCGGTCCGTACTTAGAAGGTGCCAAGTCAGTTGAAATAGAAGACCCATACATTCGGGTGACGCACCAAATCCACAATTTTGTTCGTTTCTGCGAAGCAGTTACTAAGACCCCAACGGTCCGCAAGATACGCCTGGTTACCAGTTACGACGACGATACTGACGTCAAGAAGATGTCAGAGAGTCTGAGTGAGCTGAAACAGAGCCTGCTTGAACTCGATATCGAGTTGGAGCTCAAGGTTAACGAACGCATGCACGATCGGGAGATTCGTATCGATAACGGGTGGACAGTCAAGATTGGGCGCGGTTTGGATTTTTATCAGAAGCCAGACAGTTGGTTTGGGATCGGCACCAATGATTTGAATCTGAGGAAATGCCTTGAAACCAAGGTGGATATCTTTAAACGGTAAGGTCGTTCAGGGTCATTTTCATTGAGTCCATCACTCGCAGTGAGCTTGGGACTGGAAGTCAACAGATGCTTGTGTGTTATCGGGATATGGTCGGCCACTCTGGTGTTGGCTAATAATGCTTAGTACTTATGCGGCAAAACTGCTGTGGGTCCATGTCGGAGATAGCAAGGATTAGCGTTGATGACTCTGTAGTTAGCTCTCAATTCAACCAGATATGAGGATTCGGAGCAGCATTTAAGGTGGGTTGCGAAGTCCGGAGAAGAGATGCCAGCTAACGTTGAGGTCGCTGCCAATCTGTTGGAACGATCCTGGAACGACTATGTTCAGGGTAATCTGAGATGGCAAGGGTTGGAGTAGAGGGCGAATGTCATGAACGATGTATTGGCATCGCTGAACAAGTGGTTCTCAGAGCGGCCGCAGTGGCTCCAGATTGCGGCTACCCGGTTACTTCAGCAACCTGAGTTCACGGAAGAAGACGTCTCTGAGCTCGCAAACCTTTGTCAGCAGGAAGTCAACGGTAAGCCGCCCATAACGACCTGTTCATTTCCTCCCACCGCGTTCTCCCAGGGCGCAGCAGGCTCCCTGCGCTTAAGTTCAATCAGTGAAGTCGAAGGAGTGAACGCCCTTGCTCCGAAAAAGCCACTTGAGTTTGGTAAGGGCAATCTAACGGTCGTGTACGGCAACAACGGGTCAGGCAAGTCCGGTTACGTCAGACTCCTCAAACATGTATGCGGGGCCCGCGTGACAGGCACTCTCCACCCCAACGTCTATAAGCACGGCTCTACCGCACAGAAAGCTCGCATTTCTTTTGAGAAGGACGGCGTACCGAGAACTCACACGTGGTCAGGGCAAGGGATCTGCGGTGACCTCAATGGTGTTGACATTTTCGACGCCTCATTTGGCAAAGTCTTTGTCAGCAGCGAAGATGAAGTGAGTTACGAGCCGCCGGTTCTATCGTTCTTCAGTTCGCTCATAGCTGCGTGCGAGCAGGTCGCATCAGCTCTGGACACCGAGGCCAACCGGCACCAGTCCAAAAAGCCGAACATGCCTGCTGAGAGCAAGGTAACTCCTGAAGGGATTTGGTACGAAACCATCAGCGCCAAGACCAGCACCCAGGACGTCGACAAGCATTGCGCATTTGGCACTGCTGACGAAGCGCAGATGCAAACGCTGCAGCAGCGCATTGCCGAACAGGCACCAGCAGAAAAGGCGAAACGGCTGAGAACGCGAAAACAGCATATCGATACTCTGGTCCAGGACGCTCAAAAGTATCTTGAGCAACTGTCGGAGGAGAATTTCCGGCGGATCATTGCTGCCAGGAAGAAGTCGATGCTCAAGAAGGCAGCGGCAGATACGGCCGCAGAAAAGGTGTTCGCCGGCAGCGAGCTGGAGGGCATCGGCTCTGATGTCTGGAAAGACCTATGGGAAGCAGCCCGGAACTTCTCCGTCTCGGCTGTGTACAAAGGGGCTGAGTACCCGAATGTTTCTGATGGCTCCCGCTGTGTCCTTTGTCACCAGCCCTTGTCCGAGGATGCCAAGGAGCGGTTGACATCCTTCGAAGACTTTGTGCAAGGCGAAATGCAGAAAGCCGCAGAGGATGCGGCAAAGGAATACGAAGACGCCAGTCAAACTATCGAGGAGCTCCCGACATCGGACACGTTGAAGGTACGTATCGATGCAGCTGGCATTCCAGAGAATCTAGTCGCCAACCAGGTGGCGGATTTCTTTGCGCAATTACAGGCCAGACAAGACATGCTTGCCGGGATCGATTCCGAAGAAGCCATTCCCGAACAGCTACCCTCACCGAAATGGATCGAAGAAGCCAACGCTCATTCGAGAAGCCTCGGTGAACTTGCAGCGAAGTATGACGAAGACGCCGAAAGCGACAATCGTGAGGAAATCAAGAAGAAGCTGAACAGTCTGCAGGCTAGAAAGTGGTTGTCTGAACACCGCGCCGCCATTCACGAAGAAGTCGCCCGATTGAAGCGGCTGGACCGAATTCAGGAAGCCAAGAAGTCGACCAACACCAAAGCCCTATCTCAAAAGAAAGGAGTGAGGTCGGTCGGAATTCGTGGAGTCCATCGGATCGTTTATCTTTACGATCTGGAGGACAACGATGGAAAGAATACCCAGGGCATCCTACACACCGGAGTTTCGGGCTGAGGCCGTGAAGCTGGTGGAGTCGACGGGCATGTCGGTGGCGAGGGCTGCCGATCAGCTGTCGATTCCCAAGAGCAGTCTCAGTAACTGGGTACGCGCGGCCCGAGCGGGGAAGCTGAAGCAGGTAGGTGAACATCAACGCGCACCTACGGAGCTGGAGATGGAGTTGGCGCGCGCCAAGCGTGAGCTCGCCGAAGTCAAACAGGAGCGCGACCTGCTAAAAAAGTTTGCGGCGTACTTCGCGAAGGAATCCCGGTGAAGTACGCGCAGATTCACCGGCTCAGACATGAACACTCCGTCGTCGCTATGTGCCGCCTGCTGGGCGTATCTGAGAGTGGTTACTACGCCTGGCGCAAGAGGCCTCAATCGCCACGGGCAAAGGCCAACGCGCGGCTGGCGCTGGAGATCAAGGCAGCTCACGAGCGTACCCGACGGACGTATGGCCCCGAGCGTCTACAATCCGAGCTTGCTGACAACGGCATTCGCGTCGGTGTTTATCGCATCAAGCGAATGCGCCGTGAGCAGGGCCTGCGCTGCAAGCAGAAGCGACGTTTCCGCGTAACGACGGACTCGAAGCACACGCTGCCTGTGGCACCGAACAGGCTTGCCAGGCAGTTCTCGACCGATGCGCCCAACAAGGTCTGGGTGGCGGACCTCACGTACATCGACACTGACGAGGGCTGGTTGTACGTGGCTGGTATCAAGGACCTGTTCAACGGTGAGCTTGTCGGCTACGCAATGTCGGAGCGGATGACCGTTGACCTGACGGAGACGGCACTTCGCCGTGCGATCGATGCCAGACGACCTGGCCCCGGTCTCATTCATCCCTCTGATCGTGGCAGTCAGTACTGTGCCGGCGCTTACCAGAAGCTCATGCGGCAGCACCAGATGCAGGCGTCAATGAGCCGCAAGGGAAACTGCTGGGACAACGCGCCGATGGAGAGCGCCTGGGGCATCCTAAAGTCAGAGCTTGTTCACCATGACCGCTTCTACACGAGAGCAGAGGCGCGAGCTGCTATCCAGGAGTACATTGAGATCTTCTACAACCGGACCCGGAAACAAGCGCGCCTCGGTTATTTATCACCGGTACAGTTCGCTATGCAGCACCGCCATAGGCAGGCGGCACATTGAGCCGGTGGGCTCTACGGAAATCGACCGACCTCAGAGAGCTAGCAGAAGCCTTAATCACGGATGCGTTCGTTCAAAGGTTCAATAAGGAGCTTAAGGACCTTGGTGCGTCGCAGGTAAACGTCGAGCTCGTGAAGTCAAAAGTCTCTAAGGGCCGTGTTCTTCATAGGCTCCAGCTTCGAGGGGCCTCTCAGAATGGGCTCGCCGATGTGCTCAGCGAGGGAGAAAATAGGATAGTTTCCCTCGCAGCTTTCTTGGCCGACGTCACCGGCAAGAGCAACCGGGCTCCGTTTATCTTTGATGATCCCATATCCTCGCTGGACCAAAGCTATGAAGAGGCTGTGGTTCAAAGACTGATTGAGTTGTCTAAAGATAAACAGGTCATTGTTTTCACTCATCGCCTGTCCTTGCTGGGGACAATCAGACATTTTGCCGAGAAGAAGGCCATCAAGCTCGATGTGATAAGCATCCGCTCTGCGGACTGGGGGACCGGAGAACCGGCGCCCATTCCACTGTCACAGAGCGACATCAAAACCGCCCTAAACACACTCATGAACCAGCGGTATCAGGATGCAAAGAAAGCGAGTGAAAACAGCGAGTTTGAACATGCCGAAATCTTGCTTAAGTCGATGTGTAGCGACTTCAGGACGTTGGTGGAGCGCTCGATTGAAAACGATCTGTTGTGCGGGGTGGTTCAAAGGTTCCAACGACCGGTGCATACGTTGAAGCTCAAGGATTTGGGCAAATTGAAGAGCACGGATTGCGATCTTCTTGATTCGCTCATGACTAAATACTGGGGTTTTGAACACTCGCAGCCGACAGAATCACCCGTGGAGTTGCCGAAACCAGACGAACTGCTGGCAGACATGGCTGCATTGAAAACTTGGCGTGACGAATACGCGAAACGTCCCACCTCAGCGGTGACTGGGTAACCGTATGAGAGTTCTCCATACATCTGACTGGCATCTCGGGCGCACGCTGTACGGCAGAAAACGCTACGAGGAGTTCGAGGCCTTTCTGACCTGGCTGGCTGACACGATTCAGCAGAACGAAATTGATGCTCTTGTGGTGGCGGGTGATGTTTTTGACACTACAGCTCCAAGCAACCGCGCACAGGAGCTCTATTACCGGTTCCTGTGCCGGGTAGCCGCCTCATCCTGTCGGCATGTTGTCGTCGTCGCCGGCAATCACGATTCTCCGTCTTTTCTCAATGCCCCCAAGGAACTGCTCAGAGCACTGGATGTCCACGTGATCGGCAGCAGCACCGCTTCACCGGAGGACGAAGTGCTTGTACTCCGCAATGGACCAGGCGACCCGGAATTGATTGTCTGTGCAGTGCCGTACCTCCGCGACAGGGACATCCGTGTCGCGGAGGCTGGGGAGAGCATTGAGGACAAGGAGCGGAAGCTGGTTGAAGGTATCCGTACTCACTATGCCGCCGTTGGAGCTGTGGCCGAACAGAAGCGCGAGGAGTTCGGAGGCGATATCCCCATCGTCGGCACAGGTCACCTGTTCACCGCTGGGGGACAAACGGTCGATGGTGATGGCGTGCGTGATCTGTATGTCGGCACCCTGGCCCATGTAACCGCGGGTATTTTCCCAGCTTGCTTCGACTATCTGGCGCTTGGTCACCTTCACGTACCTCAGGTAGTGGGTGGCATCGAGACTATCCGTTATAGCGGGTCGCCACTGCCCATGGGGTTTGGAGAGGCTAAGCAGCAGAAGAGTGTTTGCCTGGTTGAATTTCAAAGCACGGCTGCGTCCGTGCAACTGATCGACGTGCCCGTGTTTCAGAAGCTCGAGCGTGTGAAAGGTGACTGGGAGGGCATTTCAAACCGCGTCCTGGAACTGTCGGCAACGGCGGACGCAAAGCTGTCGACCGCCTGGCTTGAAGTCATCTATGACGGCTCTGAAGTCATTGGTGACCTGCGTGAACGGATGGAGGCAGCGATTGCCGACACGTCTATGGAAATC
Organism: Pseudomonadota bacterium; assembly: GCA_039025875.1. Lineage (GTDB taxonomy): Bacteria > Pseudomonadota > Gammaproteobacteria > Pseudomonadales > Halieaceae > Congregibacter. Next base: position 71,987 of record JBCCNK010000001.1, read on the forward strand.
CTCCGGATAAAGAACAACCGTATCGTCGACCGCGTGATCAGTCAGATCCATGAAGAGGAAACTCTCGACGACCTGAACGTGAACGACGTATTCGGAAGATGCCTTGCCGTTCATGACGTGCCGGAGGAGCAGCGGCCAGAGCTGTTACAGGCCTACCAGGAAACGGTCTCGTCTCTCCATGAAGACGACGCGCAGGCGGAATAACGAGGCAGTCGATGAGAATACTGGAGGTACGCTTCAAGAATCTGAATTCCCTTGTTGGTGAATGGCAAATCGACCTTACGCATCCTGCGTTTGTATCTGACGGCATCTTCGCCATCACCGGTCCCACCGGAGCCGGGAAATCTACGATTCTGGATGCCATTTGCCTGGCTCTCTACGGGCGGACGCCTCGCCTGAACAAGGTCACCAAGAGCGGAAACGAAATCATGTCCCGCCAGACTGGCGAGTGTTTTGCCGAGGTCACCTTCGAGGCCCAGACGGGGCGCTACCGCTGTCACTGGAGCCAACACCGAGCACACAGAAAGCCGGACGGCGAACTCCAGGCGCCGAAGCACGAGATTGCCAATGCCGATTCCGGCGAGATTTTCGAATCCAAGATCAAAGGAGTGGCTGAGCAGATCGAGTCGGCTACCGGGATGGATTTTGACCGTTTTACCCGGTCCATGTTGCTGGCGCAGGGCGGTTTTGCCGCGTTCCTACAGGCTGCGCCAGATGAGCGCGCCCCAATCCTAGAGCAGATAACGGGCACGGAGATCTACAGCCAGATATCCATTCGTGTGCATGAGCGCCGGCGGGAAGAGCAGGAAAAGCTTAATCTGCTTCAAGCCGAAACGGCCGGCATCGAGATCCTCGACCCGGAGCAGGAGCGCGAGTTTGCAGAGGCTGTTGAAGCAAAGCAGAAGGAAGAGACAGGCCTCGCAGCCGTAGTCGCGGAAACGGGTAAGGCCATCGCTTGGCTCAACACTATTGATGGGCTAAAGAAGGAAATCGCCAACCTGGCGGGTGAAGCGAGCGCGTTGCAGAGCGAATTCGAGGCGTTCAAACCGGAGCGTGAAAAGCTGGCCCGGGCTTTGAATGCTGCCTCGCTGGACGGCGCATACGCAACGCTCACCGCCGCCCGCAAACAGCAGGCGGATGACAGTGCAGTCTTGAGAGCCGAGGAAGACGCAATTCCTGGACTGGAATCCTCTGCCATAGAACAGGCCGAGGCACTGAAATCAGCTGAGCAACAAACTGCTAGTGCCAAAGAAGAGCTGAAAGCGGCAGCGCCTACATTGCAGAAGGTTCGCTCACTTGATCAGAAACTTGCCGATCAGAAGAAAGCCGTATCGGAAGAGGATGAGGGCTACAAGAAGGCTACGGCAAAAATTGATGCAGACAAAAAAGCGCGGCTCGAAGAGCAGGACAAACGATCCAAGGCTCATGAGACGCTGGATCTTGTGGACGGCTATCTCAAGGAGCATGCACAGGATGAATGGCTGATAAGTGGTCTGGCTGGCGTTGAAGAACAGATCGGCGGGCTGCTCTCCAAACAAAAAGAAATCGTTCAAAAAGAGGCTGCTCAGGAAGCGGCCAATACGACTCTGGAACTGGCGACAAAGTCACTCGACGACTGTCAGAAGCAATCTGGCATTCGGAAGCAGGAACTAGACGACGCCTTAAAACAGCTTCAGCAGGGCAAAGATGCATTGAGCCAGTTGCTGGGAGACCGCTTGTTGCGGGAATACCGCACCGAGAAAGAAACACTGCTGCGTGAAATGACCTTCCTAACCAAAATTGCGGAGCTTGAAGATCACAGGGCAAAACTGGAAGACGGCAAGCCCTGTCCGCTCTGCGGCGCGACCGAACACCCGTTTGCGGAAGGTAACGTCCCTGTCCCCGATGAAACCGAACGGAAGATCGATTCCCTGGCCAGCCTGATCAGCAAAGCCGAGGATCAGGAAGCTGCCATCAAGAAACTCGAAGACGCTGAACGACTGGCCCGCACAAACCTTACGGATGTTGAAAAGCTGGAGTCAGCAGCGGTTAATGACAAGAAGGCTGCCGAGAAAACCCTCGCCGAGGTGAAGGACGGCCTGGTGAAACTCCGTGCCGATTTTGCCGAACGCAGGCAGGCTGTTGCTACCAAGCTCCAGCCGCTTGGTATTGCGGACATCTCCGAAACTGACATTTCATCACTGATCGAAACCCTCACGGCGCGGCTGAAGGCGTGGCAGGCCCAGGTCAAGAAAAAGGCGGACATCGAGAAACAGATTGCCGACATCGACAGCGAGGTGAAGCGGCTGGATGCGGTTATCGAATCTCAAAGCACCGCCCTGGCCGAAAAGCTGGAGCGTCTTGAAACCTTCAAAAAGGAACTCGCCACCGGAAGTAATGAGCGTAATGCACTGTACAGCGACAAGAGTCCCGACGATGAGGAGCGCCGTTTCAACAAGGCGATTTCGGATGCAGAAGGTTCCGAAAAGCAGGTCAGAGACCGGCACAATGAGCTCCAACAAAAATGGAATACCGCGAAGTCCCATGTCGAATCTCTGAAGAAACGCATCGAGCAGCGAGAGCCTGAGCTGAGAAGGCTGGAAACTGAATTCTCCGCAGCGCTCGCGCCTGTTGGCTTTTCAAATGAAGAACAGTTCCTGGCGGCCATACTGCCCACTGAAGCTCGGGCGGAGCTGACGGCCACGGCCAAGTATTTGGATGAGCGTCAAACGGATCTGAAGGCCAGACAGAAGGATCGGGAAACGCGCCTGGCCACGGAAATAGCCCGCAAGCTCACCGACAAGTTGCTGGAAGAGCTGGAGCCCCAATTCAAGGAACAAGAGGAGGCCCTGAAAGAGCTACGGGACATCATTGCCGGTCTGAAACACAAGTTGAGTGAAAATGCGGCTGCGAAAGAGCGGATAAAAGAAAAGCAGACAGCTATCGAAGCTCAGAAAAAAGAGTGCCGCAGGTGGGAAGACCTGCACGAATTGATCGGCTCGGCAGACGGCAAAAAGTACCGCAATTTTGCTCAGGGGCTGACCTTCGAAATGATGATTGGTCACGCCAACCGGCAATTGCAGAAAATGACCGACCGCTATTTGCTGGCCCGAGACGACGCTCAGCCCCTTGAGCTCAACGTGGTCGACAACTATCAGGCTGGGGAGATTCGGTCCACAAAGAATCTCTCGGGCGGGGAAAGCTTCATCGTCAGCCTATCCCTGGCGTTGGGTCTGTCTCAGATGGCCAGCAAGAACGTTCGGGTCGATTCGCTATTCCTGGATGAAGGTTTCGGCACCTTGGACGAGGAGGCGCTCGACACCGCGCTGGAAACGCTATCGGGCCTGCAACAGGAAGGAAAGCTGATCGGCGTGATCTCGCACGTGGCAGCATTGAAGGAAAGAATTAGCACGCAGATTCAGGTCACGCCACAAACGGGCGGAAGAAGTCAGATTTTTGGACCAGGTTGCGGCGCCCTAGGAGCCGACTAGCTGTGTGCACACGGTGGCTCCATGCCACGCGAATAAGCGGCTCGTGCGGGATGCAGATCCGGCATGGTTTCGTCTGTCCTTTCTGGGTTGGCGTACCGGCACGAATCGATTGCAGCATTGCGAATATTAGTTGGCCTTGGCGCCTCCAGGCTTCGCGGCGGCCACTTTCAGTGCATCGAGCGCGGTTCTTGGGAAGTACTTTTGATTATTGATGCGATGTGCTCTGGGCAACAGCCCGTCGCGTTCCCAACGCCACAGCGTGACGCGTGATATTCCGAATTCATGAGCGACCTGAGTCGCTCGAACGAGGTTCACGTTTTGATCGCGTGCGGATGATTTCAAGATGGCCTCTGATCGACTTAACGAAGTGAGTAGGTCTGATGATTTTGCATGCATGTGTAGTGCTGGTCCCCTGCAAATACGGGCAGGGGGTGTGGAGGTTTCTTGCTAGCATGTGCTCGTCCACTCGCAGTCTTACACCGTGGACGACAGGCACTTTCGGGAGCTAGCTCTAATGCAGTTGCATCGAGAGTGAGGGGTAAATGGGGGGTAAATATGGTGAGTCTTTCTGAAGGCCCTATAAAGGCAAGCTTCTTGGATGACGTCCGCTCCGCCATCTCTCTCAAACACTTAATCAAGGTCTACAACCGATTACGGATATCGATGGTGTCGGCTAGTCGAGCGTTGTCAGTTCCAAAACCAGCAAAAGCTTGCGCTTCGAGAGTCAGCGACTCAGCTTCATCTGAAGAAGGTTTGGGACAAACCCCGCTTTCTGATAGG
>JBCCNK010000002.1:0-55922 GCA_039025875.1 Pseudomonadota bacterium
AAGCGCTATGTCAACAACCCGGACGGGCTCGAGTATTCCTGCATTCAACTTCAACCACTGTATATCCCGTGACATTGATCCAGCAGCTCTGGGAGCACGCTTACTTTCCTTTTTTCGAGGGTTTCGTTAAGCGGCGCCAGACCCACAATCTTTATCGGAAGGCGCTCGACACGCAGTGGTTGCCGCGCGGCGAGCTAGAGCACTTGCAGCTCACTTCTGTTAACGAGCTTCTAGCTCACGCTAAGAAGCGTGTTCCATTCTATAAAGAAAGCGGGTCATACCCGCATCGCGTGAGCTCCCTCGCTGAGCTGAATAAGCTGCCGATCCTTACAAAAACTGCAATCCGCAAGGAATCGCAACGATTGCTCGCGCAGGGAAAAGAATCGAGCGCATGGTGGAAGGCGACCGGCGGGTCAACGGGTGAGCCGCTTAAGTTTGCACACGACCTAACCAGCCACGAGTGGCGCACGGCTATGTCCCTTCGAGGTTACTCCTGGGCGGGTGCGCTTCCTGGAACGCGTCAGGCTTACCTTTGGGGAATTCCGTCCCAACCCCAGGGCGCCTCCGCCCAGCTGAAGGAAAAGCTGCATCAGATGCTTGATCGGAAGCGCTTTTACAATTGCTTCGACTTTGGTCCAACACAGATGCGTCGCTGCTATGAGGAGCTGCGTACCTGGAAGCCGCAAGTCATTGTTGCCTACACAAATGCGGCGTATGAGTTGGCTCGATTTATTGAGCAACAAGAACTGGCTCCTCTCGAGGTTGATGCGGTTATCTGCGGTGCGGAGAAGGTGCATCCGACTCAACGAGAGAAGATACGCCAAATGCTCGCATCCGACGTCTTTGATACTTACGGATCCCGCGAATTCATGTTGATGGCAGCCGAATGTGAGAAGCACGAGGGCCTCCATGTAAGTATGGAGAATGTGATCGTCGAAGTAGTTGATGACGACAATCAAGCTGTCGGTGATGGCGAGACCGGTCGTATCCTGGTGACGGATCTGCACAACTACACGATGCCCTTCATACGCTATGAAGTGGGCGATCTCGCCAAGATGAGCAGTCGGATGTGCTCCTGCGGACGCCAGTCTCAGCTCCTAGAGGAGATTGTCGGCCGCTCGCTCGATGTCATACGAATGCCCGACGGCCGGGTCATACCGGGCGAGCTTTTTCCGCATTTGATGAAGGATTTTCCTCAGGTACAGCGATTCCGACTTCATCAGAAGGCGGACTACTCGCTGAACCTGTTCGTTGTAACCCAGGACAACGGGCTTGACGATACTGCGGAGGCGTCAATACGTGAGGGCATCTTTCGCCTTGCGAAAAGCGATGTTCCTGTGACCATAACTGTTTTGGATGAGCTTCCTCTGACGCGATCGGGAAAGCACCGGGTTACCGTATCGGACGTGCCTCAATGAAGGGAAACACGGCGTGATTCGGGTGATGCACGTGGTACTGGGCCTGAATATCGGTGGCCTGGAGACCTTCGTGGCCGATCTGAGCTCGCATTATTCGGATTCGGTTAAGAGTCTCATCGTCTGTCTACGCGGACCGCGGCAGACGTTCAAGGAAGTGCCCAATGCAGAGGTGATGTTTCTGAATGGCCCGGACAAGCTCTCCCTGAGTTTCGTCCGCCGCCTGGCGTCCATCATTCGAGAACAGAGGATTGATGTTGTACATACGCACAACCAGGGGCCCCACCTCTATGGAGCTCTGGCAGGACGGTTAACGGGCCGCGTTGTGGTGCACACCAAACATGGCCGCAATTATCCCAAGCGCAAAAAGAAAGTCTGGCTCAATCGAGTCGCGACACTGTTTACTAATCGGGTGATTGCGGTTTCGGAGGACAGCTCGCGAGTGGCTCGTGAGATCGAGCGCGTTCCTGAACGAAAACTGGCCACCATACTGAACGGTATCGACACGGAAAAATACGTACCCAGACCAAGCACTGGGGCGCTCAAAGCTGATTTGGGTCTTGAACCGAATACGCCGCTTGTAGGCATCGTAGCGCGCCTCTCAAGAGTGAAGAATCATCCGCTTCTCTTTAGAAGCGTACTGGAGTTCAAGCGGCAGAAAATTCCCCTCGCGCTCTGCGTAGTGGGAGATGGACCTCAGTGTAAAGCGCTGCACGATCTCGTCGCTGAATTAAAGCTCCAGGACTCGGTTTTTTTTCTTGGCGCACATTCCGAGGTAGAGCTACTCTATAGGGAGTTCGACGCATTCGTTCTATCGTCGATTTCTGAAGGTATCTCTTTGACACTACTCGAAGCCATGAGCTGCGCTCTGCCCGTTGTGGCAACGCGTGTCGGAGGCAATCCCGAAGTTGTCGTGGACAACTCCACGGGCTTGCTCGTGGGCGAGGACCATGTGGAGTTAGCTGATGCACTCAAGACGCTCACCGTTGTGGAGGGGCATGCGCAACGGCGTCGCGACATGGGCGAAAAGGGAAGGGAGCGTGTTACTCAGGTGTTCAGTATGGACCAGACCGCCAGAGCCTATGTGAACGAGTACAACTCGCTTCTTACGCGAGCTTAGTTACGAGAGACACAAAGCTCAGAACTTTCAGTTAGGTAAAACGGAGACAGTACCAATGACCAAGCAGGTGACAGTTGTAATCACGCCTCGAGATCGGTATTCGAAGCTTGAGGCCTGCGTTGCTGATCTATACGCGCTCACTGACGATTCACTCTTTGATCTCGTGATTCTCGACCTTGCGTACCCCCGGGAAGACCTCGACGCGGGTCTGAAGCAGCTCGAAGGCAAGACTAACTATCGAGTCATCGACTATGGCCGGGTTATTCCCATGGAGGCTATGCGGAAAGTCAGCGCTGAGATCGACACCGAGTATGTCGTGTTCATGGATAACGACGCGCGGGTACAGGAGGGCTGGCTGCCACCACTGTTGGAAACGGCGGACGCGACGAATGCGGCAGTGATCAGCCCGGTGATCCTTGAGGCCTCTGGCGTAGATGAAGGCGCCGAGACACGCACTCACTTTTTCACTACTGAACTACGAGTTTTGGACGTCGAGAAAAAGCCGTATCTAGTTGAGTACAAGTCTTATCGAAGGAGCGATCCAAGCGAGCTTCCGACGGACCCGACCGATACAGAAGCCTTCGAGTTGCACTGTGTCATGTTCAAGACGGCTTCGCTGAAGGAGCTCGAGCTGCCCACCATGACGATTCGTGAGCATCTTGATATTGGAATGCAGCTACGTATTCGCGGGGAGCGATTGGTCGTTGAACCGCGCAGCAAAGTTCTGTTCGATAATCTCGGCTCTCGGGCAAAACTGTCGGATCTTCGCTACTTCAATCTGCGATGGAATGGCACGATCACAGAAAAATCCAGTCGGTTGTTCGAGAAACGCTGGGGCTACCGTTTTTACTCGGAGGAAGCCATCTACATGTGGGCCATTCGTCGGCGTATTTTCCTCTTACTTCGGTGGTTTCATATTCCGGTCTCTTTGGCCAATAAGGTCGACCGCGTGTTCGGCGCCATTAAGCGTCGCGTATCACCCGTGTGGGATCCAGTTCCCAATGCGGAAGCGAAAGCGGCGTCCCTATATCAATCACTGCCAGAGGCAACGCCAAAGCAACTGGACCATGCAATCGTCTGATCGGACAAACAAAAGGCACAGATGGCCCACGGGCTCGGACCAGCCTTGGCCCTGGTCGACGGAGAACGATCGTAAAAATCCTCACTGCAGTTAACAGTCTCGAAAAGGGCGGACGCACAAAACGCATTCTGGAAGAGGTGCGAGGTCTTACCAGGCTGGGTCACGAGGTCCGAATCGTTTGTTTCCACCGGCCCCCCGATTGGGTGCTTGAGCAGGTCGAGCCTGACATTTCCTGGTGCCACCACGAGAAAACGTCGCGGGGCGTGGATTTCAGTCTCCTTAGAAAGCTCCATAGCGAAGTGCGCACCTTTGGCGCCGATTTACTGCATGCTCATTGCGAAGGTTCCGCACTCTATTTGGGCCTTGCTGGAAAGACCTCGAGAAAGCGTTGTATCGCGACGGTGCACCGCTCGGAATTAGGTTTTTACGAACCCCGGCTTAAGAACCGGATTTTTTACAAGTTTGTGGATGCCTTCATCGCCGTGTCGCACGAGCGCAGAGATCAGATGCTTCATGGCCTTGGTGTGGGTGACCGGCCTATCTCAGTAGTGCACTGGGGTGTTGACGTCGACTCTGTCGTTGCCATCAATCAAGACGAGGCGAGAACCCAGCTGAAAGTGAAAGGTTCGCCCTCTATTCTCAGCGTCGGTCATCTAGGGCCGATCAAAGGTCATGACGACAGTATCGAGGCGTTCAGCCATGTCGTTCGCGTATATCCTGACGCTTATCTGTACATCGCTGGCGATGGCTCTGAGGGCGACTTTAAGCGACTGCAGAAGCTCATCGCGACTCATAGTCTTTCCCACGCAGTCACTCTATTGGGTCAGGTGAGCGATGTTGCTGCGCGGTTTGACGCCTGTGATATTTTTCTTCAGCCGTCGCGTGAGGAAGCATTCGGTCTCGTATTTATTGAGGCTGGAATTCACGGTAAGCCCGTCGTAGCTACCCGCATTGGCGGAATACCCGAGATCGTCGTAGATCAAGAGACTGGCCTGTTAGTGGATATTGCGTCTCCCGAAGCACTAGCGGAGGCGATCATGAGGTTGTGCAACGATGCGGAACTCCGAAACGAAATGGGACTTGCTGGAGCTCGTCGCGTCTCCGAGCACTTTACTCAGACAGCAAAGGTTGGACAGTTAGCGCACTTTCTTGAGGCGGTCGCTACCGATCGCAAGCCTGAGCCAAATGAACGCTTACCTCACTGAATTGACTTCGTCAGGCGGCGAAGTCTGCTGATAAAGCGTGAGGATCGCGATGCAGTTACAGGTCCACTTCGATCTAGTAGTCGTGCAACAGCGCCAGCGACTTCTCCCTGTTTTTTCTCTTTTAAGTCCCTGAGGATTTCTTCGTACACGCTGATCAGCGGTGTTTTCAGCGGATCCAAAGCATCGACCTTTTCAACCAAGGTGTCGGCACCACCAACAAACGCCTGGCAATCATCGAGCGCATTTATAAGATTTAAACCGATCATTGTACGCACGCATTTTTCACATTCTGAGCAGTTCCCGCTGCTCGCTCTATTCTCCCAGCACACACGAAGATGCTTCATGGCGAGGCTGTTTTTTGCGAGTACTGGCAACTTCTGGTGTCGGCGTAGAGAGGCATCTCCATGTTCTATAGCAACACTGCCAGTCGACCAGAAGCGATCCAGCTCCCAGTGGCTACCCCAGGGACGGCTGTCGTGATACGGATAACTCGGCGGTATGGTAAGTACGCTCACATGCGGTCTCAGAAGGTGTCCTATCCCGGCGAGCGCTCCTCCGTGACTGATGCCCCAGCTGATCTGGTCGAATTTCTTGATGGAGCGCAGGTTTGTGGATATTGTTATCGAGCGTGCAGCGTGCGCTTCCGCAATTTGGGTCAGCGCAGGTGAGTACGCAGCCAGGCGATCATCGTCTCCAAGTGGAATATCAAACCCGTACACGTAAACAAGAAAGTCGGGTTTCTCCTGACCGTGAAGCAGCGTGAAGAATGAATCTACTCCACCGGTAAAGCACTGCGCTCTCACACCAGTTTTGGTATGCGTTTGCCGTAGCAAGGGCATATCGTTCTGAGTCGTATCGTCTGGGTGCTGTTGGCTCTTAGATCCCTGCACATTGATCTTCTTGAACTGCCACCAGCCATGAATGACTTCCTGGGCCCGGGCAGAGTTCGTCTGCCAGAGTGGACATAGCGGTACATCTATCCGTAAGTCCTCACCAGCACTCATTGCCGGAATCAGAAAGGCGCTTGTGAACGCCTCAGGCGTAGCTGTGAGTTCCACATCAGTCGATTCGAACCACAGAAATTCGCCGTCTACAGTCGCACTTACGCGTGATAGATCGCCATTCCTGCTCGCGTGGACGTTAGTGATTAGCATACTGCCGCTTTGGCGCAACTTGGCTAGCTAGAAGACTCGGGCTTGCAGGGTAGGTCTGGTTGCATGCTGTTGCTGTCTGCTGGGACTGGGATCAAACAGCGGGCGCAGCTGTCAGCTCGCTCACAGTCCCGAAGCTGAAATCCTGTTCAAGCCACATTGGTATGAGCTGCTCAAGAGCTTGCACGCAAACCGTGTCATCGTCGTGAAAGAGCAGGATGTCTCCGGAACTTACCGGGCCATCTTTAAATCGCCTGACTAGCTCATTGGCTGTTGGCTTTTGGTAGTCCAAAGAATCGTATGACCAGTGTACGATCCGCCAAGCCTTCTTTCTCAGTCTTAGGATGGACTGAAGAGACAGCTGTCCTTGGGGTGCGCGAAAAACTCGCTCTGAAGTACTTCCCGCATTCGTTAGAGCTTCTGCGCAGGCCTCTAGGTCGGCCAGCTGATCCGCGAATGTCATTCGACGGTAGTTCTTGTGGGAGTAAGAGTGGTTGCACAGCACATGGCCGTCCTCAATGAGTCGTCGGGCGATCTCGGGATTTCGCTCCAGGTTTGGGCCGATACAGAAAAAACTTCCCGCTATACCGTGCCGTTTAAGAAGCTCACCGACCTGTAGTGATACATCCGGATGGGGCCCGTCATCAAAAGTTAGATACAGCCTACGTTTATTGTTCCTTCCGGTCGTGACAATGAGCGACGGCGGCAGAAACCGTGCAATTCTCTCGCTACCAAAGTTCGGCATTTGAATTTGACATGAAGTTTTTGCTCTTAAACTGGATCCCAGCACCAGAGCCCAAGGGACCCCTCGGAGGGTTGAGTGCTAATCTTACTCCGCTAGCGTAGTCTACCTGATTAACCTCAGGCGCCACCGCGATCTTACTATCTCGTTAGGCTCTTGAAGGCTGTTGGTTGCTAACGGATGACGATTGTTTTGCGTGCTGGTCGACGGGTGAGTCCGTATGGGTTTTTGGGTAGTGTGAATTGAGATCGAGGTACAGCGCGTGACGGAAGTCATGGTATGCGTGATCACGATGAAGCGACCGGATCAGCTGGGTCTGCTCTTAAACGCTCTCGGAGCGCTCGCGACCTCAAGTTTCGGTTATTCCATCACGGTAGTCGATAACGATAAAGCTGGGTCTGCGCACGACGTTTGCAAGGATTACCTGGCCAAGGGACCAGTCGCTCTCCATTACGAAATCGAGCCCGAGCCTGGTATTGTCGCGGCGCGAAATCGTTGTGTATCTATTTTTCTAGGTAGCAGTGCCCAGCGGCTTGTGTTTATTGACGACGATGAGCTTCCGCAGAGCGCTGACTGGCTCGAAAACATGGTGGCTTGCTCGGATCGATATAGCGCCGATATCGTAGTCGCTGATGTACTGTCGAGCTCGTCTTCAAACATCCCCACTTGGGCGACCGAAATCCTCTATTCACCGTCCAACTGCCCGGAAGGGACGCCGAAGGATGTCTTCTATACTGGTAACTTACTTCTCACGCGTAAGGTGCTGGAGACGGTTACGCCGGCTTTCGACCAACGATTCGCACTCACAGGCGCTAGTGATTATCATTTCGCTATTCGCTGCGGTAAGGCAGGGTTTCAGGCGGTTTTCGCTGATGCGCCGGTATTGGAAGAGTTTCCGGCGTCGCGAGCCACGGTACGCTGGTTTATGCGCCGAGGTTACCGTTCTGGTGCCGGTCATACACGCAGTCATCTCATTGAAGACGGTGCATTTCTCGTTTTTCCCAAGAGTTTGGTGCTTTCTCTGGTGCGCTTTGCTCTCGGTTCTGCATTACTGGTACGAGGAACGTTGAGCGCAAATAAAACGTATCTCGTTAAGGGTTTGTTCAGGTGGTCGTCTGCTTTGGGAACTATTGCGGGCCTCGGAGGTTGGATGCATCAGGAGTACGGTGAGCTACACCGCTGAAGCAGATGTTTTTGTGTGATGAGCTTTGCACGAGAGCCCGCACATCCTCCCAATCTGCCGCCTATGCCATTAGCATCTGGCGGCTCGAGTTAACGACCATCCTGTAATGATTGGAAAACCAGCGCCTACTGATCCTCTGGTGAGCACGATAGTCCCCGTATACAAAGGGATTCAGACTATTTCGGCCACGGTGGATAGCCTGTTGGCACAGACTTACGAGCGACACGAGGTGATACTCGTAGACGACGGCTCCCCCGATGATTCCTTTGCGGTCGTTCAGGACCTGGCTCGGGAGAACGATGCCGTTATAGCCGTGCGCAAGCGCAATGGAGGCGTCGGTGACGCGCGAAACTTTGGAGTCAAACATGCCAACGGAGGCCTGATTGCCTTTTGCGATCAGGACGATCTGTGGGAGCCAGATAAGCTCGAGCTGCAGGTTCCATTATTCAATGACCGCAAGGTCGGCCTTGTGTTTAGCGGGGTTAAGACTGTGTACCCCGAACGAGAGGTAGTCGGCCTGCCAAGAAAAGCGCGACCTACTCTTGAAGATCTACTCGAACAAAACCGCATCTCGTGCTGCACGGCCGTTGTACGAAGAAAGCTTTTTGACGAGGTCGGGGGCTTCTCGCCCGAGCGCACTATGGCAGGAGTGGATGACTGGCATTTGTGGGTCAGGATACTTCAGCATTCAAAATCAAACAGTGTGCCAAAGGCTCTAGCTACGCATATCATCCATGGGGAGAACTACTCCCTAAACGAATCAGCGATGCTAGAAGCCGCTATTTTCTGTCTGTCTAAACTCGCTGAGTCTCGACAAAAGCCTGCTATCAAGTCCTCGCTGCTGAGGCACGCACGACGGCGTGTTTACGAACACTACGCGCAGAACCTGCTGCATAACGGCGACTTCTCCGCTGCTGCGGATTGCCACTTCAAGGCATGGCAGCAAAATCCCGTGTTGCTCTCTCACCTGGGCAAGGGAACTCTTCTGAGAGTGCTGCCGGGGTCAATCCTTGATTCGATTCAACGTCAGAAACGTTCTCTGGCGTCGAGGTCCGCTGCGGGTGAGTGAAACCCGAGCGACGATTGTCCTCGGGATGCACCGCAGCGGTACCTCAGCCATCGCCGGTTTGCTATCTGAAACCGGTGTGACTATGGGACGCCGTCTCTTCACGGCTCAGCGCGGCGTCAACGACAAGGGTTTCTACGAAAACGCTGCGGTCGTTAAGCTCAACGAACGAATTCTTGATCGGGCCAATCACGCATGGGACCAGCCGACGATTCTTCGGGAAGAGGACCTAGAACGCTCCGCACCTGGTGACACTGCTTGTGTCGACCTGCTGACTGATGAGTACGCGGGGATAGCTCACTGGGGTATCAAGGATCCCAGGATGTGCCTAACTCTGCCGTTATGGCGGGCAGCGATCAGCGAACTTGCTGACGAGGTACAGTATCTGCTTTGCCTGAGAAGTCCAGCCGAAGTCGCCGCCTCCATCTGCAAGAGGGACGGATTCTCCCGCGACAAAGCCGCCTACCTATGGCTGAACTACACTCTATCGGCATGGCACTACACTCGACAGTGCAATCGCATACTTGTGCGCTACGAAGATGTGCTTGCGGATCCAAAGGCTATCGCAGAAAAGATCCATCGCAGCCAAGGCTCATCGCCGCAGCTTGAAAATCTCAAGTTTGTAGACCGAAGCTTGCATAGGAATCGGGAGTCCACTTGGAATGAGTCGTCAGTACAGCATCTTGCAGATCGGGCGTACCAAGCGTTGCTTCTGGAAGAAACAGAGGGTAGCTCTTCGATCGACGCCTGTATCGAGGAGTACCGAGCTATTGACTCGGCGCTATCGGAGGTTCTGAAGGAGCATCTGGCTCAGGTGCAACAGTCGGAGACACACTACCGGACGTTGTTCGAAAGAGCCTACTACTCCTGGTGGTGGAAACTGGCGCTTCCTCTTAAGAAACTTGAGGAAGTATTTCGTAAGTAATCCTTAGCGTGCGCGGTGCCGGGCACTCAAGCATCAGCGACGTCTCTAAAGAAGTGTAAGCTCCGCGACGAGGGGGTTGTGATCTCCGCCTAGGCTTTTCATTACCGACGCATCGTTCACCTGCAGTTGGTTATTGACCAGGATGTGATCAATACGAGCTCCAAGAAGCCGAGTCTCTTTTGTCGCGCCGAGGCCGAGCCCAGCTTCGTCGAACGCGTTCGCATACTCGGACCAATATGATCGATAGATCGCACCGCGTTGTGCGAGATTGAAGTCTCCCGCAATGATCACGTGAGAGCGCTGCTGTGGATGCTGCTCCACCATGGCAGAGGCGAGCTGGCTTTCCAGTCTTCGGAGCGCGTAGAGTCTCGCGGCTTTTTTTACACCTTCGATGCGGCCACGGATGAATTCGAGTTCGTGTCGAGGGGTATTCAGGTGTACGTTGTACAAACCCAACACAATTCCAGCAATCTCGAGATCAAAGCGCGCAACATAGCTTCCCCATCCGCCTTCGAAAGCCTGCCGATTGAGGTTCTGCAGTTTTTTTATCTTATGTTGTGTAAGCACGCAGAGTCGTCCGCCGCAGACATAATTGAGTCCCGCTGGGATGTCTCGAGTCAATTTCAGAGACTGTGTCTCCTGAAGAAGAAGGGCATCTAGGTTTGTATCACGAAACCAGGAAACCAGCTTCCTTGGATTTACAGGCCCGTTACCGATGTTGTAAGTCGCTATACGGATTCTGATGCCCGGGTCATCGTCGGATTTCAGGATCGGTACTTGGAACTCGAAAAAAAACAGTGTGACGAGAGCCAGGGCAACGGCGGTCATCCAGCGAGTTGGCGCACCTCTAGCCAGGACCAAAAGCACCACACCTGGAGCAATAAGAATAATTCCCGGTACGAACTCCAGAATAGTTGGGACAAGTGAGAGGGCTTCAGGCCACGGGATATAGAGCGCTGCTACGCAGGTGATACATAGCACGAGGTATCCCAGGATCATGATATTAATCACGGTTTTCATCGATGCTTCTGCTTTAGGTTACTGCTTGCTTTAGCATCGGGCTTTGAAAAGATCGAAAGCCTGACAGAACGAGTGGCTGTGCTTGGATCACCATGGTCGGACGTGCCTGCGTCAACTCTCGATGGGGGAGCATTGACACCCATGATTAGCGCTCGGTTCGCTTCCAGGTGCCCGTTTGCTCGGTGGTTACATACTTAAACCAGCCAAAGAGCAGCGCGAGGTTCATAGCGAAGAACATACTGTTCAACTTAAGGAGCTTGCCGACCGCCCCTCGATTGGTCACTTTCAGACCGGCAGCGGCAAGTACGATGAGCGCTGCCTCGGCGGCGAGAACATAGCGAAACACGGGATGCTCGTTCAATCCAAAAATACTGATAAAGAACATCATGCATAAAAGCAGGGGAGTCGCCCACCGCAGTACCTTGTGGGAGAAAAAGCAAAACGACGTCCAGCCATACTTCGGATGCAAAAGGCTCGAAAGAATGCCGAGGCTTTGATAAGCCCCCACGCCAATACGAACTCGGCGCTGAAATTCCTGGTCGATCTGCTCGGGGGCGACTTCACTTGCTTTCGCGGTCGAATCATAAACGATCAAGCCTTGAGTCTTCATTTTGATCATCAAGGGGATCAGGAAATCATCCACTATTGCGTTGTCCGGGATAGGTACATATTCCTCGCGACGAATCGCATAGATCGCGCCATTCGCCCCTAGTTTTGCACCCAGTCGGCCTTCAAGGCGCTTGATCAGATTCTCATAGCGCCAGTAGGCGCTATCGACGTTGTTTCCGGTGCTTGCATCGCGAATCCCAAGGCTTCCCGAGACCGCTGCGATTCGCGGGTCCGCCAGCCAATTCACAAGCCGACGGGCCGCGTCCGGCTCGAAGCTTGTATTGGCGTCGGAAAAAACAACGACATCTCCAGTGGCTTGCGAAACATAGCGGTTTAACGTGGCCGCTTTTCCAATATTGGGGGTATGGGTGAGGAGCTTTACCCTGGGCTCGTCAAACGCCCGCAAGATGGCCTCTGTGTCGTCGCTACAGCCGTCGCACGCGATCAGGATCTCAACGCGATCATCCGGGTAGTCAAGCTTAAGCAGGTTGCCCACACGCTGCTCGATTACAGATTCCTCATTGTGGGCCGCAACCAGAATACTGATATGAGGAAGCTCGTCGCCCTTCAGTGTTCGGATCGGATTTTCATAGCCGCCGAATCGGACTACCAGTACTCGCAGCAGCAGTGGGTAAATGGCGTAGCTGTATAAGATTAGCGTCAGCCCCAGGAAGTAAAAGCTAATCACTGTGGCCCCTTGCTCTCAGGCGATTTGTAGCTGACGGCATGCGTACAGTCTCAATCCTACTCATGGGTTCTGATTGCTGTCTTTGTCACCGTGTTGGCCAATGTATTTGCCGCCGCGCGCTTTGCTATCGCTATCTGCGGTTCCACTAGATCTCGGGAGTTCCCGCGCAGGTACTCCGACCGCTGTGGCCCCACAGGAGACAGACTTTGTCACAACGGCATTAGCGCCGATTTTCGCGTCATCACCGATGTGCACTGAGCCCAGTATCTTGGCGCCTGCACCGACAAACACATTGTTCCCCAACTGCGGCGACTCCCCGCCCTCCGCACCTATGGTTACCTGGTGTTCGAGTCGTACATCATCTCCCCCTCGAACGGCCCCATTGATGACTACACCATTTGAATGGATGAGCACGAATCGTTCGCCAAACTCGGCCCCTCTTCCAATGACGCACCCACCGCCAAGAACGCACAGTTTGTTGAACAGCATTTCCAGTGGGGCAAGTTTCTTAGTACCGGCCCACTGCATGCATCGATAAAGGAGCATTGCGGCTGTTCCGTCAGCGAATAAGGCTCGCAGGCAGGCGTTCCGATCGTCGCGGTCGTAAAGCCACGCAGCCTTAGCGCGAATGTCGCCGCTTACCAGGGTCCAAAGTCCGTTTCTTCTTTTCAAGATTCAGTCCTAGACAAAGCTTCGGTAAAAGCATTCGCGAGTTTTCTTCCTGCATCCTGCCAGCTGCTGCAGAGTAGATCTTCGGCACTGGGATGATTGTTCTTCGCAAGTTGTGACCTGATCGCCCTGGTCAAATCCTCGGCATCTCCGGCGCTGAAAAGAGTACAGCCGTCATGGTTCGATATCTCGGGAATACCTCCGACACGAGAAGCCACATAGGGCCGGCTGCAGGCCATGGCTTCGAGGAGAACGTTTGGTACGCCTTCATTTTGACTGGGAAGTACAACGAGATCGCTGGCAGCAAACCAGTTGCATAATTGTGTATGTGGTAGTGCCCCATGGAAGATGACCCGGTCTTCCATGCCAAGTCCTCCAACCAGTTGCTGAAGGTCACCTCGAAGCGGTCCGTCACCGACGATGTGTAGTGTATGTTCGAATCCTTCCTTCCTAAGTAAGCCTGCACTCGCAGTAACGAGTGTATCGACAGACTTTACGGGCACCAGATTGCCGATAAAAAGCAGATGCGGGTGGGTCCCCTCTAGGCCTAGGTCGTTCTGGGCAGCTTTTTGTGGCTTAGGGAAAAACCTGGAACTGTCGACGCCGCGATACACCACCGTTACTCTCTCCGGTGACACACCGTTAGCAATGATCTTGTCACGCAGCGCACGACTGACTGGAGTTACTGCGCTCGCCTGCCTAAGCGTGTTCCACGTCGGTGTCGCTCGCTCAGGAAACTCCCCCAGCAAGTTGATGTCTGAGCCGAGAGTCTGGACAACAAAAGGTAGATTTAGCGCCTCGGCGAGTTTCATTGCTGCATAACCATCCGGATAGGCCCAGCTGGCTGCGATCAAACTCGGTTTAAAACTCTTCGCCAGGTCCAGTGCCGCCCCCTTTATTGATCGCCACAGGAAGTGGCCGTAACTACCCCTCATGATGCGGGGCGGAAAAAAATAAGTTTTCTGTTGTACTTCGAGCAATCCATAATCAACTGGGAGAAAGTTAAACGCTCCTTTGCGTGGCCTCTCGGTCCAGGCTACGGGGCAGAGGACTGCAACGTCCATAAACTCGGCGAGAGCATTGTAGTGTTGGCGATTGAACATACCCCGATTCGGCTGCCACGGAAGTGGAAACAGATTTGAGATCACCAGTACACGATGGCGCGACATTGTTGATTATTTTTCGGTTCTGCTTGTGACTTGGAGTGAAAGACAATCGGGTGCCGAATACTACCGCGCGGTTCGCCACGGCCCAATAGTGTCGGATACAAACGGATTAAATCGCTTTAGCATTCGAAAGGTCTCTCGCGTGTGCGGGTCGTCGATCGCGATCTTTTGCTGAAGTTCCCCCACCTGAGTACCACTTTCCGCTTCGACGTAGGGTGTCAGACGGTCCCACGCAACGAGATTTGCAAGCTTGTCGTTTCTTGCAAGCCCAAGGCGATCAAGTCTCTCAACAGTTTTGGTTCTTAGCTGATGCTCACCTACTTCCACCGGATGCCCGGCAGACCAATATGTGTTTTGCGAGGATAGGAATGGAAGTCCTTCCACAAGCGTATTACCAAAAAAGCTTCGCTTGAGGATGCCTGCGTCTGACCTCAGGACAGCTGATTCTTTGTCGGCTACTACAAACGCGTTGCTAGATAAGTCGTTTTGAGTACCGCTTCGGTTGAAAATAATGAGGTCCCGAGACTGATTGGCCCCAACGATGGTGTTGCCTACAATCGAGACCCGATCGGAACCGATCGCTCCGTCACCACGAAAAAGCGTAACTGCTGCTGCATTTAGACTGGTCATCAGATTGTGTTCAATCGTGGCGCTCCTTGCTCCATCCAGGTTGATTGCTGCGCCACCGCTCTTACCGACATCGTGGATCCAGTTGTAGGAGAACTGGAGATTTTCAATCACTCCGTCTCCGGTGACTTCTTTCGTGCCACCCATGCTGATATCACCATTGACGTGTATGCCGCTGCCCAGGAATTCTGTTATCAGGCTGCTACCTACACGGGCTCCATCACCGCTGTTCGCGAAATAAATGCCATGTTGGGATCCTTGCCCGGTGATTCGGCAGCGCATGATCGATACATCGTTCGAGTAGTCCACATAGATGCCCCATTTGCCTGCATCCTCCACTCTGATGCTATCTATCTGCACGCTGCGGCTGTTGTTAACTCGAACTCCAGCGCGTACCGCCTCCTTTGCGGTTATATTTTTCAGGTGAACATGACGGCTAGAGCGGATTTCGATTAGGTCTCGGGACTGCAAATCTCCACGGAAGATGCTGATCGGTTGCTGCTGGTCAGTGTTACGCACACTAGTCTCACCGGTGATTACAATAGGCGAGCCGGCCTCACCCTCCAGCCCCTCTAGTAATATCGGTGGATAAACGCCAGCCTTTAAATGAAGCACGTCGCCAGAGGCGAGTAGTCTGACTGCAATATGCAGGCTGCACGGCTCAGCCTTGGAGCAGGATGGCGCTAGATTTCTCTTAGTGCCAGTAACCGACGATGCGGATTGTTCTGCTAGAGCTTTCGGGGCAGCGACCCAGAGTTCGTCGGCCGCGATCAGCGGCTCATTGGATAAGCCGACAGTGAAAGCGAGCGCGGCTAGCCACCTCGTGAACATATGCTGATCGCCGTCGTGGAGCTCATCGCACAGCGGAGTACCGCCCAGGTGCGAGAAGTCGGTCGGGATCGATGGAATCTTTGATTTGCTGAGCAAGTTGCCAGCATCTTTGATCGAGATCGACTACTCGGTCCATTGCGCTTATTGGCGATCGATAAGGTGTGAAGCCGAGCTTACGACCCTCCGTCAACAACTCCGAGAAGCACGCATGCGCGGCCTCCGCCGCGCCTTCTTCTTGCGGGTTGAAGAGTATGGGTACTGTGCTATCGAAGCAAACTTCCGAGAGACTCGTTAGCGTGATCAAGGGCTCTACTGCGTGCTTGATGCACACTCGGTGAACCATGGTCGTGAATTGCCGGACCGACTCGGCGCGCATGGGAACGAGGGGGGCGTACCAAATTAGCCCGCACCCATTTCTCGCTGGATTCAATGGTTCCCCATTCGTTGGCATTTTGCCCGACTTCCAGTATGCCAGTGGCAATGCGACGTCACTGGGTGCGCCGGTAAGAATATCCAGAGTTTTGCTCAAAGTTGCCAGGAGACTCTGCGTAGATTGGCCGATGCGCCCGGGAATCAACTTACTGAGTGAGTGGTAACGCGTCACACTGGTAGGTGAAAAAAACATGAGTCGCTCTACCTTGCCCGATAGCTTCTGACGAACCGTTTTGCGTGCCGCGCTCGCAAGTGGACGATTTCCGTAGATCGCTCCAGCGCCCATCCAACTTCCTACTTGATTACGTTTCGCAAGCTCGTGAAGCGTGTCCTCATCAATCACACTGTTAGCGGCCACCTTATCGCTCGGGTAAGGCTCCATCATCGATACTACCCTGCGTTGATTCATGACATTGATAGACCCCAAAGCGCCGCCAACTTCAGAAAGAACTTCAGAGACAGAGGATACGACTTCTTCGAGTTGTTCATCTTTTCCGACCGCAAAGAAAAATCCGTTGACCACCTTGGGTCGCGGTGCCAGGCGAATGGTCATCTGAGTCACAATTCCAAGGCCGCTTTGGGTGAAAAGCCCATCAAGATAAGGGCCGATTCCCCATTTAAAGAGTCTGCCGACTTCTTCGCAGCCACTGGCCGCGAGCGGTGACTGATAGATGGTGCCATCAGGGAGGACGGCTTCCAGCGAAGTTACCGCCAAGAAATGATCGGCATGGGGAGTAATCCCGTAGCCCCTCTCCAACGCATTGCCTATCAGACTGCACGTCGGGCCAGCGCCTGTTACTGGGCATAAAAAAGGCAAGTTGTGCGACGTTAGATAGTTGGTGAGGGAACCCTGTGTGACACCGGGTTCTATTACAGCAACACCGGAGAGAGGATCCACGGACCGAATCTTATCCATTGCTGAAAGATCCAGGATCATGCAATCGTCGACCACCGGATTAGCTGAGCCGTAGCCCCAGTTGTTTCCGGTGCTGATTGGAAAGATCGGAACCCTATGCTGACGCATGAGTTGTAGCACCTGCACGACCTCCGTTTGATTCGATACGCGGACGGCGCCAGCAAGTGATCGGCTTACTCTAATTGTGGACGCGCCGTAGCGAGCTCTTGCCTCTTCCGGCGATAAATAAGCATCTGCGGGAAGTAGCTTCGCCAGCGCCTGACGGATGTCAGAGTTAGTCTGAAGGTTGTGAAGCGACACAATGGGCTCCGGCGCGGTTTGCCGCGATTCTCGGGTCCCGGAGTATAAGGCGTCTTGTTAGAAGAGAAAAAAGCGTCGTTCACTATGCATAAAGCGGAGGCAAAAAAAAGCCCGCATTGCGCGGGCTCGTTTTTTCTTTGTAACGCTACTCGCTGCTAGGCTTTCTTGGACTGTCGTCGAGCGATCAACCCAAAGACTCCTAGGGACAGCAGGGCTAGAGACCCGGGTGCTGGAACTGACGCAGGTCGACCATCGATCTGAAAGTTGAACTGAACCGGCGTTGCTGCATTTTCAGGAGTGGTAATACCGATGCAGTCAGCTGGTGCGCCCGCCACGTCACATGCATCACCCAACGGACCCAGCCCAGGAGCGCCAATCATGGTCGTATAGATAAAACCATCCAACTCGAAGCTGAAATTAAGGCTCTCCGGAGCGAAAATGAAGATGTCGTCGCATACGGAGTCGACGGCGAAACCACAGGGCTCCTGGTTTATGGTTTCAACGAACTGGATGGGAACGTTCAGTGAAACTGGCCCAAAATCGGGACCCATCATTGGCATAGTCGGCGTGAGCGTCAGTGTGGTGAGGAACGTCGCTGTCTCCAACGACTGGAACGCCGCCAAAATCGTGTTGTTGAAGTGGGTTACTTCGATCGTGTCTACTGGACCGCCACCTGTAGCGACCGAACCGGTCACCATCGTGTCGGTGATCTGCAGACCACTGCGAGACGTTGACGGATCACCGCTGTTTACAGGAGCAGGGTCCATCAAGTCGGCTCCCCAACTCAGCAAGTCTGCTGAGTTGAACGGTGCTCCACCACCTGCAGAGTAAACCGGCGCATCTGGACCTGCGATGACCCACTCTCCTGTCACATCAAAATCCCAATCGGTGATAAGTTCGGCTTGAGCTGATGCTGCCGCCAAACTTACGCCTAAAATTGCTGCAGTCGACGTTGCGACTTTCTTAAAGCTATTCATTTTCAGTCTTCCTTTCGTAGTCTGACCGGGTTAACGCATGAAAATTAAAACTCATTGCTACGGTCGTATGTAAGCACGAACTAGGCCAACATCTGTAAGTCACTGTATTTTATAAATAAAATGGAATCGGGGCCCTCAAAGTCTTTCGCCGAAGCAACGATATGTAAGAATTTTCGACGGTGAATCGGTCTCAAGGGCTCCACTTGTAAGACGCTATCTCCAGTGAGCATCGCTTGCGCCAAAAGTTCTGCTCGATTTGACGCCGACTAAAACCCCTGTGCAGCCGGTCGCGTGTGGCCAGAGCAGCCCCCGCATGGCTGGCGAATAGATGTGTTTTCTTCGATCCATGCCAAAGGAACGTCACTGCGGTGATCATGGAGCCTAACTTCCAAATTGTATCTGGTATTCAAATGCTGCGCCGCCTACATTTTTTTGAGTTCGAGGATCTCGACTGGATTCCGCCCACTATACGAGATGGCGTCACTGACTTTCTCGAGTTCGCCGTGGTCAAGACTCCGCTTTATGACGGAATCGCACCGCTGCTTTCAGATTCCATAAGTCGTTCTCGCGCTAACCGCGTCGTCGATCTTTGCTCCGGCGGAGGAGGGGCGTGGTCTCGGCTCTACGAGACCTGTCTTCCGAGCGGCCTAAATGTAACGCTCACCGATTTGTACCCTAATCAGGCCGCATTTGAGCGCGCGGCAACAGCGAGCGCTGATCGCGTTACTGGAAGAGTCGAATCTGTGGATGCTACCCGCGTCGATGATTCGCTCCCTGGATTTCGAACTTTGTTCTCATCTTTTCATCACTTCAGGCCCGAAGGTGCACGTGCGGTTTTAGTTGATGCCGTAGAGTCGGGAAGCCCGATAGCCGTTTTTGAGTCTACCCAGCGTCATCTGCTGCTCTTGCTTTACATGTTGTTCGTACCGGTCATTGTTCTGCTCGTCACTCCCTTTATTCGTCCGTTTCGGCTGTCGCGTCTGGTATTTACCTACCTCCTGCCGATCATCCCGTTAATGGTTGCATTCGATGGATTCGTATCCTGCCTGCGCACCTACACGGTGGAGGAGCTCGAATCTATGGTTGCCTCGCTCCCCAGCAACGATTTTGACTGGCAGGTTGGCCTTAGCCGCATCGGTTCGCTTCCGGTTGGCGTGACTTACCTCATCGGGTCGCCTCGGCAGGCCGAGGGCGACAGTTGCAATCGCGTGACCGATGCGGTCGCCTGATAACGACAGTACGACTCTGGTGCATCACTTCTTTACTTACGTCGTCCGGTCGCGAGGATGGCTTCTACCGCTGCTGTTACTCGTTCCCATCGCCTTCGCAGTGCCACTGGCGGGTCTGGATCGCGATCTCCGCTCCGATGCGTTCATGGAGCCTGATAATCCAGCTCTTGTGTATCGAAACGTCGTCAAAGAGCGTTTTGGGCTGGTTGATCCGATTCTTGTAGCAGTTGTCTCAACTTCCGAAGGTGGAGTCTTCGACCGTGACAGCTTGAGCGTCGTGAAATCTCTGAGTAATCAGCTGGCACTGCTTCCCAACATTGATGGAGAAGGTGTGTTCTCCCTGGGGACGGTTTCGGCGATCGAGTCGGGGGGAGGCGGTCTTGATATTGTTCCGTTGTTAGAGACGATACCCCGTGGCGCCGATGCAATGCAGGCTCTCAAAGAGCGTATTAGTGCATTCCCTGTCTTCACCGACGATCTCATAGCCGATGATGACTCCGCGACACTCCTCGTTCTCCAGTTACTCGATGAACAGGATGCAGAAGATTCCTACTACCGTGTTCTCGACCTTATCGATGGACTGGCACTGCCATCCGGGGTGGATGTGCATGTGGCTGGCGAAGGAGCGGTCACCGGCTATCTCGGTGCCTACGTCGACGCAGACGCGAGGATACTGAATCCGATTGCTGCAGTGATTATTCTGCTCGTAATCGCGCTGGCATTTCGTAATTGGGCCGCACCGCTACTTGCTATCGTGATGATTGCTTCTTCCTGCGTAGTTGCGCTCGGAGCTATGGCGCTGGCTGGCATACCTTTCTACGTTGTGACCAACGCTATGCCGGTTATTCTAATAGGCATAGCGGTTGCCGATACGATACACGTCTGCAGTCGTTTTGCGTTGAAACGTGGGTCCGAAAGCGACCGATCACCGGCAGCGGCCAGCATCGATACTCTGGTGAGCCTTTGGCGTCCAATAACAATCACTTCAGCGACCACTATTGCCGGTTTTCTTGGCCTGTACTTCGCATCAGAGATGCCGCCGTTTCGCTACTTTGGCTTGTTCACCGCACTGGGTGTTTTCGTCGCCTGGCTCTACACGATACTCTGTCTGCCCTGCTGTCTCAGCTATCGCTCATTTGCCAGTTTCAGCACAAAGCAAGGCAAACTCTCGAGTGTTCAGGACGGCACGCGGTCGCTAGACAGTTTTGTCGGTCGCGCGCTAAGGCGCCTGTTAGAGCAAATCTGGAACGGTGCCACTCAACGTCCGAAGGTTGTAGTGGCCTTCTTTACCGTCATCATCGGTGCCGGACTACTGAGCTCGCTGACGCTTGAAGTCGACGATAATCGCATCGGCATTTTTCATCACAGCGAGAAGATCGCGATCGCTAACGACGTCATCAGTGAGAGGCTCGGCGGAACGGGTACGCTGGACGTGATCATCGAGACAGGTCTGAACGAAGGGATTCTGGAGCCCGAACTGCTTCTTGCCATGGAGCAGCTGCAGATTCGTGGTGAGCGTATAGAAGGTGTCGCGGGTAGCCGCAGTATTGTCGATTATCTCAAGCAGATGAACGGTGTACTTTCTGACTCTGACTCTGACTCTGCCTCTGCCTCTGACTCTGCCTCTGACCCCGGTCTCGACCCCGATGACATGTCCTACTCGGACGCTGAGCCTGACCTTGTGCTCGAATCCGATCCCTATGCGGTACCCGATTCCTCAGCCATGGCGGCCCAGTTTCTGCTGCTATACAACTTCGCAGGTGATCCTGCGGACTTCAATCAGCTCATCGACTATGAGTACACCAGTGCCAACATCCGATTCTTGATTAAGCCAAGCAGTTATCGGGGATTTGCTCCGGTTGTCGAGGCTCTGCGCACCGAGACACGAAGTCTTTTCGAAGGTCTGCCGGCCGACGTAAACCTCAGTGGTCGTATCAGCCTAGATTACGAGTGGTTGCAAGCTATCGAGAGATCTCACTGGGGCAGCGTACTGGCGGCCGTATTGATGGTTTTCGTTGTGAGCGCCGCAAGCTTTGGTTCAATTGCGCGAGGCGCGCTATCACTGATCCCTGTCGTTGCCTCCGTGCTCGGCGTGTATACCGTGATGTCTGTTACGGGGATTCCATTGGGTGTGGGGACTTCGATGTTCGCAGCCGTTGCGATCGGGCTTGGAGTGGACTTCGCGGTTCATACAATCGCGAGGTTTATACCCGAGCGCCAATCGGTGTCAGAGCCAGGCGAAAGCGAACTTAAGCTGGAAAGAGCGGTGGATTGCTCAGAACGGCGAGCTGATTTCTATTCGAGCACGGGCCGGCCATTGATGCTGAACTTTATCGCTGTTTCTGCGGGTTTCGCGGTCTTGATGTTGTCTGAGATTTCACAGCTAGCAGAGTTTGGCTTGATTGTTTTGACCGCAGTCGGAGTCAGCTTCTTCGCTAGTCTCACTCTGATCCCTGCCTGCTTTTCCATTCGCCGATCGCGTTCCTGAACAACGGCTTACAGCGGTACACGCATGCGGGAAAAGTTGCAAAAGATGATCAAGTATTAAATCTGAAGTGGACAACGTCACCGTCTTTCATGACGTAGTCTTTGCCTTCAAGCCGCCACTTTCCCGCATCTTTCGCGGCCTGTTCCCCGCCTAGCTGAACGTATTCGTCGAAGCCCACAACCTCGGCGCGGATAAAGCCACGCTGGAAATCAGTGTGAATGACGCCGGCTGCCTCTGGCGCGCTTGCGCCGCGGCGAACCGTCCAAGCGCGGGCTTCCTTCGGTCCGGCCGTAAAAAAGGTGTGCAGATCAAGTAGTTTGTAACCCGCTCGAATCACCCTGTTAAGGCCTGGCTCCTCAAGTCCGAGGTCGCTCAGAAACTCCGCTCGCTCCTCTTCCTCGAGTTCGATGATCTCCGATTCCAGCTTGTTGCACACGGTCACGACTTCAGCGTTTTCCTTTGCCGCAAGGTCTTTTACTTCGTCAACATGGGGACTGCTCTGGAGACCGTCTTCATCCACATTGGCGATATAGAGCGTTGGCTTACTCGTCAGTAAAAACAGGGTATTCACTAAAGTGCTTTCCTGGTCATCGAGATCAAGCCCTCGCACTGGTCGAGCTTCGTTCAGTTCAGGAATCAGTCTGTCTTCGAGCAACGCTTTCAGTGCCACGGCATCCTTATCCCCACTCTTGGCCGTTCTTGTCACTTTGCTCAGCTGTTTTTCGCAGGCCTCGAGATCTGCAAGAGCAAGCTCCGTGTTTATTATTTCGATGTCTGATGCCGGTTTAACCGCTCCCGCGACGTGCACAATGTTCTCGTCATCAAAGCAGCGAACGACATGAGCAATGGCATCGGTTTCGCGTATGTTGGCAAGGAACTGATTTCCGAGACCTTCTCCCTTGCTGGCACCCGCTACTAAGCCCGCAATATCCACAAACTCCATTGTTGTCGCGATCTCTTTCTGCGGTTTAACTATTGCGGCTATGGCAGCAAGGCGTGGATCAGGCACGGGCACGATCCCTGCATTGGGCTCGATCGTGCAGAACGGAAAATTCTCGGCGTCTATTCCTGCCTGCGTCAGGGCATTGAATAGCGTCGACTTACCTACGTTGGGCAGTCCTACGATGCCGCACTTAAATCCCACTGTCGTTCCCCGTTGTTATCGAACTGTTATCGAACTGTTATCGCATCTGGACCCCATTGTCCCGGGGCGGAAGGAATATGGTCGATACACCTCAAGCGCTCGGGCTGGTCGCTCCGAAGTGATTGTTAATTTGCAGGTGATAGCTCGTCTCGTTGGCCCAAATACGCTCACGGCGCGTTCTCGGCTGCGCCGTCAAAACTATGAAGCATGGTCATCGCCTTCGATGAATCGCCGCTCAATAAGTAAGGCAACGCGGTCGCGGCTGTATGGATAGCGCTATCAGTAGCTGCTAGCTCTTCGGCTTGCGCACGACACAAGACGTAGTGTGACACCTGTCTGGCTGAGCCGGGGTGGCCGATCCCGATCCGTAACCTATGGAAGTCTCTCCGATTGCCCAATGCGGGGATTATGTCTCGCAGGCCATTATGGCCGCCATGGCCGCCGTCGAACTTGAAACGGGCCTTACCCGGGGACAAATCCAATTCATCGTGAACAACCAGGATCTCTTGTGGATCAATTTTATAAAAACTGGCGACAGCAGCCACCGCCTGGCCCGAGCGATTCATGAACGTCGTCGGAACCAGGGCCCTGAGCTGATGACCTCGCACGTCGATCTCGGCCAGATCGCCAAAGAACTTGCTGTTTGGTCTCAATGGCGAGGAGTTGCGATCTGCCAGGAGCTGCACGAAAGCTGCGCCCGCGTTGTGCCTCGTACCCGCGTACTGTGCGCCCGGGTTGCCCAACCCAACTAACAGTTTAATGACTGACTTCATGAGAGTGCGTTCATCAGAGCACTTAACGGGAGGACACCAAAAGCGTGCATGCTTTCGGTGGGCGTAGGTGCTGATGCCCCTGACCCTGCTGGGTCTCTGTGCAGTGCGGGTGGTACCGGTCGCAACTAGCGATCGATAGCCCCCTTTGAAAACACAAGAAGAGCCCGTTCGGGTAGGGCGGCGTTTACAATGGCAAGCAAGCGGGGATTCGCGTGTAAATCAAAGCCCCATCCGCGCTCCAGCTATCCCAGCTATCGCTTTGAGAAGCCCTACGACGCTACGTCGCTCTCTATAAATCCACGCCGCCCGTTTTTTTGCCAGCTAACGCCAGCTAGGCATCCTCGCCTTCAGCGCCGTCGACTGCCTCCGTATCTGCCGTCTCGTCGCCATCAACCTCGCTGTCATCCGACGCTCCGCCGCGTTTAGCCGATACCGACGCGACCGCCATGTCATGATCCTCACCCAGCGCCAGTGCTGTAGAGACGACGCCATCCGGCAAGGGCAGGTCTGATATGTGAATGATGTCTGACGTTGTCACGTTGAGCATGTCGACTTCGATGAACTCCGGAATGTCCTTCGGGAGACACTGCACTTCGACTTCAACCAGCAGGTGCTCGATGATACCGCCCTCGATCTTCACTCCGTGGCACCTTTCTTCATTCGTAAAATGCAACGGTATACTGACTTTGACCGGCTTGTTAGCGTCAATGCGAAGAAAGTCGGCATGCATGACGCGATCTTTCGCGGGATGCCGTTGCAGGTCCTTCAAGATTGCCTGCTGAACGTCTCCATCAACGCTCACATCGATGACCTGCGAGAAGAACGCTTCGTTCTCCAGCGCTTTTTCGAGATCCTTACGGACCAGGGTTAGTGGCGCAGGCTCTTTTCCCGCTCCGTAGATGATTGCCGGGATTTCGTCCGCATTGCGACGCAGGCGGCGGCTCGCACCTTTCCCCAGGTCACTCCGCAGCTTGGCGTTCAGGGCCAGTTGCTCAGACATAGTTGTCTCCTTGGCTTTACAGCCTGTTAAAGAGGACGGGTGACCTGCGACCGATCATTCCGCCCGATGTATGCATCGCTTCATGCTCGATCACCCACCGTAAGAATGCGCGTGGCACCTCTTGTGAGGTACCTGCGACGCAAGTGATGCAATCGAGACCAACTGCGATCACTGCCGGGATTTCTAGCTAAACAATGCGCTTATTGATTCTTCGTTCGATACTCGACGGATAGACTCCGCCAGAAGGTCGGCAATGGTGAGCTGCCGAATTTTACCCAAAGATTTTGCTTCATCCGACAAAGGAATCGTGTCGGTGACGACCAATTCATCCAACTCGGAGTTTCGGATATTCTCCATCGCGTTTCCTGACAGAACCGCATGGGTGATATACGCGACTACTTTGTTGGCGCCTCTTTCCTTTAAGGCGTTCGCTGCGTTACACAAAGTGCCCGCTGTATCCACGATGTCATCGACCAACAAACAGCAACGACCATCGACTGAGCCAATGATATTCATAACTTCGGTTTCGTTGGCCTTGGGTCGCCGCTTGTCGATAATCGACAACTCCGCATCATCAAGCTGTTTAGCGATGGCCCTCGCTCGAACGACCCCGCCTATATCTGGCGACACGACCATTACGTTCTGGTAGCTACACTCCTGGATGTCGTCGTTTAACACTGGCGATCCGTAAATGTTATCTACCGGGCATGTGAAAAAACCCTGTATTTGTTCTGCATGGAGATCGACGGTCAAAACGCGATCAATGCCCACGGTGTTCATCATATCCGCGACGACCTTTGCCGATATTGGCACGCGAGCGGATCGTACACGCCGGTCTTGCCTCGCGTATCCAAAATAGGGGACAACGGCGGTAATGCGTCCCGCGGAGGCCCGGCGCAGTGAGTCGCACATCACCAGAAGCTCCATCAAGTTGTCATTCGTAGGAGCGCATGTCGGCTGGAGCACAAAAACGTCTTTTCCGCGCACGTTCTCGTTGAGCTCGACGGCGATCTCTCCGTCGCTGAACCGACCGACGTCAGCCTTGCCGAGGGATAGGTACAGCCGACTGGCTACTCGATGGGCCAGTTCAGGGTTGGCATTGCCGCCAAATACCATGAGTTTTGCGGACACAGGGGGCGATCCTAAGGGTTTCACTGAGTGTTTATCGGCCGTAGAGCTCTCGCTGAAGAACTCTACGACGTATGCTTGTTCGCTTTCGCTGGGCTCATTAATGTGTTTCCGGGTTTGCTTCGGGCCAGCTTCTCGGACCTCGATGCGCATCCTAAATCCTGTACTTACTTTTGGACGGTGCTTCCCACGTGACGGATTCCCGACACTCACGCACTTGTTTCTTTTTTTGTGCGGCCTCCGAAGGCGCTTACCCCTCTTGACCTTCTTGACCTTCTTGACCTTCGCAATCGCTGCGTTGCTTTTTACCCAAGCCACTCAAGTTCGCGCGATCTAACCGAAATTAAATTGTAGTTCTCTAACCGCAGCGTAATGCCTCCTCCGCGGTTTCACACACTCAGACCTCTCGGATGTTCTTACGGACTACGCGTTCCCTGGCCGTCGAACACTATCAGTGAATCCGCCGAACCGAGTGCTGCGGCAAAAACGAGCTGTTTCAAACCGCTAATTAGAGTCTCCTACCGGATTAGCCGTCAGATGAATCGTTCCAGACCAAGCTGCTTAAGTGATTCGCTGCCGCGCATATGGATGGCTGGGGTGGCAGGATTCGAACCTGCGAATGCCGGGATCAAAACCCGGTGCCTTGCCACTTGGCGACACCCCAGTAACTACATGCGCGGCCAAACTGCTACTAGCCCACTTTCCGGAAAAAGAAATTTTCTACTAAAAACAGAGTTTTAACCTCAGCCGGGGGCGCCGCTCGAACCGTGCGTTATCAAAAGTCTTGATCGAACGTCTAGGATCCAAACAATCGATTGAGACCGGTTCAGTCCTCAAACCTTGCCCGGGCGTGGTTGCTCCTACCAAAAGCGGGCGCTATTGTGCTGACGGTGTTGCTGACTGTCAATCACCGGCACGTGTTGATCAACCGCTAGTGTTTTGGCGGCATCCGGGAGACAACGGTCACCGATCAGGGGCTAAGATCCCACTTTCGAATGAGCAACCTCAAAGTTAGCCCCGATGCCCGGTTACTGAGACTGATTTTGCGCGGTAAAAGTACGCTTGAATAGGTATCGTATCGATCGAACTCGATAAGCCATCCCGCTTGCTCTAACGAGCGAATAAGCCCTTCTTCGATAACAGAATGTTGATCGGTTTGATTTGGGTCGGGCAATCCTCGTAACCAGAAAGGTATTGATCCGATGGGAATAGGAAGCGCTGTGGAGCTCGAAAGCCACGGCGCGGCATTCGCTGGATATAGCCTCTCGATTCCCTCTCTTTCGATCCTGAGCCAGTCACCATCTGGCACAATTCTAGTACTGCCAACGCCCAGAGGTCCGTAAAGTCGCAGTTCGCTCTGACCGCTTCGCTGACGCCAGTCGAGGGACGCGCTACCGGATTCATCGGGAGAGGCGAACGCCACTTTACCGCGCGCGCGCCAGTCCGGTATCTCGCCCAGTATCTGCGTACGCGTAGTGGGTGACTCTTGCGAGGACGTTAGACCGTTTAGTCCAGATTCAACTGGGACGCTCACCTTTTCTGACGCTGTCGTGCTTGGAGCGCTGTTGGTATCAGCGGCGTCCTTAGATGGGAGAGGCGCACAACCAACTATAAAAGAGACTGCCGCCAGCGCAGGCCGTAGAACCACGAAAACCCGCATCACTTGATCTTCCGGTTCGAGGCCAAAGCGTCTATACGCGGCTACCGGTGGGCAAAATACAAGTCGAGTCAGTCTTCGGCGGTAGCGTCGGGCTCAACGAGCGAATCCACGGGTTCCGATCTTGCTTCACTGGTACCCGCCTGAGTGCCCGCCTGTAAGGTAATACCCAGTCTATCCAGAGTATTCGTGAGAACCGCGTGTTCAGGGTTCCGTGCTAGGGCTTCACGCCATAGCTCCATCGCGCTTCCGCGATCACCTGTCACCCACATAACCTCACCGAGGTGCGCGGCGACTTCGGGGTCGGGGAAGTTCTCGTAAGCGCGGGTGAGGTAGGTCAACGCCTCTACGTACTCCCCCTGGTGGAAGAGCACCCAGCCCATACTATCCAGAATCGCAGGCTCATCAGGAGAGATTTTCAGAGCTTTCTCAATAAGCTCTCGCGCCTCGGTGTAGCGCTGAGTGCGGTTCGCCAATGTATAGCCCAGGGCATTCAGAGCCGTTGCATTGTCGGGTGTTCTGGCAATTATCTCACGTAGATCCGAAACCGCCCCGTCGATATCGCCCTGTCGCTCCAGTATCACCGATCGTGAGTACCGCAAACTGTCGGAAGTTGGAAACTCGTCAAGCGCTCGGTTCAGTAACGCCAGACTCGCATCTGTACGCCTCGCCTCAGAATACAAATTCGCTTCGACTGAAAAGAGCTGCTCACGGCGCCTTGGGTAGCTGCTGCGCAGTCTGTCCATATAGCGAGCAAAATCGGCATCTCTGCCCGCCGCCAGCTGAATCTGCGCAATGCTCACCGTAGCGCGGATCAAATCTTTCCCATCTCCCACCTGCTGAAAGAGGCGGATGGCCTCGTCAGGTTTACCTTCGTCACGACTGATTTGCGCGAGTAAAAAGTACGCCTCGTCCTGTCTCCTCCCTAGTGCCAGCACTTTTCGCAGATACGCTTTTGCAGCGACACCGTCGCGAAGCTCGCGGTTAATGACGGCTAGTGAGAAAAGTAAATCCGCATTATTCGGGGCCTGAGCCGAGAGAATCTCGAACTGCTCTCGCGCTGCTGCCATATCTTGTGGCGCGAGCAATCTTGCATACTGCAGCCGCAGCTGACTGCGAGTGTTATCGATCTCTAGAGCTTTTTCGATCCGTTTGAGCGCATCGTCGTCGCCGGCCGCACTCCGGATCTTTGCCTCTAGTACTAATGCCTGCTCTTGATAGGGTTCTTGTTCAAAAACGGGTTTAAGTCGCTTCAGAGCTAGTTGCGAATCCCCTGACTCGTCGGCCATCAGTGCGTGCGTCAGGAGTAGTGAAACCGTATCGCCGAGACCGTCGT
Source organism: Pseudomonadota bacterium (assembly GCA_039025875.1). Taxonomy (GTDB): domain Bacteria; phylum Pseudomonadota; class Gammaproteobacteria; order Pseudomonadales; family Halieaceae; genus Congregibacter. The sequence continues at coordinate 28,879 of JBCCNK010000002.1, forward strand.
CGAGCAATGCTTGAACCTGTACATCCAACGTTCGTTGATCGTCTTTTGACAGGTTTTTGTATTGATTGAGTAGTAGTGGGAACTTTGCAGCTTCGCCGCTCTTAGCCACGAATGCGAAATGCGGCAGTGCCTCGATGGTACGTCCCTGCCGTGCCAGGAGACTGGCCATTGTGCCGTGCGCTTCTACGCTCGCTGGATCAAGCTCCACCCAGAGGTTGACTGCCCGATAGGCGTCACCTTCCCGCCGCAGAAACTGCGCCAGGTGGGTCGCATGCGCGCTCACCCCGGCATCACGCAAGATTTCCGCTTGCGACAGGTAAATCTGAAGGGCTCGGCCGAAGTCGCGTCGTCTTATTGCAAATTCTGCGACGAGGAGTGGGAATACAGATGTCTCCGGGATCGGTCTTTCGATTACCAGGGGCTCGGTGGGTGCCGAAGCGACGACCACACTCCGATCGCTCGCAGGTTCGTCGTTTGTACCGCCTAGGCGCCTCGCGGACGTTGGATTCTGCTTGGATTCGGCATCGGCTTTTCCTGCGTCGCCAAGGGAGTCCTTGCTCGACCCACGTGTCTGATCGGAACGAACAGTCGTGTCGGTGATGGTCGGATCGTGAGCACATCCTGCTGCTACGACAGCCAGGAGTAGCGCCGCCCCCACCATGCGTGGTGCGCTGCGCGACTCTATACCATCGCTACCATCGCTACCATCGCTTCTCCCGTCGTTTCTGCCGCCGCCCGTGCCTTGGTTTATGATGAACGTGGCACTCATAGACGGATGTGACCTTTCGCAAAGGCCTAAACGCTCTGGAGGCAGTCCTGAACGCTCTCGAAACAGTCCTGAACGCTCTCGAAACAGTCCTGAACGCTGTCGAAACAGTCCTGAACGCTGTCGAAACAGTCCTGAACGCTCTCTAAGCAGTCCTGAACGCTGTCTAAGATAGCTGCGAAAGCAGCTTCGAAAACGATGGGAAAAAGTGCGGACACCTGTTTCGATTAATGAAAAGAGGTTCATAGCGTAATACACGTATGCGACACCGCTTCAGATCTCATGATGACATAGTGAGACAAGGAAACCCACGAGAGGTTCTGCTTCGTAAACGATGGCAGCAATAACCCTGATAAATGCCTGACTATTAGTCAGTGCGCTGATACACTCAGTCTATCTGTGTCAGCTGTGTGTTACGTTTTTTTTGGTAAGTGGTGTAGACATTAAACGGCCGTTGCAACCGTGAACCTCATTTCGCTTGGAATCAACCACAACTCCGCACACATCGACGTGCGGGAGCGGGTAGCGTTTGCCCCCGAGCAGGTGGGTGATGCAATGCACGAAGCGTGCAGGCACACGGGCCTAGATGAGGTTGTCGTGTTGTCAACGTGTAATCGGACTGAGATCTATGCCACAGGTTCCTGCTCTAATTCAGAAAGCGATCCATCGACTCTCCCACGGGCTGATGCGTCGGCTACGATGGATGCGAGTATTGATTGGGACAACACAGCGCGATCTCTGCTGAACTGGCTTGCAAGTTATCACCGGTTGGCCGTCAACGAGTTGTCTAAAGCTTCTTACCTGTATCGGGGCGAGGAAGCATTTCGTCACCTCATCCAAGTTGCTGCCGGGTTAGACTCGATGGTGCTGGGGGAGCCGCAGATTTTTGGACAGCTGAAGTCGGCGTTTGCTGTCGCCAACGAGGTTGGCACCGTCGGCGGTGAATTAGGGCGCTTGTTTCCGCGAGCGTTCAGCATTGCAAAACGTGTGCGCACTGATACGGCGATCGGTGAGAATCCGGTCTCTGTCGCGTTTGCTGCAGTCGATATAGCGCGTCGGATTTTCACAGAATTAAGCGACTGTAAAGCGCTTCTTGTGGGCGCAGGAGAGACCATCGAATTGGTTACTCGCCATTTGGTTGAGGCTGGCGTCAACGAAATTGTGATTGCGAACCGTACCCTCGCCCGTGCACGAGGCCTAGCAGAGCAGTTCAGTGCCGATGCGGTCATGCTAGCGGATATTCCACATCACCTCGCTAGCGCCGACATAGTGATCAGCTCAACGGCCAGTCAGTTACCGATCATTGGCAAAGGGACTGTTGAGGAGGCGTTGAAGAAACGCCGTCATCGCCCAGTTTTAATGGTGGACATAGCAGTTCCAAGGGATATCGAGCCGCAAGTTGCGGATCTACGCGATATCTATCTCTACAGTGTCGACGATTTGACACAGATTGTAGATACCAATATCCGAGCTCGTCAGGATGAAGTTCGTAAGGCTGATCAGATCATAGCTGAGGGCCTGGTAGCGTTAAGTCAAGACGAGCGCGCCCTTGAGGCCGTCGATCTCGTAAAACAGTATCGTTTGTCAGCCGAAAGCATTCGTCGCAACGAATTGGATCGTGCCCTGGCGGCAGTGAACCGGGGCGAGGATCCGCAGCAAGTGATGGTTCAGCTCACACGGAGCATAACCAACAAGCTGATTCACGCACCCACCGCTGGCTTGAAGCGAGCGAGCGCAGAGGGACGCAACGATATTTTGGGACACGCCACTCGGTTGCTCGGGCTTCAGGTCGCAGATGTATCGTCCAGCCCAACATCAAAAAAGTCAGACGGTGAGCGAACGAAATCCGATGACCGTGACATGCTAGCGGCCGAGTCAGAGGTCGCAGCCGGCGAGCCACAGTCAACCTCTGATGACGATTCTGGGTCGACTTCAGCGTCGACTACGCAAGAGACGCGCCCCACCCTCCAGTGAAAGACTCGATTTTGCGAAAACTCGAGACGCTCTCAGAGCGTCATGAGGAGGTAGCCGCTTTGCTTGGCGATGCTGAGACAATCGCTGATCAAGAGCGCTTTCGAATGTTATCTCGCGAGTACGCCGGGCTTGAGCAGGTTGTAACGTGCTTTGCGCGCTATCAGCAGGTCAGCGCTGATAAAGAAGCAGCTCAAACACTCCTAGCTGACGATGATGCTGAGATGCGCGACCTGGCGCGCGCCGAAATCGACAGCAGTTCGTCGGAACTGGAAGAGCTCGAATCGCACTTGCAAATACTCATGTTGCCGCGAGACCCGCGAGATGGAAGCAACGTTTTCCTTGAGATACGAGCTGGAACCGGCGGAGACGAAGCGGCGATTTTCTCTGGGGATTTGTTTCGAATGTACAGCCGCTACGCGGAGTCTCAGCGGTGGCGATTGGAAATTCTTTCGGAGCGCGGTGGCGAGCATGGAGGCTACAAGGAGATCATCGCACGTATTGAAGGCCAGGACGTCTACTCTCGCCTCAAGTTCGAATCAGGTGCGCATCGGGTTCAGCGCGTTCCCGAAACGGAATCGCAGGGTCGGATTCATACATCTGCCTGCACCGTCGCCGTTCTGCCCGAAGCAGAAGAGCTTGCGGAGATAGAAATCAACAAAGCGGATCTGCGTGTAGATACCTACCGCGCGTCGGGTGCGGGCGGGCAGCATGTCAACAAAACGGATTCTGCTGTTCGTCTCACGCACCTACCTAGTGGCATTGTTGTGGAATGTCAGGACGAAAGGTCGCAGCATAAAAATCGCGCCCGTGCTATGTCTTTGTTGCAGGCAAAGCTGGCGTCCTCTGCAGAGGCGGCGCAACAGCAGGAACAGGCGGCGGAGCGGAGAAATCTGGTAGGTACCGGAGATCGATCCGATCGAATCCGGACATACAATTTCCCGCAGGGGCGCGTGACAGACCATCGAATCAACTTAACGCTCTATAAGCTCGATGAAGTGATCGCTGGCGCCATGGATACGATCATTGGTCCTTTGCTTCAGGAGCACCAGGCTGACCAGTTGGCTGCCTTGGCAGACTAGCAGGCTATAGAAATAGGCGGCGAAGAGCGGTTCTGCAAAGCGCAGGTTAGGCGAGGACCGGAGATTATGCAGATAAATGAGGACCGCAGGCGCGAGTGCAACGCCGCAGAACCGGTCCGCATTTGTGTTTTAACAGCCTGCTAGCGGGTAGCGCTTGGCAGCAACAGTAGAGTGCGCCGTGGAGACCATTAAGCAGCTACTGGACGACCTCTCGGGTTTGCCAGGCGACACTCCCAGGCTGGATGCGCAGCTGCTGCTTTCGTTCGCCTTGCGTAAGCCGCGGACGTTTTTATTCGCTTATCCAGAATATCGGTTGTCTGGCTTAACGTTTGAGAAGTACCAGGCATTGCGCAGCCAGCGAGAGGCAGGTGTACCGCTGGCGTACCTGTTGAAAAAGCGCGAATTTTGGTCCCTCGAGTTAGACGTAGACGAGCGCGTTCTGATTCCCCGCCCAGATACCGAGACGCTGATACAGCTTGCGCTCGATTGCCGTATGCCGAGGCAAGCCCTCGTGGCGGATCTGGGCACCGGGTCCGGGGCAATAGCTCTTGCTTTGGCCAGTGAGCGTCCGCAATGGACAGTTCATGCGGTAGACAATAGCCTCGATGCCCTGTGCGTTGCTCGCAAGAACGCTTCTAAACTCAACTTGGAGAACGTTACTTGGCAGGAAGGTAGCTGGTTCGATCCATTGACGGCGCAGGGGTACGCTCTCGTGGTGAGCAATCCGCCTTATCTCGCGGCGCATGATGAGCACTTTACCCGCGGGGATTTGCGCTACGAGCCCGCTAGTGCCCTGGTATCTGGCGTGACCGGGTTGGAAGCGCTCCAGACGATAATCGATGACGCCCCAGAGTATCTGACTCGCGATGGCTTGCTCCTGCTGGAGCATGGGTGTGATCAAGGGCAGTCCATCCGAGACCTACTCCGGAAGCGAGGCTTCCAGGCGGTCCAGACTCACCGGGATATGTCCGGATTAGAACGGGTCAGTGCAGGGCGCTGGTGTGGCGAGCAATTCCATGCTGGATGACCAGGAACTGGAGCGCTTCAGCCGCCAGCTCATCCTCGATGATTTTACGATTGATCAGCAGCAAAGGCTTAAGGACTCGGCTGTGCTCATCGCTGGTGTCGGCGGATTGGGTTGCGCTGTCTCGACCTACCTGGCAGCGGCAGGGGTGGGCGAGCTGCGACTGGTTGACCATGATGTGGTCGAGCTCAGCAATCTGCAACGGCAAACCTTGTATGGGGATTCTGACGTAGGTCTGCCGAAGGCGGAGGCAGCAAAACGCCAACTTGATGCACACTATCTGAATTGCGAGGTCGGGGCTGTGACCGGCAGAATCGACGATGTGTCGTCCATCAGACTTACTGAAGGCGTCGACCTCGTCGCCGACTGCTCAGATGATTTTCCATGTCGTTACGCTCTCAACCGAGCCTGCCTAGCACATGCAGTGCCCCTCGTGTCTGCGGCGGCGGTTAGGGGTGAAGGCCAGCTGACGACGTTTCCCTCTGATCGTGTGGGTCCTTGCTACCGATGCTTGTACCCCGACGAAAGGGAGGGCGCTGGCCTAGGTTGCTCTCAAAGTGGCGTTGTCGGTCCGGTTGTGGGCGTTTTCGGGGCGTTGCAGGCGCTCGAGGTTGTCAAAGTGCTCACGGGATGGGGTGATAATCTAATCGGGGTGATGCTACTCCACAATCTAAAGCACCTGGAGTTCCATCGGGTTTCGATTGCAAGGAATCCGAGCTGTCCGGATTGCGCTCCGCTTGGCTAACCCTGTGACAATTGCCGATCGCTACGTTCGGTTCGCGCACCTGAGCTTACGAATTCGGTAATCATGATCAGCGGGGAACCACTGAACATTGGTGACGACGGGGTGAGATACGAAACCGAAGAGTAAGCCAGCGGTCAATTCGCAAAGCGAAGTGGAAAGAAAACAGGGTGGGCGCTAATGGGCACACGAGCCCCGAGCACAGACCCTAGACCAGTACAGGGAACGGTCCAAGGATTGGAGAAAGTGGCAGCCCGAGACTTTAATCCTTTACACGCGGGCTTCATCGATCGCATCGCTATGCAGGACGTACTATCCCGCTCGCGCTGAGGCTGTACCTCGTTCCTGTTTTTTGGATGGAAGGCACGCAGAAGATAAAGGAAATGGACAAGACAGTAGCCCGGTAATAGCAATTCAATTTATCTTCTGTTTCATTTACTGACGCTGAACGCAATAGGCAGATCAATTAGCGAGTCTCAGCGATGATCGTCCGACCGGAATACCGAATTCTCCCGTGTTCCTATTGAAACAACTACGGAGCGAGGGCTTGCGGATCTTGAAGAAGTGATACCATGCGCGCCCTCTAAATCGGGATTTTTCCTGATAGTCATCAATCGGCTACACGACAGGTGTTTTCTTGAAAAGCGGCAGAGCGTCGCGTTCTGATCAGTCAAAACGCGAACGACAGCAACAGCAGTGGTCCGTTGAGCAATTCGACGTTCCCCCGGAGAGCGGCAAGGTTCGCTTCCATGACCTCGATCTTCACGCCAATATTATGCGGGGGATCGCGGAACTTGGTTTTCAATACTGTTCACCTATCCAGGGGAAAGTTCTTCCTCACACACTGCGTGGTCATGATGCGATCGGCAAAGCCCAGACCGGAACCGGTAAAACAGCCGCGTTTTTGATCACTATTTTTAACGATCTACTGGTCAACCCGGTCGAGGGGGAGCGATTTCTCGGCGAACCCAGGGCACTGGTAATTGCCCCAACACGGGAACTCGTGATGCAAATCGCGGCCGATGCCGCTGATCTTGGCCGATACACGGGCCTGAAAACCGTAACCTTGATCGGTGGTATGGACTACCAGAAGCAGCTCAACCGATTAAACAATGAAGTCGTCGACCTGGTTGTCGCCACTCCGGGGCGCCTTCTGGATTTTACGGGTCGGCGCGACCTCTTTCTGGAACATGTAGAAGTTCTGGTTCTGGACGAGGCAGATCGCATGCTCGATATGGGTTTCATCCCTCAAGTGAAGCGTATAGTTCGTCAGACACCACAAAAGGACTATCGGCAAACGCTGTTGTTCTCCGCAACGTTTACTCAGGACATTATCAATCTTTCCAAGCAATGGACCCGGGATGCGGTCACGGTGGAGATTGAGCCGGAAAGTGTGGCCACCAAATCTGTCGATCAACGTGTATATCTTGCGAGTAGCGAAGAGCGTTTCCGCATCCTTGTAAATCTGCTGCGCAGCGATCGGGCTAAGAGCGTGATCATTTTCGCAAACCGCAGAGATCAGGTACGAAGACTGTTCGAGCGATTGAGAAAGGCAGGGATAAAGTGCGGTATGTTGTCTGGCGAAATCGCACAGGCAAAGCGCACTCGGACGCTTGATCAGTTCAAGAGTGGAGAGGTAGGGGTGCTCGTAGCTACAGATGTGGCCGGGCGCGGCATTCACGTCGACGGCATCAGCCACGTAGTCAACTACAACTTACCTGAAGATCCTGAAGACTACGTGCACAGGATCGGACGCACCGGACGTGCAGGAGCAAGCGGCACATCAATCAGTTTTGCATCAGAAGATGATGCGTTTCTCCTGCCGGATCTCGAAGCATTGCTTGGCGAGCCAGTACGCTGTGAGCATCCTCCGGAGGAGTTGCTTCGACGCTAGCGCGGGAAGGGTGCTGAAAGAGTGCTGAAAGGGTGCTGAAAGGGTGCTGAAAGAGAGCCGGCGGGCCTCACCACCAATGAAAGGGCGAAGATGCTAAGCCCTACTTACGGGAGACGCATTTTCTAGGCAGCAGGAACCGTAGAAAAAGCGGAGGAACCCCCAAGGTTAGCGTTACTGCAGCTCTTCCACATAAAGGATAGTCGCTCCCACCACCGCAGCTGGTACTACAAAAAAGTTCACGATCGGGATACTGGCGCAAGCAGCGACTAGCCCTCCAAAACCCAGACTTGACAGACGACGTTCCGCAACAGCGGTCCGAACATCGCGAAAGCTGTGTTGATGATTGTCCATTGGATAGTCGACAAACTGAAGGCTCATCATCCACGCGCCGAGAAGGAACCACAAAGCGGGCGCTGCAGCGTTGACCCCGGGAACGAAGCTCAGAATCAAGACAAACAGTGCCATCGGTACGTAGTAAATGAGTTTTGCCAACTCACGGAAGATGCCACGGGGAACGCTTAACAACGCTTCTCGCAGACCCTCCAGGCCCTGAACCGGTCGCCCAGTGATCAATTCTTCCGCTTTCTCGGCGAGCAGCGCGTTGAACGGTGATGCAATGACTAGCGCTACAGCGGTAAATAAATACCCAGTCACTAGCGCACCGGCGATTGTCACTAACGGCCACAGGATCCATTCCAAGAAACTCAACCACTCGGGGAGCCAGGCCATCCATCCCTCGACCCAGCTGATCAATTCACTCAGTCCCCACCCGATGAGTGAGCCAAAAATGACTACGTTCACCGTCAAGGGGATGAGAACGAAGGGCCGTAACTTTGGGTGCTGGAGCAACTTACCTCCACGTATCAGGCACTGTGCCCCATAAAGTGGATCGCCGTTCAAATTTGCCTCTGATCTGCGTGGACGAATGAAAGCGTAGTTTACCGCAGCTGCGGCTACGACTTTCTCTAGTGCGTCGAAGTGCTGTAAAACAGCGGTGAACGCCTAGTCGATTTGAGAGCATGCTGCTCCCTGCTACCACCTTGTACTGGTTTCATGGTCGATCATCGCGCCGGCCTATCAACTGGCACTTCAAAATTTGGACGACTTTCGAGCTATGAATGACGAGGAAAACGAATTTCTTAACGCCATGGTGGACGTCAGCCCGCTCAAAAGCGATGCCCGTGTAAGGCTGTCCAAACGTTCAGATGAGGAGGCAGCGACTAGTGCTCGTCGCGCAGCAGCGGTGGCACAAAAACCACGCGATACCAATATTCTAGTAGAAGACGGTATCGTACCCCTGGATCCGTGGTACATCTTGTAATTCAAACGACCCGGGATTCAAAACGGGGTTTTTCGCAAGCTTAAGCAGGGGCGTTATCCCTTCGAGGCGAGGCTTGATTTGCATCGCATGACGGTGGTGCGCGCTCGCAAGGAGACTTTTGAGTTTGTAAATGAGTGCTATCGCATGGGGCTTCGCAGTCTCATGATTGTCCACGGCAAGGGCGAGCGAGGCTCCAGTGCTGAGTCAGTTGGAATTCTGAAAGGCTACGTGAATCATTGGCTCAGGCAGCTGGATCTTGTGCAGGCGTTCCACAGCGCGCAGCCCCGCGATGGCGGGACCGGGGCTGTTTACTTGCTGCTTGCAAAGAGTGAAGCGAAGAAACGCGAGAACCGGGAACGTTTCATGCGAGGTCGTTCCACGTAGGTCCGAAGCAGGAGCCGAATCGTCTGGCTACACTTCCTCTGCTTTTTTACTAGTTGGAAATGACTTGTTATCGCTCAAGCGTTTGCGCGCGGTGTTTTAGCGAATCGCGCAGTCCGTCGATCTTGTAGGCCTTTACTCGGTAAGGGCTTGATTAAGCAACTCATTTACCAGCTTAGGGTTTGCCTGCCCTTTGGAAGCCTTCATTACCTGGCCAACAAAGAAACCTAGCATCTTCTTGCGTTTCTCGGCTTCGGCGGCCCGATATTGCGCTACTTGCTCGGGGTTACTAGCAAGCGCACCTTCGATCATCGCGGCAAGTGCGCCCTCATCGGAAACTTGTTTAAGCTCTCTCTCTTCGATAACGGAATCCGCCGACTCGGCGCCTTGCCAGAGAGCTTCGAACACAGTCTTCGCGATCTTTCCCGAGATCGTGCCATCGGTGATACGGGTAATTAGTTGAGCGAGTTTCGGCGGTAACATGGGACATTCGGCTATCGAAATCGCTTCAGCGTTGAGCGCACCCATAACTTCCACCTGAATCCAGTTGGCGGCGAGCTTCGGCTCATTGCTAAGTGCCACTACGGCCTCAAAATAATCGGCCGTCGGCTTGTCATCGGTGAGCACGCGAGCATCGTAGGCGGACAACTGATACTGGCTCTCAAACCGCTCACGACGGGCTGCGGGTAGTTCGGGAAGCCCTGCAACAATCTCTGCTAGGTGTTCATCGCTGACCTCCACAGGCAATAGATCGGGTTCGGGGAAGTAACGATAATCAGTGGCGACTTCCTTGCTCCTCATAGAGCGCGTTTCATCGCGGTCCGCGTCATAGAGCCGCGTTTCCTGAACCACCTTGCCGCCATCACTCAACACGTCTTTCTGGCGAGATTGTTCATTGAGGATGGCCCGTTCGACAAAGCGAAAAGAGTTCACGTTTTTAATCTCGGTCCGCGTGCCCAACTCGCCCGACCCTGCTGGCCTTAGTGAGAGATTGATGTCACAGCGCATAGAGCCTTCCGCCATATTGCCGTCGGAGATCGCAAGGTACGTGACTAAGCTATGTAGTGCCTTCAGAAAAGCTACAGCTTGCGACGAATTGCGAAAGTCAGGTTCCGTGACGATTTCGAGGAGTGGAGTACCCGCACGATTCAGGTCGATACCGGTTAAGCCCCCAAATCCCTCGTGCAGCGATTTCCCGGCGTCCTCTTCCAGGTGAGCGCGTGTTATACCGACCGTACAGCGCGAATCGTCCTCCATTGTGAAAGTGAAGCGACCCGGGCCGACAATCGGTTCCCCAAACTGGCTGATCTGGTAGCCCTTGGGTAAATCAGGATAGAAGTAGTTTTTTCGGTCGAATACCGAGCGTTGGTTTATCTCCGCCCCGATAGCGGCACCGAACATAATCGCAGCATGCACGGCTTCTCTATTAAGTACCGGCAGCATTCCAGGCATCGCGAGATCTACGGCATTTGCCTGCGTATTCGCTTCGGCGCCAAACGTTGTGCTACTTCCAGAAAAGATCTTCGACTGAGTCGCCAGCTGAAGATGTACCTCAAGACCGATGACAGTCTCCCAACTCATGTGTCTATGGTCCTCGGAGGCCGTTTAAGATGCCAGCCGGTATGCCGCTGGTACTGGTGCGCTAGAGCAAGCAGACGAGCTTCGTCGAAGTGCTGTCCGATGAGCTGAAGCCCCACCGGTAGCCCCCTCACCAAACCGCAGGGTATGCTCATTGCCGGCAAGCCGGCGAGACTAGCCGAAAGCGTGAAAATATCCTCGAGATACATCGCAGTCGGGTCATCTTTCTTTTCGCCCAGTGCAAAGGCTACATCCGGTGTGGTTGGGCCTGCCATAATGTCGACGTCTTTAAATGCAAGCGCGAAATCATCCGCGATCAGCCGGCGTACCTGCTGTGCTTTTTTGTAATACGCGTCGTAGTACCCGCTTGAGAGCACATAAGTCCCAACCAGGATTCTTCTTTTAACCTCATCCCCGAACCCTTCCTCGCGGCTACGGGTGTAGAGATCTTCAAGATCCGTTGGATTGCTGCATCTATGACCGAACCTGACGCCATCGTAACGCGCCAGATTGGTAGATGCTTCCGCGGGGGCGATTACGTAGTAAGTCGGTATAGCCAGATGCGTTCTTGGAAGACTGATCTCACGGATTGTTGCACCCATGGTTTCAAGTTTCGAAAGTGCCGATCGCACTGCGGATTGCACATCTGGGTTTAGGCCGTCAGCAAAAAATTCAGTCGGAACCCCGATGCGTAAACCAGCTAGATCGATGTCGAGTAAGTCGCTGAAAGCCTCGACGGGCCGTGCGGCTGATGTCGAGTCGCGTTCGTCGTGCCCCGCCATATGTTCTAGTATCAACGCGCAATCCTCAGCGCTACGGGCAAATACACCCCCCTGATCAAGACTTGACGCATAAGCGATCATGCCAAGACGGCTCACCCGACCATAGGTCGGCTTAATGCCTGTGATACCGCAGAAAGCCGCGGGCTGACGAATTGACCCACCGGTGTCGGTGCCAGTTGCTGCGGCCACGACGCCAGCGGCCACGGCTGCTGCCGAACCTCCGGAAGATCCACCCGGGACGTGCTCCGATGACCAGGGGTTTAGGCAAGATCCATAGAACCCGCTTTCGGTAGATGAACCCATAGCGAATTCATCCATGTTGGTTTTTCCGACGCTGACAAGGCCGGACGATGCCAGCTTTGCGACAGCCGTGGCATCGTACGGTGGAACGAATTGATCGAGCATGCGCGAAGCGCAGGTGGTGCGTACGCCCTGGGTACAAAAAATATCTTTATGCGCGATGGGCACGCCACACAAGGGGCCGGCCTCACCGGCTTCGAGCTTGCGGTCCGCCTCCAGTGCTTGCAGCAGCGCTTGCTCTTCGTTAACTGTGATGAAGCAGTTCAGGCTCTCATTAATGCTCACCGCGTGCTCAATTGTTTGCTCCGCCAACTCGACGCTGCTGAACTCCCTCTTTCTGAGAGCGTGAGCCAAACCTTTTAAGCTGGGAAATCCCTGCGGCTCAGTCATAAAGAGCTCCCCGTGTGAAGAGCTCTCCGCGTGCCCAGATTGCTCACGCGCACCTTCCTGATCACCGTGTACCACTTCGTCATGTATCTCGGGTCTATCAACTCATCCAATTCAATCAACTCACTCACAACTCACTCACAACTCACGCACAACTCACTCAGTTCAATCTACAACGCGGGGTACGAGGTAGTGCCCCCTTTCCACTGCGGGCGCAACGGATTGCATGGGTTCGCGCTGATCCGGCTCGGTGACGGTATCTGACCGCAGAGGTTGTGTAGCATCCAGAGGATGGGCCAGCGGGTCTATCGTGTCCGTGGGCGTACAACTAAGCTCATCAAACAGTTTAAGCACTTCATTGAATCGCTTGGTCAGCATATCCAGATCGTCGGTAGCGACTCCAAGCTTGGCAAGCTCCGCCATCGCTTTAACTGTGTCTGGTGAAACCTTGATGAAGACCTCCTGATCGCTCGAAAACCGGGCACGTTACAGCATTTGTTTCTTGCTCAACACCCCTTCGATTGATAGTCTTGCCGCGCCGCTTAAGCTGCCTCAAAACAGTGTTTTACAAGCTTTAAAGAGGTTTAAAGACCTTTAAAGAACTTTAAAGACGATTAAAGACAAGTAGAGACCTTTAAAAACTTTTAAGAGTACCTAACGTTCGCACCTATGCTTGTTACCTGACCTCTAGACGCGGTTCGAATGCGAGTCGCTCGCCGGGAATCATGCTGGCCGTGAGCCAGCACTCAAACCGGCACAGAAATCCTGCCGGAAAGGCAGCAATCAAGACAGTTACCCAGGAAATCCCAGCAAAGCTCGTATGAAGCATTACTCAAGCAGATTTAGATCATTGAAATCTCAGCAAGACCTGAACGCTGAGCGGCGCACCAAGCGCTGAAGGGCCAGGATTTCTAATGCTGAAAAAACTCCGTGGCATGTTCTCGAACGATCTATCGATCGATCTGGGAACTGCCAACACTCTGATCTATGTGCGCAGTCAGGGCATTGTTCTCGACGAGCCATCTGTTGTTGCCATTCGAATTCATAACGGACAGAAAACGATAGAAGCTGTGGGGACCGACGCAAAACGTATGCTAGGTCGAACCCCTGGGAACATCACGGCAATCCGACCTTTGAAGGATGGCGTCATTGCCGACTTCCAGGTTACCGAGAAGATGCTCCAGCACTTTATCTCCAAAGTGCATGAGACGCGTTTTATCAGGCCAAGTCCTAGAGTTCTGGTTTGCGTACCCTGCAAGTCCACGCAAGTAGAACGCAAGGCGATCCGGGAATCCGCGTTATCCGCAGGTGCCCGTGAGGTGCGTCTCATCGAGGAACCGATGGCAGCAGCTATTGGCGCAGGTTTAGAGGTAGAGGAAGCAGCAGGCAGTATGGTGGTCGATGTTGGTGGTGGTACCACCGAGATCGCAATTATCTCGTTGAATGGCGTGGTGTACTCGGATTCGATTCGTCTAGGCGGTGATCGGTTTGATGAAGCCATCGTCTCCTATGTGCGCAGGCGCTACGGTACGCTGATCGGAGACTCGACGGCAGAGAAGATCAAGCAGGAAATCGGCTGCGCATTCGCAGGTAGTGAACTTCGTGAAATCGACGTGCGCGGTCGAAACCTGGCCGAAGGTGTCCCGCGAAGCTTTAGCCTGAACAGCGATGAAATCCTAGAGTCTCTGCAAGATCCCCTGGCGTCCATTGTGCAGTCGGTGAAGTCGGCGCTCGAGCAGTCGCCGCCGGAACTGGCTGCCGACATCGCCGAGACAGGGATCGTGCTGACCGGGGGTGGCGCACTACTGCGTGACATCGATCGATTAGTCGAGTCTGAGACGGGACTGCCGGTGGTCGTCGCTGAAGACCCGCTCACTTGCGTTGCGCGCGGCGGTGGAATGGCCATGGAACGTATGGACAGGCATACGATAGACTTGCTATCTACAGAGTAGAAGCGGGTGCGCGGTTGCAATACCCGCAGTAGGATTCGCCATCAAACCGCTCTTTATAAGAGAGTCCAACTTAGGTCTTAAGCTTGCCGTAGCCGCGCTGGTCGTGGCGGGCTTGCTCGTCGCCGATTTACGCTACCGCGGATTGGCTACCTTCCGCGGCGCGGTCGATACATTTTTAACGCCCATCTACTGGGTCGCGAACATCCCCACTGCACTAGGAGAGTGGCAAGAAACTACGATCTTAAGCCGTAGGAGCCTTGTCGAGGATAACGACAGACTCCGACGTGAGAACCTGGTCTTGCAAGGGCGAACACAGCAACTCGCCTCGATGCAAGCTGACAATGCCCGGTTGCGTGCGCTCCTAAATTCAACCGCCCTAGTCCGCGATGATGTGCTTGTTGGCGAAATCATAGGAATATCACCTGACCCGGTGCGACACCAATTGCTACTGGATAAGGGTGCCGAGGCGAGTGTTGTCGAGGGTCAGGCGCTAATCGATGCAGACGGTTTGATGGGGCAGGTCATTGAGGTCGCATCGACGACCTCACGCGTGCTGCTGATTACAGATCCAACACACTCGGTACCCGTTCAGATTAATCGAAATGGAGTTCGCGCGGTCGCGGAAGGTATGGGCTCGCTCGCCGAACTCGCCGTGCATCACGTCGCGGCTACAACCGACATCCGAATCGGCGATCTGCTGGTCACGTCCGGATTGGGGGGGCGGTTTCCCATCGGTTATCCGGTTGCGGTGGTAACCGAGGTTACACGTGATCCCGGTGAGGCGTTCGCGACCATCATTGCACGACCCACTGCGGCACTCGATCGTGCCCGTCACGCTTTACTTGTGTTCAGCGATCCGTCGGCTAGCGACACCCTTGAGGTTGTTGCAAGCGGTGAGTGAACCCACCCGGGCCTACTGGGTACTTCCGCTCACGTTTTTTCTAGCGCTTACGCTGATGGCGTTTCCTCTGGACCGACCGCTGTCTTGGTACCGACCGGAGTGGGTTCTTCTCTTCTTGGTCTACTGGGCAATAGCGTTGCCTCACCGCGTAGGACTGGTTACCGCGCTAGCCTTAGGCCTTCTGCTGGATGTGCTCAAAGGCGCGGCTATCGGTCAGAGCATGCTTTCGTTTGCTATCGTCGTGACGCTCGCACGTCTGATGTATCAACGGCTTCGAGTTTTCAGCCTTCTGCAGCAAAGCGGTGTACTGTTTCTGATGGTGGGAGTGCACCAGCTTATCGCTCAGTGGGTGCTGGGACTGCAGGGTGCCTATTCACCAGGTTTCGCTTTTTTGCTTCCGGCGCTGACCAGTGCGCTTATCTGGCCACTAGTCTTTTTCTTCTTGCGTGCACTGCGGCGTAGTCAGGGTGTACGTTAGTGGTCACATCTTTGGTGCTTGCCTCGGCCAGCCCTCGGCGAGCGGAATTGCTTTCGCACTTGGGGGTAGAGTTTTTCGTGCGCAGCGCCGCGATCGATGAGTCTGTCCGGGACGGTGAGGCCCCACTGAGCTACGTGCGACGGATGGCGCGTGAGAAAGGTAATGCCATCGACCTACGGGACGGAGAGCTTCTCCTGAGCGCCGACACCACAGTG
This sequence comes from Pseudomonadota bacterium, assembly GCA_039025875.1. GTDB lineage: Bacteria > Pseudomonadota > Gammaproteobacteria > Pseudomonadales > Halieaceae > Congregibacter. Next base: position 44,653 of record JBCCNK010000002.1, read on the forward strand.
ATCATCGGGGGTGTTGTTCTCGGAAAGCCCACAAACCTTGATAACGCGAGGACTATTCTCCAGCGTCTTTCCGGTAAACGTCACGAGGTCGTGACCGCTGTGTGCGCACGTAATGAGGCGGAGTCAAAGCTAATTAACGTCTGGACTGAAGTTGAGTTTGCAGAGCTCAGTCCGAAACTCGTCGATGACTATCTAAAAACACGGGAGCCCTGGGACAAGGCTGGGGCGTATGCCTTGCAAGGTATTGCAGGTTCTTTTGTTCGCCGCATTAATGGCAGCGTTACCAATGTCATTGGATTACCTCTGGTGGAGACGCGCGAGCTGCTGGGCGAGTTTGGAATCGCCGCTACAGTAGCTGGTGCGTAGTTTCGCGCATAGTTTCCGAGTCTCCTTTAATCACCGGTGGAGCGTTGGGCGCGCTGAATCGGTAGTCGTCCTTCGTCGCCCGCTATTGGCCCGGGCAGCGCGAACGCGATGAGCAGGAACACGCACTTCGCAATGTGGTCTGAAAGAGTGTCAAAGGGCCAGTCACTGGGTAAGTCACGGTGCGCTGGGCGAAGATTGCAGCGGAAGGCCGATCGCCGAAGGAGGCCCCGCTGCTGTTCGCTTAACACAGAATGAGTCGTTGCAGACTTCAATCAGGAACCTGCAGCCTCTAGTCTTCGCTCAGTGAACCGTATCACTGAGCCATGGTTGGTGCTTAGATTGAGATTCGACTCAGAGTTGTAATGCAACCGAGCCCGCGACAACGTTGGAGCTCTGGGAAGTGTAGACTCGATTGTTAGATGGGTAGTGTTAAACGCAGGAAACGTGGTGACCACCGGACTACGAGACACTGAGACGACCGAGGTATCGACTGGCTTGCGCTTGCGGCCAGCGCGTCACGCTTTAGCTCCGCTTGCATGGTGGCTCATTGTCTTTTTGCTGCTCCTACTCGCTTTCTATGTATCCGCCGGGCGACTTCTGATGACTCAGGTGGCGCACAACCGCGACTCGATTCTTACGCAGCTCAACGCAAAGTTGCCCTTCGACGTGCAGGCGGCCTCGGTCGCGGGCCGCTGGGATGCTTTCAGCCCGGTCATCAACTTCAGAGATGTCTCGATTAGCAGTGGACGACCGGATGCTTCACCCATCTCTCTGAGTTATGGGGAACTGAAGCTAAACGTTCTTTCCAGTCTGCTCAAGCGTCGCCCCCAACTCTCGCGTCTTGAATTTTCAGGGCTAGAACTAGCTGCAGAACTCACAGAACAGGGGCAGCTGATATTTGCCGGCATTCAAGGCACGGGTGGAAACGGGCTGCAGGCCTGGATGGAGGATTTTCTGCCGAATGTTGAGGTGCTGAGTCTCACGAAGCATCGGCTGCGGCTGCGTGCTCCGGACGAGACGATGTTTCCGCTCCAGTTGGATCTTCGCTTTACCCGCCGCGGAAACACCCGCGTGCTAAGCGGTATCGCCAGTAATGACGATCTTCACGTTGTCATTGAAGCAGGAGGGGTAGGGAACCCCCTTCGGCCCCATACTTGGACCGGAGACGTATTCCTGAACATAGACTCGGATCGTCTCGCGCAACTCGATTTTCTCTGGAGCACGCTGAAATGGCCTTTCACGCTTACCGGGTCGGCCAATGCTCAGTTCTGGCTCACGCGAGCATCCGGAGACTCAAATGCCAAGTTGAGCCTTCGTAGCGTTGCGCTGGGCGTTGATGAGAAATCCGGGGCTTGGTCTTTGCCGGTGGACGCGCTGTCTTTCGAGGCTGCGCTGGTGCAACAGGAAAACCATTGGAAGCTGTTAACCGAAGACTTTCACGTGGAGCGTGGCGCGCAGTCCCTCGACCTCGATCGTGCGCAATTCGACTGGTGGGAGAAAACACTCCGGGTTCGGGCGACCGGTCTCGGTCTAGATGCGCTGCCGACGCTTCTCGCCGCTGCGCCGGGCCTGCCCGAAGGGCTGAGAGCGGCGCTTCCGCAGCTTGAGCCTCAGGGTCTTTTAGACGTAATCGAACTGCGCATAGACGATCTAACCAAGCCTGCGACGACCTGGTCGGTGCGCAGTCGCGTGAGTGAGCTTAGCGTTAGTAGCTGGAGGAACAGTCCGGCGTTCTCTGGGATCAGCGGCTTCATTCAAGTAGACCACCTGCAAGGCAGTGTTCTGCTTGACAGCGAAAACTTTTCGATGCTGTTTCCGTCGGTGTATGAACAGCCCTTGAGTTATAGCTCCGCGTTAGGTGCGCTGGATCTATCCTGGGATGCGGCGGGATTAGAGCTGGACACTGGTTTGCTGGAACTCAGTGGAGTAGAAGGTGATGCCCTAGGCAAGCTTAAGCTCTACGTTCCGTTCGAGAAGACGATCCTAGGCCCCGAACTTGAGCTGATGGTCACTATCTCGGATACGCCGGTCGCGAACGGCAGTCGCTATTTGCCTTACAAGCTCCCGGCTTCGTTACTTGACTGGTTAGATAGTAGCGTTCAGGACGGCCACATAAAGGACGCCAGCTTTATCTGGCGTGGCAGTACCAAGCCCGGAAATGGCGCCCATGCCAGCACTCAGCTGGTACTCGACGTGGAGGACGGCGTTCTTCAATATGCCGCCGAGTGGCCAGTTCTGACGCAGCTTGAAACCCTGGTGATGCTTGACAATTCAGTTGCCTGGGCAACCGCTCGACGTGGAATCAGTGACGCCTTGATACTCGAGCGGGTTGCGTTGCGCATAGCAAACGAAAACGGCGCGCCTACCCTGCGCATTGCCGGTGCATTCCATGGCGATGCACGGGCTACCGAAACGTTGCTTCGTTCTACTCCGTTAAACGAGGTTACCGGAGGCGTGTTCGAAAATTGGACATTCTCAGGATCTGCAGCTGGCAACCTGTCTATGATCCAGCCGTTGTCCACTCCGATCCCAGTTCCATCTGTTGCGCTCTCAGTTGACCTTGACGAAGTCGACGTGTTCATGGATCAGCCCAAGCTTAGCTTGCAGGAACTTGAAGGTGTTCTCTACTACTCGAGTGATCGAGGTTTTGCCAGCTCGGCCGCCCGAGCCACGCTGCTCGGTGGCGAGCTTGCTTTAACCGCCCCGCCCACAACGGATGGCAGTATAGAGCTCGACCTGCGCGGTGATGTAGGCGCCTCCGCAGTGTCGAAGTGGCTTGAACTGCCCGTTCTCGATTTCGCAAAGGGCGAAATCACGTTCACGGGCTCGCTCGTTGCGGCAGGGGAAGCAGAAGGCGAAACGGAAGGAGAGGGAACCTGGGAAAATGGGGAGCGAGCTCATCTGACCCTAAAGTCCGACCTGACGACAGTGGAACTTGATGCTCCCCGACCGTTCGGAAAATCGGCATCAATGACTCTGCCCATGGAGATCAATCTGCCACTGCAGGAGAGCGCCGACATTGCTCTGTCGCTTGGAGAAAGATTTCGTATGGTCGTTCAGCGGTCAACGTCGGGTATGTCACGTTTGGTAGCTGCTGTGGGTGGGGGAGCCCCTGAACTCGATTCCTGCGATCAACGCTATTGCTTGTCGGGGCGGATATCTACGCTCGACCTTCTTGCCTGGGAACAGTTCGCGCTCAAGTACGCGTTTGAAGATGGGCAGCTGGATGCTGATGCGAAGCGAAGTGACGTCCCAGAGACCGATGGATCAACCGAAACCAAGATGGGGCAGTTGTACGCCAGTAATGGAGACAGTGGTGATCAGCCGTTTAGTTATCGAATTGATTCCTTGCGCGTCGGAGAACTGCACCTGGGCGAGCAGAACTTCGGTTCGGCTCGCGTCGATTTGTGGGGTGTCGATACGCTGTGGCAGGGCGCGCTTGAATCATCGATCGTTCAGGGTAGCCTCACCAGAGAAGATGATTCACTCCAGCTGCTGATCGAGTATCTGGACTTGGACAAGTTTTCTGCAGACGGTGAGGCGCTTCGGCTTGCTCAGGTGCGCGAGCTTGTTCCCGCCATGAGCGTGGAAGTCCTGGAGTTACGCGAGGGCCGATCACAGCTGGGAAGCTTAGGTTTCAATCTCGATACCAAGCGGTCTGATGGGAGTATCGTTGCCAGCGATGTCTCCGGTGAGTTGTTCGGACTCACGCTTGATGCGCCGGACGGGGGGACGCTACGTTGGTATGAGCCTCAGGCCGAACTTCCCCCGCAAGCTCCAGCCACGGAACACACCCAGATAGAGTTTGACACGAGTTTCTCCAATCTGGGGAGCGTATTCGAAGCACTGGGCTTTGAACCTAATCTAGAGTCGGAACAAGGGCGGGCCAAGCTCAAACTCAGCTGGCCAGGTGCGCCAACTGATTTTTCAGCGGGAAGTTTAGATGGGTCGATTGAATTGACAGCCCGCAACGGACGGTTACTGGAGTCCCGTCCTGGCGCGCTGGGGCTCGTAAGTGTGCTGAACCTCGCGGAGATCCTGAGAGGTTTGTCACTGTCACACATGTTTGAGAGCGGGATTCCCTTCTTAACAGCGTCTTCTCAGGTGTTTTTCCATGCTGGCATGGTAGAGATCGCCGATCTGCAGATAGACGGTGCTGCCAGCGCCTTTGCGTTTAATGGTTTGAGTAATCTGGACGCCCAAAGCATAGATGGAGAGCTCGTCGTTACGCTTCCAGTGGCGAACAATCTGCCCTGGGTTGCGGCGCTGGCAGGTGGCTTGCCAGTCGCGGCTGGGGTGTTCGTCGTCAGCAAGGTGTTTGAGAAACAAGTAAATCGAATGTCGTCAGCGGTTTACGGCGTATCCGGTGACATCAGTTCACCAGAGGTGCAGTTTCGACGACTGTTCGACGATCGACTGAAACCTAAGAAGCTAATTCCCGAAGGTACCGGAACAGGCGACGACTAGCGGCTGGGGGATTGTGCTTCAATGCCTCCCGCTGGATCTCTCTACTCAACTGGCGCAGCCGTTGCCGTTCGGCCGAAGGAAAGGTCTGCATAACCTTTTCGACGCCGTCATGTCCGTTGGCAACCACAGCGTCTCGAAGCTGCTCTAACTTCTTGAACAAGCGCAGCGCTTCAGCGTCGTCGCGATGCAGGCGTTCGAGGGCTTCTTCAATCACTTGCGCATCTACATCGCGCATCAGCTTCCCGATGTACTGGCGCTGGCGTCGTTGCGCACTGTTGCTCTTGATCCGCCGGGCCAGGGCCACAGCCTCCCGCAGTGTTTCTGACTCGATTGGAATTTGGCTAAGCTCGTTCTCACTTAGTCCGATTAAGCGTTCACCAAGCGTCTGCAGTGCAGCCATCTCACGCTTCTTTGCGGTCTTGCTCTCTCCGACAATCACCGATTCGTCACTTAAATCGGGTGATTTTGGCTGTGAAGGATTCTTCAAGTCTCCCTCCGTTTTTCCGAAGCGCCGCTCATCCGTAAAACGCGGTGGCAAGCCCAAGAAAGGCCACGAAGCCTACAACGTCGGTAACGGTAGTGAGTACTACACCACCTGCAAGCGCTGGATCAATATTCAACCGGTGCAGCGTCATAGGAAGTACGGCTCCGGTTATTCCTGCAGTTACTAGGTTGATGATTAGCGCGGCCGCGATAATCCATCCAAGGGCGGCGTCTCCGAACCAGAGACTCGCTGCTCCAGCCACCACCGCAGCCCAGACCAAGCCATTAAGTGCGCCGGCGCTTAACTCCCGGAGAATGAGCCAGCGTGCGTTCCCCCGGTTGATCTGGCCCATGGCCAGGGCGCGAACGAGCACCGTCAATGTCTGCGTGCCAGCGATGCCTCCCATTGAAGCAACGATGGGCATGAGCACGGCAAGGGCAACAACTTTCTCAATGGTTCCCTGATAAACGTTGATGACTGATGCGGCGATAAACGCGGTCAGTAGGTTTACCCCTAACCAGATAGCTCTCCGCCGGGCAGTCTTAATGGCTGGAGCGAAGGTATCATCATCTTCATCCAGGCCAGCCATTGACATAAGCGAGTGGTCAGCGTCTTCGCGAATCACATCAACCACGTCGTCGATCGTAATACGCCCCACGAGATACCCCCGCTCGTCGACTACTGGAGATGAGATCCAATCATTCCGTTCGAACAATCGCGCGACTTCGTCGTCGGGCATATCAACCGGAATCGGCTTTCGTTTCGTAAGCATCAGCTCGCGCACCGAGCAGCCCGGATCCGCAACCAGTACGGTCCGTAGTGGAAGCAAGCCTACATAGCGATCATCCCGGCTAACGACAATCACGGTGTCGGTCATGTCAGGCAATTCTTCGTGCATGCGAAGATAACGCAGAACCACATCCAGAGTGACGTCCGCGCGTATCGTCACCGTATCGGTGTTCATTAACCCGCCGGCTGTGTCCTCCGGATAAACGAGCACTTTCTCCAGGCGGTCACGAGCCTGCTCATCCATCGCCTCCAGGACCTGTTGGGTAAAGGCATCCGGAAGTTCCTGCAGTATGTCAGCTATGTCGTCATCGTCGAGCTCTTCGGTGATCTGCGCTACTTCATCGGGAGCCATGGCCTGGAGAAAGTCGCTCCGCAACTCCTCTCCGACTTCGTTCAGAACCTCTGCTTCCTGATTTCGCTCGAGCAATTGCCAAAGCACGTGACGATGTTGAGGAGGAGATGAGCCAATGATGTGAGCAACTTCTCCCGGTTCCAGAGCCCGCAACAGTCGTCTGACATCATGTAGCGTTCCGGACTCGAGTGCGGCGGTAATTGTGTCCCGTGGCCGATGATGAGCGTCCAAACCTGAACTCATTCGTTCTCACCAAATCGATCCGCAAGCAACTGCTCGAGGGCGCGAAACGCTGATTCGGCGTCGGGGCCTTCCAGCTCAAAGTGCAAAGTCGTTCCCTGACCTGCAGCCAGCATCATGACCGACATGATGCTCTTCCCATCTACCCATTCATTGTCGTTGCGAACCCGTATCGAACAGTCGAAGCGGGTCGTGCAGGTGACGAACTTAGAGGCTGCCCGGGCATGAAGCCCAAGCTTATTTACAACCTTTATTGAGCCGCAGTGCATAACGGTTACGGGAGCTCGCGATGACGTAGCTGCACGGGATTACCTGACTCGCGCAGATATTCATGAAGGCGGCGCGCCATATAGACTGATCGATGTTGGCCGCCGGTGCAGCCGACTGCCACCGTGAGGTAGCTGCGGCTACTGTTTTTATAGGACGGTAGCCACCGTTGTATGAAACCGCTGATGTCTGCAAAGAGCTCGTCGGTGATTGAGTGCTCCGTGAGAAATGCAGCGACCTCCGGATCCAAACCGGTTTTTGCGCGCAGATCCGGCTCCCAATGGGGGTTCGGTAGCAATCGTAGATCGAAAATCAAGTCTGCGTCTCCAGGGATTCCTCGCTTGAAGCCGAATGACTGCACCAGGATTACCATTCCGCCCGAATCCGCCGCGACCAGGCGCTGTCGGATTTCGTCCCGAAGCTCGTAGATGGTCATAGAGCGCGTATCTAGAGTAAGTGTGGAGCTCGCGGCGAGCGGTTCGAGCAGTGTCTGCTCTTTTATGAGTGCCTCGCGCAACGAGATAGCCGAATCGGTCAGAGGATGTCGGCGGCGGGTCTCGCTGAAGCGGCGTACGAGTGTATCTTCATCGGCATCGAGGTACAGGATTCGGGAGTGAACATGCTCCGGTAACGCGGCGAGAGTCTGCGGTATGGCGGTCAGTTCGGCTTCGGAGTTCCGAGCATCAATGCACACAGCCACTCCCTGAAAGCTGTCACTGAAGCGCTGATCGGCGTCCGTGACAAGCTCACCGAGCAGAGTCGCCGGAAGATTATCAATGGCGTAGTAGCCGTCATCCTCCAACTGTCGCAGGGCCGTGCTCTTACCAGACCCAGATCGCCCACTGACCAGGATCAGATCCATGCGTCAGCGCCCGCCGCCGCCACATGCGAACGATGGGTATCGACGCCAGTTGCGGGACGTCTGCACACGACCGTTGAGTTTGGCATTTCTGATTCCCTGACTAGCCGTACCGGTTACAGTTTGAGGGTTTTCTCCGCATACACGGCGAAGAGTTGCACACATTCATGGGGTACTTTTGCTGATGACCTTAATACAGATGGTGCGATCACTTACTAACACACTCGTAACGAAGGATCGCACAGCGGCTTTCAAAGCGAATCTCACAGCGACCTCCTTTGCACTGGAAGCTTTGAAAAGCCCTGAAGGCGGGCGCTCGCTTGTTTCTTGATTTCAAGCACGCTGAGGCCTGTACGCTAATCACTCTACGATCACGTACAGCCCGGCTTTTGCCCCAATGACCCGACTGACCCCACCCAACCTGATTTCGGCGCAATAGCAGCTGCTAGTTGTCAGGAGACTCTCGAGGACCACTCGCACGCGGTCTGATAGACCTGTTTTGCCGATCTGCAACCTCGCATCTCGTCTCGAAACTCAGCCCTCGAAAACAGACGGGCGAGATCGGCGAGAAGGTTTAAGTGCTCCTGCGTTGCTTCACTTGGCACCACGAGCGCGAAGATCAGGTCGACCAGCTGATTGTCGGGGGCATCGAAATCGGCTCCGTCATCCAGCGTGAGTAAAACGCCGCAGGGGCGCGCGCAGGCATCCAGGCGGCAGTGCGGGATCGCGATGCCTTCTCCGAGCGCAGTGCTCCCCAGCTTTTCCCGCGATAGCATGCCTGAAACAAGATCACTCGGATGGAAATCCTCGTAATCTCTGCTGAGAACATCAGCAATAAATTCGAAGAGGCGTTTCTTTGAACTGCTCTTCACCTGACAAAGACAGCGACCCGGCGACAGCAGATCGGCAATCGCGCTTTGGTCGGCGTGGTCTTCGGAAATGAGTGCTTGCGACATAGTGGACGTCTTGACTTACCCTGATGTGTCTGCCCGAGAGGGCCCGCGAGTATTAGTGGGCTCTGTGCTTTTCCTTGTGCTTTATCAGCTGCCGATCCAGTTTATCGGTGAGCGCATCGATTGCTGCGTACATGTCCTCCGAGTCGGCCGTGGCAAACAAATCGGCACCGGCGATGTGAACATTGGCTTCGGCCTTTTGTACCAACTTCTCAACAACTAGAGTGACGTCAACATTTGTTATCTGGCTGAAGTGCCTTTGCAGTCGCTCAAACTTTGCTTCGACATAGCCCCGAAGAGGTTCAGATACGTCAACATGGTGTCCGCTAACGTTGATTTGCATAGTGCTCTCCTTAGTGTGCGCCTTTAATGTGACGCCGCTGTTATTCTGGTTCTAGCGAGTACGTCAAGGTTCCAAAACAGTTTCGCTACAGTTTCACAACACGTGGACGGCAGCGCCACGACGATGCTGGATCCTTCCGGGCGTCGCGGTGGTGTCCTCCACTTAACACGATAGCTTGGCAGGCTGTCCCCTCACGTGCGCGCAGCATACCTCGACAGCAACTTAGAACTGAGTTTCTGTTTAAGCTCTTATACAAGCCGCTTCCGCTCATTTGAGGGAGGGATGGACAAGCTATCGCGGTACTTCGCTATGGTACGCCGGGCTACTTTTATCCCCTGATCCTCAAGTAATTGCGCAAGCTTGCTGTCCGCCAGCGGCTTTCGTGGGTTCTCGGCGGCGATCAGCTTCTTGATTAATGCTCGGATCGCCGTCGACGAGCACGCGCCGCCAGAAGTGGTGGCGACGTGACTTGAAAAAAAGAACTTGAGTTCGAAAATGCCACGTGGAGTGTGCATGTACTTCCGCGTGGTTACTCGCGATATCGTCGATTCGTGCATCTCGACCGCTTCCGCGATGTCGTGAAGAACGAGAGGTTTCATGGCTTCTTCGCCATATTCCAGAAAGTTTCTCTGGCGCTTGACGATTTCCGATGCGACCTTGATCATCGTCTCGTTTCTGCTTTGGAGACTCTTGAGGAACCAACGAGCTTCTTGAAGATTATCTTTAAGGTAGCTGTTGTCGGTGCTGTTGTCTGCCCTCTTTATCAAACCAGCGTACTGATTATTGATACGAAGCTTAGGCGCGGTATCAGGATTCAATTCGACTACCCAGCGTCCCGCCTTCTTCGCCACGAAAACGTCGGGGACTATATATTCCGTATCATCGTCACCGATTTGCTTGCCCGGAAATGGGTCGAGTTCTTGCATCAACCTCAAGACTTCACGGAGCTCGTCTTCCGACAGCTTCATGCGGCGCATGATCTGCGCAAAATCGCCATTGGAAAGTTGGGTTATGTGCCGATTGATCAGTACGCGTGCGCGATCCAGATGCGGTGTCTCCCGGTCGAGCTGACGTAACTGTAGAAGCAGGCACTCCTGAAGATCACGAGCGAAGACGCCGACCGGCTCAAACTGTTGTAGTGCATGCAGCACTGCGAGCAGTTCTTCCTCTTCCACCTCCAGCTCAGGTGGAAAGAGCTCCAGCAATTCATCGAGCGCTGCGGTCAGGCGGCCATTAGAGTCCGTTGCATCAATAATGGCGAGGGCAACTATTCGATCAACGTCGGACAGACGGGTTAGATTCAGCTGCCACAGTAGATGATCCCTGAGCGACTCGCCGGCGCTGTTGCGACTGTCGAAATCAAACTCCTCGCCGTTGGCATCCACCGGGGTTGGGGCGCCCGACGGCATTACGTCCTCCCACTGCGTATCGACGGGAAGGTCATCCGGGAGCGCTTGTTCAAAGTCGCTGTCTGCAGGTTTTTCCTGCATCTCGACGCTAGTGGCGATATCGTCGAGGTTCTCTCCCCCTTGCCCGTCATCCTGCTGCTCTGGGCGGGATTCGGGTTCCGGCTGCTCCTCTTCAACCTCCAACATCGGATTTTCCTGCAGGGCTTGCTGAATTTCCTGCTGAAGATCCAGAGTGCTGAGTTGCAATAGGCGTATCGCCTGCTGCAACTGGGGGGTCATCGTGAGTTGTTGACCGAGCTTAAGCTGGAGGCCTTGTTTCACGAGTGGTGGGCTCCGATCACTGTCGCGTGCGCGTCGCCGCGTACGGACCTGATCGCGGCCTCAAGGGCAACGAAACGGCCAGGATGGGCTGGGCTAGCTGCTGCGCCCTCTGCCGGTGGGTTGTGAATGACGTTCGAGACGGTCTGTCTCCCGCTTAGGTCGGCCGTTGAGTGTAGGGGCGTGTTTTTGGGTTCGCAACGTCTTGGCTCACTTATTGCAGTGTGGTACGCCTGGTCGCAGGGCTGCGGTGCAAAGCTGGCGACCGTTTCACAGTTTTAGGCCCCGTGAGGCAACTGGCCAGGCCCTCTGACTCGACTCTGTTGGGCCCGGATTGCCGGGATTTGCGGGTTTGACTTACGCCGAAGCTCGTCGAGAATCGGGACAAACGTTTCAGCGAGACCATGAAAAGTGATTTCCGAC
>JBCCNK010000003.1:0-46432 GCA_039025875.1 Pseudomonadota bacterium
AAAAAATCAGACGACAACAATACCGAACTCGCGACGATGCACGTGCGGCCATGTTCGAGTACATCGAGCTGTTCTACAACCCGACACGGCGCCATACGCATAACGGGCGAGTTGCTCCAACGGTGTATGAGCAGCAATACTTTAAGCAGACGGAAGGTGTCTAGAAAACTCAGGCCGTATCAAACATTTGGAGCGCCGAGTCAGTGCCGTAAGCTTCCCCGTCAAGTCGACAGTGCATAAGTAGAGTTTCCGGCTTGATAACGGGCTTCCACGAACTCGCGATAAATCGGTCCAATCTTCACAAAGTTGTCCTATGACAGATGAATGAGCAAGCTCCGACGAGCGCCGAGTGAAGCATACCCGTTTGACATAGATGGGTCATAGCTTAGCTCGGGAAACGACCGCCAGACGATTTGCACTAGCCAAAGAGCGTGCATCTGGTTTGACGAGAAACTAGCTGAGCAAACTCGAAGCGCTATTGCGAAAAATGCAGGGAGCAGCTTTCTAGCCTAGCTTGACAGTAAATATTACGTATGTAATATATTAATTATTACAAACGTAAAAGTAAGGCTTACCTCGATGTCTATCAGCGAAGCGGAAAGTGCTGTAATGCAGGTTCTGTGGTCGACTCATCCGTTATCCGCACAAGAAATTGTAGAGCGTGTAGCGGCGCCAAATGACTGGACGGACGTCACCGTTCGATCCTTGCTTAATCGGCTACTCAAAAAAGGGGCATTGAGTGCCGTGCGGGATGGCCGTAAATACCTTTACTCACCGGTTTTGTCTCGAGAGGAATACGTCGATACAGAAAGCAGGGGTCTGCTTGATCGTCTTTTTGACGGCCAGCTTGCCCCATTAGTGAGCCATTTCTCTGAGCGAGAAGCATTGTCTCCGGAAGACGTTCGTGCCTTAAAAGCACTAGTCGAGGAGTTGCCCGATGGGTGAGTTGATGATCGCTCTGCAGCTTGCCGTTGCTGTAGCGTTGGCGCTTGTACTTGTTCTACGTAGAGCAATACGTCGGTTGGCGGGCCCACGCGTTGCGCTTTGGCTCTGGATGCTCCCGATTTTGGCGCTTTTAGCAGTCCTAGTGCCGGGACCAGCTCAAGAGAGTGGTTCGGACAGTTCAATTACGGCGTTGATGGAGAAACCTCGCGGTTTAGACCGTTCCCCTCCAGTTGCCCAGACCTTTGTGGCGTCAACGCAGCACTCTTCAGAAAAAGCAATAACGCCGCGGTGGTTCGACCGACTCGAAGAACCTCTACTTACTGGTTGGCTTATTGGAGCGGTACTCGCATTTCTTATTCTGAGTGTTAGGCAATGGCGGTTTGTGCGTTCCTTGTATCCACTCACACCGGCTCCGGAGCTTGGCGACCGAGTTTTTCGGTCTTCGAATTCCAAAGTAGGCGTCAGTCTTGTTGGTTTATTACGAACACGGGTCGTCGTTCCCACGAATTTCGAAAACCTCTTCGAATGTCAGGCGCGCGTACTGATTCTCGATCATGAACGTGAGCATCTCAGAGCAGGGCATATGTGGATGAACGCCATAGCGATGGCGATTCAAATTCTGTGTTGGTGCAATCCGTTGGTATATGCGGGGCTACGGCGTTTTCGTCTTGATCAAGAGCTTGCCTGCGATGCGGCAGTTCTAGGGAAATCGTCCGGTGTTGTACGCGCGTATGGCGCAGCGCTGCTCAAAGCACAGCAAACCCATCGGAACCCGTTAGTCTGTGCTTGGAAGTCTGAGTCAAGCTTAGAGACACGTTTGCGATTGCTCGGAGAGCGGACTCCCACTGGGTTCAGTCGTTGCGCTGGAATCGCACTCTTGGGCGCGGCTTTTGCGGGTCTGACCGGTGCTGGCTGGGCCTCTCACCCTGATTACCGAGAGTCTTCGCCTGTTGCAGAGAATCCCTACCGATCGCTGCGCGCAGAGAGCTTTCTGGCGTCTCGGGTTTCCTTTATTGGAATCAATGCGGACGTCGAACTCGTCTTCGAGAATCGCACGGACATCTTAATTGACGGTCACCAACGCCCAGCGCTTAGTCACACCATCAATCAGGGAGACCTGATAATTCGATCAAACATATTGGGGGAACCGTGCCGAGATCGTGGTTTGCCCAAGAGCCAAATTACGCTGCATATGCCGTTGGACACCATGGTCGCCTCTAGTGGTCGAGCGGATATCGCGGTGTTATCCAGCGTTGGCGTAAATTTGTCATTGCAGGGATGTGGTTTCGTTGATCTTGGCGATTTTCAAGACAATGTACGTCTGCGCGTTGATGGCGATTTTGATGTTCGTGGCGGAACGGTGCGCAACGATGTGATTGCCCAGAGTTCAGGCAGTTCAGCAATTCAACTTCGTCAAATTGGTGGAGCGTTGGAAGCGAATACTTCCGGCGGCTCTGATGTTGCCATAGGGCAGGTTGCCGAAGGCGGTAGGGTGCTTGCAGGCGGCGGCTCTCGTTTGATCATTCAAGAATGGCGCGGTGGCATTGAGGCAAGCATGGGCGGAGGTAGTGAACTCTGGATTGACCAATTGAGTGCTCCCGAATCCACGCTGATTGCCAGTGGTTCCGGGAGTATTTCGGTCCGAGAGGGCTTTGCCCACGTTCTAGATATTGATCAAGCTGCCAACGGGCAGGTGTATTTCGGTGGCAGAGCGAAGCGAAGCAAAGTCCGTAATCGTGGAAGTGCTTTCGTGACGATCGTTCATACCGACACCATAGACAGCCGCGGTCTTCTAAGGGTCTCCGAGCCTCCATAAAGCGGCAGCGGCTACTTCAAAGCCACTACATGCACCAACAAAGTATCTCTAGGAACGGCGGGCCGATTCGGCAGCCGACGGTCTCGCTTTGTCGACAAAAAACACTCGGATGGACAATCCTATGCACAGAATACGTTTCAGTCTCCTTTTGGCAGCTGCTCTTACACTGCAGACTTTACCAGCGTCCGCAGTCGAGTTGGGTGACATACGTGCACTCTATGAAGAAAACTATGACGACGAGGCACCCGGACTAGCTGTGGTTGTCGTGAAGGACAATGAAATCGTTTTTTCTGAAGGTTTTGGTGGCGCCAACCTTGAGTATGGCATTCCTATCAGTGAGTCGACTGTGTTTCATGTCGCATCGCTCTCCAAGCAATTCACGGCGTTCGCCATTCTGAAGCTAGAGCAAGACGGATTGCTTTCGGTTGATGACGATGTGAGAACTTACCTCCCAGAGGTGCCAGACTTTGGACATACAATCACTCTCCGGCACTTACTCACTCATTCAAGTGGGTTGCGTGAGCAGTGGCGCCTTTTGGAGATGGCAGGTTGGAGGTTGGATGATGTCATCACCAATGACCATGTTCTGACCCTGGTACAGGATCAAAAATCACTGAATTTTATTCCTGGTACTAAATTCATGTATTGCAACACAGGTTTCACGCTCCTGGCCGAGATCGTTGAGCGAGTGACGGACCAGTCCTTTGCAAAATTTGCGAATGAACAGATATTCGAACCGCTCGAAATGAAGAGCAGTCTGTTTTTTGATGACCATGAAACAATTGTTTCGAATCGTGCATATTCATATCAGACGATAGATGGCACCATTCGTAAAAGTCGATTGAACTTTGCAACCGTTGGTCCGACCAGTCTCTTTACGACGGTAAAGGACATGAGCAAATGGGCCATCAACTTTAATACCATGACCATTGGTGATCAGGAGCTTTTCGAAAAGATGAGCCGCATGGGCGAGCGACCAGACGGTTCGCCCGTATCCTACGCGATGGGACAATTCGTAGATGAATATAAAGGTCGGGAAATGATCTATCACTCAGGTTCCGATGCCGGGTATCGCGCCTTTTTTGCCCGTATTCCTGAAGAAGGACTATCGGTTGCGGTATTTGCAAATGCATCAAATGTCGATACGAGAAGCGCGACGTTTAAAGTCATAGATCTTTACCTCGAGGATGGTGCTACGACAGCTTCAAGTTCTGAGCCAGAGACGGCAAAAGACTTCGAATACGATCCGCAGACCTTTGTCAGTGTCTCAACTGAACAACTGAAACCCTACGAAGCGCGCTATTGGAACCCTGAAGAGAATAGTTTTATCCAGATTGAGGTACGAGGAAACGAACTCATCTACACGCGTCCTGGCGGCAGCGAGACAACGTTGATCCCGATTGGGGAAGGGCAGTTCAAGTTGCCCGGCACCCCATATGATGTTTCCGTAAATTTCAAGACAGACGAAGAGCGCGGGGAGATCATGGAAGTCTATGTCCCCGGCCTGATGTGGCTGTGGCTACAAAAGGTCAAGGATTTTGAGAACACGGAGTTAGATGTCGCTAACAACGCGTTCCTGGGGACCTATATTAGTGAAGAACTCGGGGCGTCTTATGAGCTGACGTTCGATGGGGAAGGCTACGCACTGGTTCACTATAGGCTCGGGGCCATTCCACTTACCCGAATTGATGATGATCTCTTCACTTCTGCTAATCGAAACTTCCGCCAGGTGACGTTCGTGAAGGATGAGAGCATGAACGTTACGGCTTTTTCGGTACGTAATGATGGAATCAATTCATTGGAGTTTAGAAGAGTGTTGAATCAATAGATGGTTAGACTCCTTGACGCGCCCAGTTACCGCAGCAAGACAGGATGGTTTTCCATATCGTGAGGGCTAACCCTCTTGCGAGCCTCCGTGCGAAACATACACTGGTGATCCTGCTCAGGAATGCGCGACCCAGATTCATTGAGGTGTAGGAAGTCCTTGGATAGCTATTTCACGCACGAGTTCGAAGCCGTCATCTCTGAGTTTGGTGTCGGCAAGACTCGTAAGGTCTGGTATCGAGTTGTTTTCATGCCAGCAACTCTCGAAGGTGAGTTACCGTTTGCTCAGTTTCCACGCTTACGGATTGATGGTGAGATAGCGGACGTCCCTATTGCCAATGCGTTTATGCCAACCGGAGATGGGAGACGGTACTTGATTGTCTCACCCGAAGTTATGAAGGGCGCATCGCTTTCGGTTGGCGATAAGGTCTCAGTTAGGCTCCGTGTCGCGGATCAGGATCATGTCGACGTACCAGATTCACTCACTCTCGCGATTGATAGCTTGCAACCTGCAAAGCTGATCTGGGACGGTCTTACGGCTGGAAAGCGACGGGCACTTGCGTTTCATGTGTCGAACGCAAAGACTCCGCCAACTCAGGCCAAACGCATAGCCGAAGTTATTGAGGCATTAACGAAATTTGACGGGAAACTACGCCGGTAGATTTGCGCGAAGAGAAACAATCCTCCTGATTTCCGATGATTTGGAGTGTCGGAGATTGTCGAGTATCAGACTTACGATCGATATCGGAAGCATGGGAAATCGAAGGAGGAATGACCGCGTCTGGCCGGCCTTTGAAACTGGTCGGGCGGACGCAACGAAATAAGGAATTTCATGGGCTATTTCAACTCGGCAATCCTGTTCAAGAAGCAACCGAATTGGTCAAAGCTCGACGCATTGCCCGAGAGCATTGGGCTGCGCGGGTACGCACACAATGAAGCGGAGCTGTGGTTGCTAGAATTCTGGGCGAACAACGCAGCACCAGAATATCCCTTCACTGAAGGGCATGAAGAGAGGGTTTTCGGTGAACTAATGAGCAATGCCGTCGTTACAAAGCTTGAGGCGCTCAACAAGGCTTGGCGTGAAGTCTATGGGGATAGTTGGTTAAGACTTGGACTATCGGTCGCAGCGCTGACAGACCAGGATCTTTTCTTCTTTGCGGACGATGACGATTGGTTCGACTACGCTTACTCAATCACAGACGGCGAGGTCACTGCATTGGCGTTACGCGCCAGTATGTCGAACTTTGTAATGAACGCCTTCGGCCGCATTGAAGTAACGCCCGGCATAGACGCTGAAGGCGGCGGCGAGGCAGACTTGACCCAAGACAAGATCAATACGCTTGGCGCATTATCGTTCGTAACTATTCAACCCCCAAAAGAATTTACGAGCGGGATACCTCTCGCTGACAACGTCCTTAAGCTCTGGCCGAGAGAGGTCGGCGAGCCTGAGGCGCTACTCGGTGTCGGCACCTGGGATCCATTCATGAGCTTCAACGATAAATCCGAAATGGTTTACGAACGATTGCCGCCCGTCAAAGAAGAGCCTGCATTGAAACCGAAAGTTCGAAAGATCGCCCAAAAGTCATGGTGGAAGTTTTGGGTATAAGCACCGGTTGATGCGATCTAAGTACCCCACACGGTTTCCATGATAACGACCCTAGAGAATTGTTATTTGAAGGTCTCAGCCTCCCTAAAGTGACAGGTTCAAGCGGCTGCTGCCCGAGGCAACTATCGTTCGATCACAGCGTTGGTTTCTAACCCACTATTGCTACTAAACTCGATGACGGCGATAAGGTCCAGCGCCCTCGATAAGTTGCATTCTCGTTACCATTGAAAAGGGCGATTGCCGACATCCAGTCTTCCCAATAACACAGAGTTTATGCGGCGAGCTGATAAATTCGCTACGTCGATCGTGATCACGCGTACTATACGAAACTTAATGTCGTGCGGTGCAGCGGATCAACCTATATTTCCAGAATAGAACGCGAAGCAACAATGCGCGACACGAAACCGACATTACGACAGAGGCGACTCCGTGAATTTTTTCGCTTTGTTTTTGCCTAAAAGGGCGCAACCGCACCATCTTTGGATTTACGCGCTGCTGTATATCATGATCATCGTAGCGTTTATTACTGCGTATAGATCAGGCAGTAATTCCGGCGTGTTCATTGTCACAGTAGTGCTACAAACCGCCGGAATCGCGACTGTACCGCTGGCACTCGCAATCTGTCATTGGCAATTGAGACTCTGGGGCGACTTGATCGATGGGTTTGTGGAAGCAGCCTCCTCGCAAAATTCGCCTACAGAATGGTTCGACAAAGAGCTTTCGACAGTATCGATCCGATTTTGGATTGTTATCGTGTCTTTGTTTTTCGGATTAGCAACTGCATTCACATATTTTAAGCTTGGGTGGTTGGCTTCTAACCAAAAACTGGTGACGGCTGCTGCTGCTTTGTGTGTGGCGGTTTCGGCAACAATGGCGGGTATTGCACTTGCCCTGATGATCGAGGTCGGCCGCGTAATCCGCAGTATCCCTCTCAGATTCGAGATTCAGCTTTCTGCCAACGCGTTTGGTGTTCTCAGTCTCGGGAACCTACTGTTTCGTTTATACGCCATCGTCGTGTTGACTTGGTTGGTCTATTTCGCCAGTGCTGTTAAAGAGGACCAGTACATTAATCTGGCTATTTTGACAATCGGCATACCAGTTTTTGTGTGCTTTGTGATTGTTTGGTTCTGGATTCAGTTTCCTTGGCACTCTCAGATGCGTGTATTGAAGATTAAGCAAGTGCAGCGCTGGCGAAGCTATTCCTCGCAGCTTAAGAGCAGGGATCTATCCCAACTCGACTCTGACGCGCGCGAAACGATCGTTTATGTTGAGCGTGAATTGGATAAAGCACTCTCCTTGCCGACTTGGCCGTTTTCAGTGCAAAGCCTTGTCGGGGTGTCGATAGCGTCGCTTAGTCCGATGTTCGTGACTATCGCTACGAGCGGTATCATTGACCAAATAGTCCTTTATTTGGATCGATGATGCCTCGCAACAAGATCCATCAATGGAGAAAATCCATGCGCGTCCACAACGACGTCTGTCTGGAACCTGTTGTGATGGGAATAATGAGTAATGAAAGAACCTCGCCCATTTCTACAGGCAAAGAAGAAGGGTGTTTGTGTGATATCGATCAGTTGATTATTGTCCGCTTTGTGACGGATAGCGGCGATTCTCATTGAAGACAGAAGTTATTGGTATGGGTGCAAATCTCAGTACCGTGGTCTTTCTGAATATGGGAAATTAAATCGGCAAGGATCGCATCCATTGTATTATTGCCACGACGGATCTCTCTTCTCTGGCCGGGGCAGATTGCGTGCTAGCTGACTACGTTTCTGTCCTTCACCATATCAATCAATACGCGCACAAAAGGCGTAGGGTCCTTTCCAATCACATTTTGAACAAGCAACTTTTTAGTAGAAGTTCGCAAGGACAACTTCGCGTAGTGGAACTCCACCCATAGCGACCTCTAAATACCTCCCACGCCAGTCGGCATCGTAACCCAATGCTCATACCCGAATAGGCCGCGGTACTGATCGTCTTTTTTTCTTGACGCTGAGATATCTCCGCCAGTGGCGACAGTTGTTGGGTTGGGGCAAAGCTTTTTCAGGACCTGGGGAGTCTCATGAAACACGCGAATCTACGAATAGCGCTTCTCGCCGGCATCGTATCAATGGCTATGGGATTGGTGGCCTGCACACCTACGGTGCCGGATACACTGGATGTTGACGGTGCATCAACAATACCGCGCCCAACGGCGGCATTGAGTGACCAAAGAAATCAGTTACCTGAAGAGAGAATTGCTCCCAGGAAGGGGTTCCTGCTGGAAGACCCAGAGAAAATCATCTTCGATGACGGGGTTATGCTTGACCCAACAACTGGGCAATTCAGTATTGGGTATGTCTCCATCGATGTTGCTAAGGAACTCCGCTTCTCGGCGATTACGCTTGGGAGCAATGGGAGCCGATCAGTACGAAGCGGACTGTTGAAAGATGAGGGCGTTATTTCAACTAGAGTGCTTATCGACCCTGATGGGAGGTTGACATTAGACCCAAGCAATCTCAGTGACTTGCCCTGTATCGACCAAGCCATATCCGATCAGGACATATCCGCACTATTTGACTGTCTCGGCCTTATATTCGAGAGCCCGCAGTCCGGTGGTGGCAGTGGCAATGTCGGCTCCCGAGGCAGAGGGACTGGAATCGGTGACGTTGAGCCTGACAACGGTCTTGCGAACTGGTTGAGCGACGCCTACCCACCCAAGTGCGAGGACGGGAATCCAGCGGCCGCAAAGCCCTCTACAGCACCACCGAAGCCTGAAGCCGATAAACCACCCATTCCTGCACCGAGTCCAGGTGCAGCGAGGCAAGCCGCAATAGATGCGGCGAAGATCAAGAACCAGGCAGCAGGGTTCGGGGATCGCGACGTTGAGAAGTCCGCCACTGATGTACTGGATGCTGCGAATGAGCTGCGAACAGAAATGTTACGGGGTGGTAATCCACTGGAGATTATAAGAGCTGCCAGACGACTGCAGCGGTCGATCGGGCAGCTGCGCAGAACCATCGATCAATCGCCGAATATGCGTCGCTATCGGGTCAATACAGTGAACTTCGAGCCAGGTGGCGAAGACGGTAACTTACCCAGTGAGTCTTGCAGCAATCTGGGGTCGAACCCTCGCACCGTCTGGGACCGTGACATCCTATGCGAAGCATTCACCTTTGAGGAATGTCAGTCCAACTTTGATGATGCTCTGAGCAGAGCAACCGACGGAAAATGCATCACCACGCCTGGGCCCGACGGAAGCTCTTTCCTGAGCTGTCGGGGCCCAAATGATGACTCTATCGGCACGTGGCCCCCGTCGTTAGACCGCGGCCGCCAGTGCGAACCAGACGAATCTGACTTCTGCTGGACAGACCACAACACAGGACCGAAGGTCCGGCAGGGTGGCGGTTTGTCAAATGTCAACGTGATCGATTACATCGACTTGCTGGATATCGAAGACATTTTGATTGGCGTATGTGCGGCAGACCGGTGTTAGCGACTCTTGCAGCAAGTACACCAAGAAGTTCGGCATTCGGGGAAAAGAGCCGGTTTTACAATGCCAAATGGAGCGGCGCGCAACCCTCAACGCTGGGAATGTGGCGTATCGCACCAACAAACAAGGGTAGAAATCACATTTCTGATGTGGTTCCATCCGACCGTATACGAAGATATACCGAACAACGATAACTAGAAACTAATGGGGTTGTTTCAATGCGAGTACGTATCCTGCCTATCGTGATTTTGATCGCGGCAGCTATGAGCGGCTGTGTTACCAAAGTGAACCTGGACATTGGGGAGACGGATTACCGGGTTGCAGTGCCTGAAGATGGCGGCACCACCCTGATTAAGAAATACGAAACACTCGCTGATGAAGAGGATCGAATAATCCGCAAGGATGAGAGCATTTCGATCTACCTCAAGCAGATCCATATCGCCAACTTTAGCGAGCGGCTTGAGAAGTTTTTAGCTGCCACATGGACCACGACGGTTCGTGGCGAAATCGCTGTTATCGTCCGCGCATTTGAACTGAAGGACGGGGAAACCCTCGATTGGCGCAAATCGGCGGTCAAGGGAAAAGGACGTCTTGTGTACTACAGTGAGGATGTTCGCACGGGCGGACACATGCTGAACGGCTCGATGCTCCCGGTATATGGGCCAATCACCTATGGGGGCAATCCTGTGGTCGTAGAGTTGACGGTCCTTGAACTTGATGTGGGGGAAGCTCAGCAAACCAAGGCGCTACTATCGGCCCTAGCTACCCTAGGGAGCAAAGCATATGCACCAGCCTCACCGATACTAGAAACCCTAGACACGCTCGGATCTGAGCTCCTGAGTGGCGAACAGGACGACATAGAAATGCGATATGTCTTCATGTTGCTGCCGGAGGGCGGACACAGTTCTACGACATACCCGAAAGTTGAGGTGGGAGACTATGTCTTGGTCCGCCAGTCCCCCCGAGTCCGACGATGGTGGTGGGATGAGTGGATTAAGAACAAGGGCATCATCCAAGGCTTTGCCCCGATACCATGGGAAGATCTCGACTATGACCCGCTAAACGGACGTTTAATCTGCAAAGAGGACGACGACCCGAACGACAAGGAAGACGAAAACAACAAGCCCTGCAATAGGCGCAGCGACCGCGAGTATCGCGAGAAGACCTATGCGGTATTCAATGTGAATAGCGGTATTCCGTCGGTCGGTCTGGATACAGCACAGCTGTTTTCAGAGTTCCAAGCGGAAGCAGAACAGGAAGTCAGTAAAGCGGGCACGATCGAGGCGCTCTCTGGATCAATAGATAAGTTCAAAGAGCAGGCAGAGGCCACCAACGAACGTAAGACAATTCGCGAACGGTACACATCGGCCGTGTCGCTTCACGAGGCAATGTGCACAGACGCAGCGAATAGCGTGCATTACGCGACATCGCTTTTTGACATCTTAATCAACAAGGTGGGGTTCCCGACTGAAGACGACGGAACGAAAAAGGACTTCAACGATGAGCAATGGCAAGGACTGGTGGAAGCCTTCCGTGAAAGAGCAAAAAAACCTCAAATGATTACCAAGGATGCCCTATCAAGCGTAGGCGACATCGACGCGCTCAGGACTCTGGCCCAGTGCGACAGAACACCACCTTAGTCCATCCTATCTTTGTGGCTTGCGACACGCCGGTGGATGAGAGCCTGATCTTCAGTGGACTCAGACGAGTTTGGGGGCCATTGGGCACAAGGATTAGCGGATGACGGTTGACGGCTTCCAACAGTAGATGAGGTAGAGGGTGACAAATGACACGCTTAATGAAAAAAGAAAGACAAAAGAAAGTGTTCGATTGGTACCTCAAATACGAAAATGGCGATCATCCACACAGTTGGATCAACTCACTCTGGTTTGACGTTGTCGCTTTAATTGGCATGGTTATTATCTTCGCCGTCCTTACCAATCTTGCTGAAAGAGAAATACTCGGAGAACTGGAACTGATATTTCTCACTTTCATCTTGGGCGCGTGCGGTTTTGCGCTCAAACAAGTACAGATCGCTGCTTCATTCTGGCCAATATTCAAGGGTTGCGTTCGTTTTGAGGAGATTCGGAAAAAGCGTGAGGAGCTAGGGGCGTAGCACACTGTAAACTAGCGGAGGAAAAACGGGCATAAGCGCGTCGAGTCATAAGGTTTTTTCTATTCTTCTATGCAAGATCTAGTCGCTTTCTTTCTTGGGATTGATCCCGTTATTGCTGTTGCAGCGCCAACAGTGACATGGGTGCTTACCAATGCCGTTTCGTTCTTTCGATTGAAGGAGCGGCTGAGCCCTCCGCGCTCGACACACCAAGACCCTATTCTGGTTCGCATGGCAGGTGGAAAAACCAAGCAAAAAACGATGCGTGAGCTGTACGACTCATTGGATGCTGCACAAGATCTCGCGAATTCGGTTATCAAGAAGGACAGACGACTTCAGTTAGTCAGAGCAGTGCTTGTAACAGTCGCAATGGCTGTTTCTCTGTTTATCACACGGTTGTTTGTCGGCACTCTCGCGCGCGACGCTGTGGTGATACCTCTGCTCATAGGTACGCTGGCCGGTGTGGTGTATCTGTTCACGAGTCAGAAGCGACTAAGATCACTTAGCAAGAAATACTTCGTCGGTTCAGATGAAGGATCGTCAGCAACACGCAAAATGATGGAGTCAGCCAAAGACGCGATTGCCAGCGGCAAGAAACAAGTCAAAAGCGTTGGTCCGACGGAACTCGAGTTTCAATTCCTTGAGCAATTTCTTGCCACGGTAGACTCTCTCAAGCACACCGAGTCGATTCTGTTAGTTAAAAGTCTAGAAGCTGGCCAGCAGAGCATTAATGCAACATACCAAGACCAGATCGCACAAGTAATTGGGCTCAAGCTTGATCAGTTACTCCGTGAGACCGTCGTCGAATCACCGGGCATAAACTCCAAAGAATTCGCAGAATTGGCCTTTGGAACACTCAAGGACCTGGGATACACCAACCTCGTGGTGTTTGAAGAGAAAGATATCGAGAACCTGGTCGGTCCAGCGACAATCCAATCATTCAAGGATGAGAAGCATCCCAAACTTATTTCAAAGAATATGAAGAACTTTATGCCATTGCGTTCTTAGCCACCCAGCGTTTGCTTAGCCAGGCGAGCAAAGCAACATCGGAGAACTCGTTCTCTTTAAGCAGCAGTCTTTTACTAGCCGGGAAGTGAAATATGAGCAGTTTTTCTCAAACCACAGCGAAAGTCGCAGTCTGGAATCTCGCCGGGTTCAACTCGATCTCGAAAGAACGACAGAAAAACCAAATCGAAGGCCTTGGGATCCTAGATGCTGAGGTCGTTGTGCTGGTTGAGTGCAAGCCCGCCTCGTATATCAACAAGCTAAAGGCGGGCCTGAAGAAGAAGTGCTGCGAATACGATAGCGTCATTCTCAAACAACACAGCGACCTAAACATTGGAATTCTTTACAAGAAGGGGATCACCGCGGAGAACCCGCGTTTCATCGAGGGCTCAGACCTTGGTGATAAGAAGAAGAGAAAGGCCCTCGTCGTCGATATGAAGATCGGAAAGTTCGACTTTCAGGTGATTGGCGTGCATCTGAAGTCCGGTCGCAGTACTCGTAATCAGAGAATTCGTGACGAGCAGTGCAAAGTGATTGGCCAGTACATCACCGACTTTCGAAAGACCAGTCGTGAGGACATTCTGCTCGTTGGCGATTTCAATATGATTCCCGGCCAGGATGTGAGTAACTTCCACTACCTTGGCGGGGACGATGAGATGGATTTCCTCTCATCATGGGATCTACAGGATCGTTTCTCACACATTCTGCCGGCGGGCCGCGCAAATCTCCTCGATGGGTTTGCAATCACCAGAACCTTTGCGACCGAGTATATTCGGGGCACCCTGAGACTGTTCCCAATGCATTGGACCATGGACATGGGCAGGTCAAAGTTCCGGACGGCGGTGTCTGATCATCTCCCATTTGTTGCCTCTTTCCGAATTGATCGATCTCGCGATTGAGCGGCGTCCTATCACCATCCCCAAAAGCAACAAGTAAAAGTGAAGATCAGTTACGAAACTCGCTACACCGTTCCCGACCTCTTGGTAGGAAAAGCAGTCGTGTCACAGCCGATTGTGAACTACAACCAGAACGGCACGATCAAGAACGTTGTAGCGGATATAGGTTTAGAAGAGATCGATGCGATAGAGCGGTGCTCGGTTCGGGACGTAGAGCTCCTCGGGGCCAAGATCACTGAGAAACTGCAAAGGCTCGAGCGTAGATACGCCAAGTTTCTCAAGGACAACGCCGCAGCGAAGAGCGAGGAGGAAGTCTGCGAGCGCAATGAACGACTGGCAAAGGAGCGAGAACAGCTGGATAACCTCGTTAATGCCACCCTTAGTGTCGACGATGCGATCGATTGGAATGAACTCAAAGACACCAAAACCTTCCTCATCACTCCTGAGAACCTGATTCCTGATGCAGCGAAAAGAAGACTCCTCGAATTCAGTCGCAAGGGAGTTCCACTGACGATTTCTTCAAGCACGCTCGGAGAGCGGCCATCAAAGGCCGTTATCGAACAGCGATTCTCATTCCTGGCGCGCCTGTTTTCTAAAAAGAAGATCGCTGCTGCCTACAGCGCTGCGATGTCCTCATGGAATAAGCGTGTTTCAGATGCGGAACGCTTGCTGGCTACAACAGCAGAGAAATACGAGAAGCTCAAACGCTCCTTCGAATATCGGCAACAAACCGCCAACGACGCCGTCGAAGCTATGCGCGTGCGATACGAAGGCGCCGACCCGCCAGCGATTGAGGAATACTGTGACCTGGTGCTGAATCGGTCTGAGTACCCTGACTCGATCCCGCAGGATCGCCAGCTGTCCTACCAAGCTGACAGTCGATTGCTGATCATTGATCATGTGTTGCCAGCGGCCGCGGCACTGCCGACGGTCGAGTCCTGCAGATTCATCAAATCCAGAGCAGAGATTACAGAGAAGCAAATCCCTGTATCTCAGCAGAAAAAGCGTTATCAGTCCGTGCTATACCAACTCTGCATCCGAACGCTGCATGAGTTGTTTGAAGCCGATGTCATTGATGCGATAGATGCAGTGGCCTACAACGGACTGGTGACGAGTACGAACCCTGCCACTGGCAACAGGGAAGAGAAGGTCGTGCTCTCGGTTGTCGCCGAAAAGGCCGAATTCATGGGCTTCGATCTGTCCAAGATCGATCCGAAAGCAACGTTTAAGCACTTGAAGGGGATATCCGGCGCATCGCTGATCGATCTACCGGCGGTCAAGCCTCTTGTGGTGATCGACAAGAGCGATTCACGATTCGTGGACGATCGCGAAACTCTGGACGCTGTCGACGAATCAGTCAATCTGGCGTCAATGGACTGGGAGGACTTCGAGCACCTCGTGCGAGAACTCTTCCAGAAAGAGTTCGAAACGAGTGGGGGTGAGGTCAAAGTCACAAGAGCAAGTGCGGATGGAGGTGTGGACGCAATAGCGTTCGACCCTGATCCTATCCGGGGCGGGAAGGTCGTGATCCAAGCCAAGCGATATACGAATACGGTCGGCGTGTCGGCAGTCAGAGACTTATACGGCACCGTCATGAACGAGGGCGCAACAAAAGGCGTCATCGTTACCACCTCCAATTACAGTGCCGACTCCTACAACTTCGCTAAGGACAAGCCACTGACGCTACTCAATGGGCAGAACCTGCTCTATCTACTCCAGAAGCACGGCACACGAGCAACCATCGATATACAAGCTGCAAAACAGCAGAAGTGAGCAAGTGGTGCTTAGATGTCTCCATGAACACCCAAAGCACCAATCGACGATATCCAGATGACGTTACTTAGATCGGCGATCAACCAACCAGAGACGAAGTCAGGCCGATGCTTTGGCTTTGTGATCCAAGCGTTGATTCTGTTCTCGCTAGTCACCTACTCGGTAGACACCCTGCCAGATATAGAGCCGCAAGTTCGAGAGTGGCTAAGAGTCTCAGAAATCGTGGTATGCGTGATCTTCACTGTGGAGTACCTACTCAGGCTCTACTACGCAGAGTCACGATGGGGTTATGCGCTGAGCTTCTACGGCATCATCGACTTGCTGGCGATCGTTCCGTTCTATGTCGCCTCGGGCCTGGATCTGCGCCCACTCAGAGTATTCCGAATGTTCCGGCTCCTCCGGCTGTTCAAGGTCATGCGCTACAACGCGGCCGCAGCTAGGCTGCTGCAGGCGCTGAGGGCGACAAGAGAGGAATTGGTGATTTTCTCGGTGGCAACGCTGATGCTGCTATTCGTTGCATCCGTAGGTATCTACTACTTTGAATGCCAAGCACAACCAGAAGCGTTTCAGTCGGTGTTTCACTCGCTTTGGTGGGCGGTGGCAACCCTGACGACGGTTGGCTATGGGGACGTATACCCAATTACTGTTGGTGGAAGGGTATTCACATTCGTGATTCTAATGCTAGGTCTAGGAATCGTGGCGATACCGGCAGGGCTGATCGCTGCGGCGCTTTCGCAGATTAAGCAACAAGATGCTGAGTAGCGTGAGATACACCGAGCAAAGAGCGAGGCGGAAGTAGCGTATGCGGATAAGCTTTAAACAACTTGCGATGTCAATCATTGCAGTGTCCGCCATTGTCTTCCTGAGTTTTTCCGAGGCGCTCTATCCTGACTGCACGCGATTTGAGTGTGTATCCCTCGTACTCTCTAATTTCCCACCCACCGCCGATACAGTTGCTAGCATCCTGCTTGGAGCGAGCGTCATTTGTATTGGCGTGTGGCTGGCTTATCGCGCTGGCGTGTTTCTCTTTTATGTACCCCCAACCAAACCGATAAAACCTCGCTACAGGAAAAGTGACTTTGCTGGTGTGCTTCACGATCGACCAATACAGTCGCGTGAAGATGATGCCCTTGGACGCTCACGCCTCGTAAAAGAGATCGTAAACACGATTGTCCTCCCAAAAAATCATCCGAGCCTAGTTGTCGCGTTGGAGGCAAGCTGGGGATCCGGTAAGACCTCGGTCCTTAATCTTGTACAAGCAGAGCTCGAATCAAATTCTGGGGTATTGTCGCCGATCGTTGTGAAATTCGAGCCGTGGATTGCTACCGGCAACGAAGGGATGTTCTCTGCGTTTTTCGAGCAGTTCTGCTCAGCAGTATCACAGCGCGGTGATGACCTACTTGCACAAAAGTTGCTGAAGCTCGCAGAAACCCTCGATGGGTTACCCGATCGCTATCGGGCGCTCTCTGCATTTGGGGTCTTTCGCAAGGTCAGACAGAGCTTTGGAAAGTTCCAGAATGAATCTGTCGCAGTGCAGCGTGAATCGATTGTCCAAAGCATTAGAAATGCCGGTCGAGCAATTGTTGTAATCATTGACGATGTAGATCGACTTCGAGATGAGGACATCCGTACTGTCTTCCAGCTAGTCAAAGCTGTCGCCGACTTCGAGCGTGTGTCGTATTTGCTCGCTTTCGATCCAGATCCAATCGATCGCGCCTTGAGTTATGACGATCGTAAAGAATCTGGTTCGGAATTCCGCGAAAAAATCGTACAACATATTGTCTTCCTCCCGGAACTACGAACCGATCAGCTTGCACACTTCTTACGACAGCGGATCGCGCAACAACTCGAATTCAGGAGTCTAACGCTTGAGGGTGAACAAGAGGAGTTGTTCGAGAAAGCAGTCCCTTCAGTAGTACGGGCCGCAAGATCGTTTAGGGATATCAATAGAGTTGCTAACAGAGCGGTTTTTTCATTTGGACACCTGGTCAATGAAATCTGCTTTGCAGACCTGCTTTGCTTCGAGACTCTAAGGCTCCGATGCCCAACTATTGCGCAACGAATCGCGAATAAACCGTTCCAGGTTTTGGAAGACGATTTCTACTCGGACGACGGGACGATTGATCAATCAATCTACAACGAAAACATGGATCTACGGAAACTAGACGCCGAAGAGCGACTAGCAACTTTTCTTGAGGGTTTCGAACCCAAGGAAGTCGCTGAGCGGCTACTGCGATTTATGTTCCCAGATGTTTTTGACAAAACGGTTGTAGGTTCGCAGGCCATCTCTGCACGAAATAGCCGAATCGGCGTTCGGGATAACCTAAGAAAAGTTCTCTACCAAGATCCATTAGTACGCTTGTTTTCGGATGAATACATTAGGGAATTCATAAATGATCCATCCTCTCGCAGAGAAATCCTCGCTGCATCATTAATTTCAAGAACCAGCTCTGCTTTACTTACCTCGATTGAAGTCTTCATAGACCCGATTTCAACCCAATTACCCGACCCACAGGGTCTGGCCCAGTTGGCCGCAAAACACGTTCGGCACGTCTACAAAAATAGTGGTTTTGATCTGAGCCAAGAAGCAGCTAGTTTGGTAATGACAGTTTTCGAGTGTGTTGACCAGGCCGAACGCATGCCGCTGCTATTCGAGCTATGTGAACAGGACGGTACATTCTGTTTTGCCGAGACACTCCTCACGCCTTTACTGAAGACTGCTGGTTTCTATTCGATGGGTAGAATTGATGAAAGACCAGACTCTGATGCATTGATGACGAAAGAAGCGCTTGGATTACGTGGAAACGTACTTTGGCGCGCTGTCGATATATGGTTAGCAAGTTTTACGCGGATAGGGTTGAGGCGAGTCGTGTTTAAAGAACCGAACGCACTCTCCGCCATTCTTTGGAGAGTGGATCTCGATCCAAAAACGCTAAGAAACATGCAGGACGAAGTACTAGAGTCAGCTCGGGACGGTGACGGAATTCTTGCTGCAGAATTCGTAGCTCTGTTTTACTTGGAGGGGGATGATTCGTTGTTAATATTTCTTGATGAGAGCGCGCTTGCTGAGCTGAAAAAGCGTTTATTTGAAATCGAAATTGATGATGAAAAACGGCAGAGGGCTGAGAGGAGTATACGTGCGGCCCTAGGGCCATTCATCACTGTTGATTCCCCTTAGAGGGCTACACCCGACAAAGCAGCGCGTATGTATTTGGTGAGGTTATACGGGCCGCTGAAAAACCCACGCACTCCGAAAAACGTAAAGCACTGTCTATCTAAGCTGGTTATCAAGTCTTATCTGTTACCGTGTCAGTGTACGCATATTGGACGAAGCGAAACTGGAGTCACATGCCGGCCGGTCAATCGATCATTGATCTTATCAATAGGAAGGGACTCCAAAATCAATTGGTACAACTAGATATGACTAGGCATTTTTGGTTGAAGATATTTCAAGGAGAGACAAAATGGACCGCCCTTCTAGAGACTTTTGTTTGTCGCTGGTCAGTGAGCCAGGCCGAGAATGGCCGGGCGATGCTGACCAACGCGTACTGTGCGAGTGTTTAGATTACGTTGCCGCTTCACGTTATGCCGATCAGATAGATCCGTCCGTGTACATTGCGTGTGATGTATCCGTGCGATCTGATAAACCGATAAGTATTTGAGCTGCAGGTAACACAAAATAGAATCACACGCGCATAAAAGAACTGTTTGAGTGGTGTTTACCACGCTAAAGCGCATCTCAATCGGTCACGAAGGTGCGTACCTCCGATGCCACGAGTCGCGGATACTCTTCTTGCGGTAAAAATCTGCAGTGTTCAACAGCGCGCAGGCTCACCGGGCAACTTATTGAGCGCATCATTGGTTCAGCAAGTTCGAGCGGAAATGTCTTGTCATCGGCTCCCCAAATGAAGTGTATCGGCGCCGTAATCTTCTCGTGTACTTCTGGTAGACGGTCAATTAAAGAGAAATCGAGCCCTGTCAAATAACGAACCATCCCGGCGTATCGCGTGGGATGCTCAAACCAGTGTAAGCGTATCGCGATGGACACACCGAACAGCTATACACTGGCAGGCATGGGCGCGTTTATGCTGGGTGAGTGCTCCGACTCACTGACGCTCGACGGTGCGCTCCGGGTTAACCGCTTCGTGGAAGCCACGCTTTTCTCGATTCAGACAAATCTCCAAAACGTGTTTACAGAAAACGCAGTCGGCAAAAACCTGCGACGGTATCAATATGTGGAAGAAGGTTTTGAAGCCGCAGAGGCGGCTGGCTGTGGCAGCATCGCAGGCGACAGTCTTGCAAACGGTCTTGTGCGAAACCTCATTGAGACCGATGAAAATTCCAACTTTGTCCTTACGTGTCAGGAACGACACTCTGCAAGCAAGTGCTCTTGTCTCGCAACCTACGCACGGGCTGCTTCGCCCGGTGTGGATGAGTTCTCCTATCTTCCTGCGAGGATGAAAGGCGTTATCAATCGCAATCCGTATCTGGGCGCAAGAATCGTCTTTGCCGATTGCGGATTGTCGGCCTATTGAGCAGCGCTTTGCATTCGCTGGGAATAACTGGCTTCTAGGACCAGCGTGTATGCCATATTCGCCAGTGGGCCGTCGAAGGGCGCCCTTTGAGGGACTCAAACCCCCAACCGCCCGGGTAGAAGCCGGGTACTCCGTCCAATTGAGCTAGAAGGACAGTTTCTGGGTATCCGTTGCATTAACGACAGGTTTCCCTTGCCGGTCTGTGGATCGATGATATTTCTGGGTTGCTGTCGCCGCCAGTCGGCACTGGCAGCAACGCTTCGATTTGTTCAACGGTGGTTGCCTGCGGCAACTCGGTGAACACGGTTCTGAGATAAGCGTACGGCTCGATCTTATTCGCTTTGGCTGTTTCGATCAGGCTGTAGAGATTGGCACTGGCGTTTGCCCCTGCCACGGAGTCACAGAATAACCAGTTTTTTCTGCCGATGACGAAGGGTCGGATCGCATTCTCGGTGAGGTTGTTGTCGATCTTCAGCCTGCCGTCTTGCGTGTAAGCTGTGAGCTTGTCCCACTGCTTGTGAGCATACTGCATGGCTTTGCCGAGCGCCGATCTTGGCGGCACGATCGGCAGATGTTCATCGAGCCATTGCCGGAACTCGTTGAGCAGGGGCACGCTGCGCCGTTGTCGGATCTCGTGCCGTTCTTCGTGACTCAGCGACTTGATCTCACGCTCGATGCGATACAGCTGCTGGATCTTGGCCATGGCGATCGTGCCAAGCGCGTCTTTTTGCTTTTCGGCGCTGAGCAACCCCTGGGCTTTGATCGCCTCATCGAACTTGCGCCGGGCATGCGCCCAGCAACCGACGGCGGTCAGACTATACTCGCTGCACACACGGGCATACGCCTCGTACCCGTCGGTCTGAAGGTAGCCACCGAACCCCTCAAGCAGTCGCAGCGGCACCCGCTGTGATCGAGAAGGATCATAGTCATACAACACGATGGGGTTATCGGGCGGACCGCCGCGTTGTACCCAGAGATAGGACTGGCTCTGGGCTCGCTTGTTCGGTTCCTTCAGGACCTGCAGCCGTGTCTCATCCATGCAGATGGTATCGCTGTTGATGAGATGCTCTCGAAGCAGGTTGATCAGTGGCTGAACGAGATTACCCACCTTGACCATCCAGCTCGCCAGCGTTGAGCGCGGCAGATCGACGCCGATGCGGGCAAGCCGCTTCTCTTGGCGGTACAACGGCAGTCCATCGACGTACTTGTTCACCGCCACATGGGCCAGTGTCCCTGGTGAGGCCATGCTTCTTGGAATCGGCTGCGCCGGCATCGGTGCTGTCACCGGCTTGCCCTTGCCACAGCTGAAGGCATACGTGGTTCTCACATGCCTCAACACCTGGATACGGGCCGGCTGGATATCGAGCTGCTCGGTGACCTTGCTGCCGATCACCTTTAACTGATCGCTGCAGCCCTCACAGGTACAGGCGGTATCTTCAAGCTCATGAACGATCTCAACGCGAA
Organism: Pseudomonadota bacterium; assembly: GCA_039025875.1. Lineage (GTDB taxonomy): Bacteria > Pseudomonadota > Gammaproteobacteria > Pseudomonadales > Halieaceae > Congregibacter. Next base: position 21,450 of record JBCCNK010000003.1, read on the forward strand.
GAAAGCTTCTGGGCAAGGCGCGGCGTCCGCCGCGCTTGCGTTGGTAGCCCGGTACGCAGACGGTGTCATCTAAGGCGCTGCTTGAAGCAGGGAGACCGCTGCTATCGGCCATCCGTGAAAATGCTGCTTCCGCCTCGTTGAATACAAGCCCCATCTGATCGAGCGAGAAGCGCTCGGACCGGGTGCCGAAGTGCTGATGGCGTGCCAAGCGGATCTGCTCGACGAGTTGATCGACATACAGCGAGAGCTGCTTAAGCTTGCGTTGCTGTTCGCGTGCCAGTGCACGCAGCGCCTCAATCTCATCAGGCAGTACTGTGTGATCGACGATTGTCATGTGACTCTGTGGTGCGGAAGCACGCCATTAGCCTGGGTCACGGTCAGCGGATAGCCATCCAGCAACCAGTTGATCTCGGTCACAGTTAATGACAACTGATCCATGGCGCTGTTCGATGGCCACTTAAAGCGCGACTTCTCAAGACGCTTCATCCAGAGCACAAAGCCGTTGCCTTCCCAGCTCACCATCTTGACCAGAGTACGCGCCCGATTACAGAACACGAACACATCAGAGCTGAACGGATCGCCTGACATAGTGCCCTCGACGATGGCTACCAGACCGTTGATCGCCTTGCGAAGATCCACAGGCTTACGGTGCAGGAACACGCGGATGTCGCCGGAGGGTCTGATCATGCGATCTGGCTCACTGCGTTGACTAACGATGACAAAACGCCACCACCGAGACTACCCTGGCACTCGATACGTACCCCGTTCGGAAAGGTCACGACTAACTGGGTGGAGTCTGGTTGTGGCTTAGCCGGAACAACTTCGATGAACTCGGACTTTGGCATTGATCGTGTAGCGCTGTCCAAAAGGCCGCGGCGCGCTAATATGCCTTTCCACATGTACAGGTCTTTGGGCTTCAGATCCTTGGATCGGGCGTAGCCGGCAATCGTATCGTCAGACGCCTCTGCGGCTCGCAAATGCTCAAGCCAATACTGTTGCCGTTCGCTGATTGTCGCTGCGCTCATCATATGCTCCCTTAGACAAAAGAGGAGCTTGAACGATCCTATTAATCATGAAAATAATGCCTGTGACGTACCGCTTACAAACCAGTACTGCGCAAAAAGCTTCGCGAACTCCCCGTCGATGGCAGACAGGTCATTCAATGCGCCACCGAATGCGAGTCTAGAACGTCGAAATTGCGTCGAGCGCAATAGTGTCTGCATTACACTTTTGCTTCCTGGAAGCCGAAGAAGCTTCTGATACATCGGGATAAAGGGTGGGCGATATTCAGGTATCTCGGTGTTCAACAGCACTAGACGATCGATTCGATCAGTATGTTGAGCGGCAACAAGGCGTGCAATAGTCGCCCCCGTGTCATGTGCAAGAATACTAAAGCGGCCAATTTGCAGTTGGTCAGCCCAGACCAATAACCGATCGGCGTGATGCTGAAAATCCATTCCTACAGAGGGATCGAGCCGACCATCAAAGGCCATTCCCAGGGAATTAAAGCTGAAGCAGGTAAATGCGTCCTGCAGAAGGGGTACTACTCGCCGAAACGTTTCACGATGGAACGGCCATCCATGCAATAGAAATAGTGGTGGACCTTTGCCGGAGATCACCACATCGATGCCACGAGTATTCACACGTACTACCGCTATCGTGTCATCTCATAACAAACCATTGGATAGAGCCAGTGCGCTGTCGTGGCTCTGCGCCATCCATCAAGGCCCGAATATGCCCATTGGTCCCCACGATAGCCCGCCAATGTGTGTTGGGCTCACGAAAACCAATACTCGGTGGACTAAACTCGGGCGCTTGCGCATGGATCGTTGGTGACTGCGCGAACACTTCGCCCTCTATGAGCGATAGAAAAACAGCGTCCACCGCATGATCGACGCGTCGACCAGGCAGAAAAACCCTTACTGGCTGTCCATTTCGTACCGCTGCTAGTAAATCCGCTTTGGATCCGGAAACCGGGTTACCGTTCGGATCGTTTTCAAAAACCAGAACCCATGAAGGGGATCGATCGGCGGAGGGGCTACTGACACTACAGCCCATCAACATGGAAAACACTACCGCCACTAAAGCAATAGACCCTATTCGCCGCTCCCGTATTGTCTGTGTCATTATCGAGAAGGATAGGCATTTGAGGCCCAACCAAGCAGTGCACACGACAATCCCGCGAAAGCCGAGACTATCCCGATGTAGGCGCCAGCCTCGCCGGCGGAAAGAGAATCAGAACCAATGCCTGCGGCGATGCCGACAAGTGCACCGAGTACCCCTACGGTGATTCCAGCAAATCCAAGACGCATCCCAACTTGATGTCCAGCTGGTCGTGTAGAGATATTGTGTATGTTGACATCCAGAGCTGCTGCCACCGCCCGTAAAGAGCTCGCCGAACCACTTGATTCAGCCTCGAGACGCTGGAGTGTCCGTGCACTGATGCCTGCAAGTCCCGCCAAATCCTCTTGCGACAAGCTAGCCTCAGTACGTAAACGCCGGATCAGATCACCATCGATATTTTGTGTCATACATTTTCCCTCCGACCGATCGAAAAGCGTGCCATCGGCGGACCGATAACGCCACGACAAAGACACGCCAAACACACAACAAATGGCCGACAAGTGACGGCACCGGCCGGGTATGAGTTGTTACATATGTCTCGAGTCGTATCTGCGCATTTGGATCGATCATTGGTGGAGGGGGCTTACAGCGTGTTTCAGGACTATTTTCTGGCACGTCTACCTCTTGCCTCTTGTATTGGGGGCAGCGGTTCAGAGGCCTCTGTCGTTTTAGTGTGTTTCCAAACGTTCTGTTGTAACGGATAGGATATCGTCCCCATCGGTTAGGAGCAGCTTGGTCCCTTCATCAAAAGGCTGCACACCCCAACGGTAACCAAGTTCGGAAAGCAGTTCCGGTTCGGTGTCATTGCCGCAAATGCAGTGAACACCATCGCCTTTCTCGACAATACACGCATCGGTCTTACACCAGGTGAAGTAAAGGCAACCGGTGTCATCGAGGAACCCGTCGAACGCTACACCTCTTTTGGTCACGAACAAATGCACGGGGCTCGCGTACCCAGTTCTGGTGCACGGAAGTCGATAGATGCCGCCACCCACATTCCCGTCTGGGTCGTAGAGCAACACATCCCCGTTGTCCAGCAGTTGCGGGTAGCTACCTGTCACACCAGAGATCGCTGAAATCGACTCAGTCTTTATCCATTTCCCATTGAGACGGTCAAATCGGTTGAGTTCGCCATTATTGCTACTTGCAGTGATGATCGACTGTCCATCGCTGGAAACACTTAGGTTATAAATCGGTCCCAGGGTAGAGAGCTGCTGTACTTTCCAACCCGTTGGCTGTCTCGAGCCGATGTAACCCCGCTTTTGCGACCAGTCCTCGCCGTAACGTGCAAACACGATCGTCTTTCCGTCACGACTGATCGATGGGGAGGTCTCTGATTCAAGGGTCGAAACAATGCCTGGCGCGACAATTTGAAGAGCAGAGACGGCTGGGTTGTTCACTTGTCCAGCGTCGCTCGTGCTTTCGCCGAATGTGACAGGCCGTCTTTCCGCTTTTGATAGCAGATAGGTGGCGCAAGCGATCGCAAACACGAAGGATAAGACTGGTCGCCAACCTTTCATCTAAAACCCCCTGCAAGTAAGACCTAACAAAACACCTACACAACAAAAATGAACGCTTTGGTAACACTCTCGCAAGGAGAACATCGACAAGGAAATGAGGACGAGTTACCTCATCTTATGGGTAGTCGGCGGCAAGCCTTCGTTGCGCTCTTCTAGAACCCGCGCTGCTCACAAAACTCAAACACAGAACCACAGAACCACAGAACCACAGAATATACAGTACGCGAGACCCCACGCCGTCGCGCATTACTTGTTAACGATCGACCCGCCAGAGGCGTGCTCGACGGGCTGCGTAGCGCAGCGTTGCGTATCATATTGTCCGTCTTTACAACGCAATTTGGACGGTGTTTACCCCGTCATTGCAACGAGAGATCGGCACATATGGGCCTGATCACTAAATCCGCTTTTTTGAGCCACCGTGGCTAAGGGTTCTTCACTCGAGATTAATAAGTCGACCGCTTTGTGTACTTTGCTTTTTAGTCGGAATCTAGACGGTGAGTATTGAAACACTTTTCGGAATTCTCGGCTCGCTACGGATTTGTCGATACCGCGTGAATGTGTCCAATCATTAATCTGAAGGGTTGAATCCTCTCGCAGCGCGGCGGCCAACTCAGCAGGCCAATCAAACGCGCGAAGCTCAGCCGGTTTGAACTGCTCCAAAACAAAATCAGCTGCCTCTGACAACGATTGCCTAGACAGTCGGATGGCCTCATCGATGTCGTCTAGGGTATTTGGCGGTGTTGCACTTGCGCGCCTGGATGGCAGTAGCAGTACCTCGGCACTTTGCCCACTGATTGCGCCGTGATGCGTTTCGGAGGGAGCGTGAGCAATAACACTGCCGCTTGTGGCGGTCCAGGCACCGGTATCACCGATTTCGGTGTAGCGCCCGTCTAGCACAACCGCCAAGAACCCAGCTCTGTGCCAATGCCGTGCATGTGTTTCCCCTGGCGAATGCTTGAGTATTAGCTTATCCGCAAGACCGAGTACTGGTCTGGGTCGTCCCGATGTGTTGATGTCGGTCCCCGTTTTTGTGTCAACTACGGTCAAGCCAGGTCAATGACCCGCTGCTAGGCTGCGCATTGGGTTTCGTTGTCCCTGCAGGACACGCGTTTCAACCAAAGGCTTGCCTATCTATGACGACATTCACTCGTTTTCGGTTTAATGCTCAGCGCTTCAAATGTCTTGTAAGTGCTTTTAAAGCGACTCTGTCGCTATCGCTTGTTTATCCAAAAATCATAAAACACGTCACACCTGGTGTACTTCCATTCAGAGCACGCTACCTCGACACGGAATCTCAATATCCGTTATCCTTATCTACGACGCCTGTCGTATATTGGTGATACAGCGACTCTGGTTATTCCTCCTTAGTCACAAATAAACCCGAATGGGCGCATTTGACGCTCTGAGGCAGGCAATTTTAGAGCGTGATGTGCAAGAGGCATCGATGACTGGATTTGTTTTGTGGATATCGTTCCTGTCCTTTGCGGTCGCGTTAGCGATCGCTTCGGGCGCTAGCGCGTATTCGTGGTGCTCGCGCTTTCTTACTCCTACCAGTCCTCATCGTGCACATCAGAGTATGCTGCTTTTGTTCTTGCTCGTCACTCTAGCCGCAGGATTTTGGATATCGCTGATACAGAGCAGCTGGTCACTGGGTCTGGAGTTTGGTATCGGTCCAAGTGCTGCAGCAAGCTCTGAGGACAACAACCAGGCTGTCCCTGCTGTAACGATCGTAAGGGCCGACGTTGTTTTGTTTTCCCTGCTGTTAGGTGTATCCACCCTAAGACTATTGCTGCTTCTAAGATCCTTCCATGTAGCTAACAGCAGCCTTAATAATGTTCTGTCTGAATCACATCCGCTTACAGCAGAACCCACTGTCCGAGTGACGGACCGAATTGTAGAACCAATCACAGCCGGATTTTTATCACCAACAGTTTTGTTACCCGAACACACGCTCTCGAAGTTAACCGACGCCCAAATAGAGGCGATCGTTGCTCATGAAAGAGCCCACATTGAGAGAGGTGACCCACTGAAGAATCTGCTCCTGCAGATTACAAAATGCCTATTCTGGTACAACCTTCCGTTGCTCTCTCTTATCGGACGCTACGAACGCAGCAGGGAATTCGATTGTGATCGAATGGCGACGGCCTCCGGCGTTGAACCCATAACTCTGGCAACAGCGATGGCGGAGATCGCAGTAGATGTCGAGCAGCGCAAAACAGTCCTTATGCTTGGTGGCTCCCCCGCGCAACTATCTCAGCGAATTCGCGTCCTGATGGCGGCCTCAGAGACCGAGCGTTTACGCCAAATGCTGCCGTGGCTCTTGTGTGCATTGACAATCTGCGCATTCCTTTTCATGTACGGCTTCATTCTGATGAAGGGACTCAATCTCGGCGTAGAGCATGAAATCTACTTTCGGACCGGTGGGTAGCTGAAATCGCGAATCCACTGATTACCTTGGGAGCACAAATGAGAGTCTTCGCATTTCTATTTATCAGCTGCGCAATCGTAAGTCACAGCATGGCAGAAACGGTGCAGGGACCCGACACAAGCGTCTCATCGAAACTGAACCAGCAATTCGAGCGCTATCGATCCGAGGAAAAACCCGGTGTTGCTGTTCGGGTGTTGCATCAGGGGAACGTCGTTTTTGACGATGAGTATGGTATGGCCAATCTGTCCGATGGCGTTCCCATTTCCGAAGAGACGGTGTTCAACATCGGATCAGTATCGAAACAATTCACGGTATTCGCAGCGCTCCTTTTAGAGCAGCGAGGAGAGCTGGCGCTTACCGACGACATCCGAAAATATATTCCTGAACTCACTCGTGTGGACACACCAATCACACTTGAGCAATTGGCAAGACACACATCCGGTCTCAAGAGCCCGAACTTTTTGGCGCTTGTGGGTGGTTGGCGTCAACCCGATATGCGTGATCACTCGCAAATGCTCGAACTTGTTCTCAGACAAGAGGCGCTAGAGTTTCGGCCCGGTACCAACTACAAGTACACCAACGCGGGAACGTTGCTACTTGCCGAGATGATTGCCCGGGTTTGCGAATGCCGGTTCTCACAATTCATGGCGCAAGAGGTCTTTGAGCCCTTGGGAATGAACTCAACTTTTGTCCGTGATGACATTACAACGGTCATCAAGAACGAAGCCAACGGCTATTTTGAAGAGGAAGGGGAGGTTCGGTTTGCAGTCAATCCAATAGCGCATTTTGGATTCTCAAATATCTATTCCACACCGAGCGATATGGAACGCTGGGCTCGCAACTTCTGGGACCCTGTGCTCGGAGGGCGGACAGTTGTCGATAAGATGCTCTCACCAACCGTCCTGGCCAATGGTCAACCCGTTGACCATATGATGGGCCTGTTCCTCAGCCCAACAAGGGGCGTCTTGCATTATCAACACACAGGTTCACATCGGGCCTATTTGAGCTACTTTGGTGTATTTCCACAGAGCCAGTCAGCCATCATCATGCTAAGTAATGATGCTGCCTTTGACTTATTCGCAAATGCCAATCAAATCTCCGAAACGCTCTTTCCTGCTGATGAGCCTCAACAATCCGATATTGATGACGCAATCATTGAAATCGAATTCGACTACTCCGACATGAAGTCGGTCGTCGGCACCTACTGGAGTAAGAAAAACAAAATACTCAGGGAAATCCAGGTATCTGACGATTCGTTGATCTACGTCCGCGGCGAAGGAAATACATCAACTTTCAAGGCCACAGCATCTGGTCAATTCCGTATTGAAGAGCCCGGCGTCGCGTTTTCCATTTCGTTCGAGAACGGCGACCTGTTGATCGACTATGAGGGCGAGAAGGACCGGATGCAAAGGATCACGCCAGGCAACGACCGTGAGGGCAAAGACTATCAAGGAACATACGTCAGCCATGAATTGGGGCAAATGTTCGACGTAGTGGTGTGTGATGGCATATTGCAAATAGATAGCATCAAGCGAGACTCTGTCTTGTTGATGAACTCGCACAATGATGTATTCAAGACAGATACCTGGTTCTTGTCCACGGTGGAATTCAAACATGACGACGAGCTCGGAATCATTGGCTTCTACGGATCGAATGTTAACGTCATCGATATCTGGTTCGATCGAGTGGAAGAGGTCGGTACTCACCGTAGCGGGTATCTGCAGCGATCAGCGTGTGGTACCGAAAAAGCGTAACGTTGGGGCCTCGGTTCTGTAACACCGTAAGCACTACAAGCCTTGCGGCTGGCGCTTATCGGTGTAGGGAAACACGTGCCAGAGACGCCATCGCCGGGGCCACTGTGCGACTAGGGGAATAGGCACAACGCGTGATGGCGCGCAGGCAAGCGCCATGTTTACTGAATTCTTAAGGGCGAGATATTGCGTTATTCGCAACCAGTGGTCTAGGCTCGAGTAATGACGCAATGGCGGATTGGAAATGTCGAATTTGACGCGGATCAGCGTTGCCTGCGCGCAGGTAAGCAATCGGTCCTATTAGAGCCCAAGGCATCCTCTCTATTGGCGTATCTGTGCCAGAATCCTGGTCGCGATATATCTCGAGATGAGCTCATCAGAACGGTCTGGAATAATCAGATCGTCACCGAGAATTCGATAAACCGGGTCGTTGTCCTGCTGCGAAAGGCACTGCAGGATAATAAAAAACCGCACCAATACCTGGTCACCGTACCCAAGGTCGGCTATCGGCTCATTGCGTCGGTGCACCCGATCACCAATGAGTCCGGTCATCACAGTCCAAAAGATCTTGAATACTTCACACCGCGCTTGGCTATCGTGGCGCTTTTTGTTCTAGCAGTCACGCTCTCAGTTGTATTCTCGATAACAAGTGATACTGAAACAGACCCCACCGCAGACCGCATAGCGATCACACCGGTTTCTCGACTCTCCGTTGCACAGTCTAACGGTGTCATGTCGCCAGACGGTCAACTGCTTCTCTACACTGCTTCTGAGGATACGCACTCTCGCATCTTTCTTTTGGATGATCAGGCGCAGAACCCGCGACCGATAAGTCCGGCAACTGGTGATGCGGATTTCGCACAGTGGGCCAATGATGGGTCGTTTGCCTTGTATCAGTTCTTTACTGAAGAGCGGTGTGAGATTCACCGGGTTTTGCGAACTACCGATGGATTTGGGCCACCAGAGACGATTTACGACTGCTATCTTGGCAGTTTCACCGAACTCTCACTCTCTCTCGATAATGCGACCATGTACTTTGTAGAGCGTGAGTTGCCCGTCGCTCCCTACGAAGCGTTTGCATTGAGTTTGACCACAGGCACGAAACAGCGGCTATCACAGCCTGTCGCTCGTGGTTATGGGAACCACCATCTGGATGTCCACCCTCAGTCGGGCCGGTTGCTATTGCTTGGTGACCGCAGTCCCGGCAAAACGTCAGTTTTCGAACTCGATCCCAAAGCGCGTAGCTTCGAGCTGCTGCTTGCGATGGACTACAGTGTCGAGAGTGGTATCTGGAGTCATCGAGAAGGATACATGGTCCATCCCTCACGACATCCTTCCTACGAACTGGTCGAGACGTCGCTTGGTAAGGGAGAGACGTCAGTGCTCATCTCGGATAGTCGACGCGTCACATCGCCACGTCGTATCGTGTCGGAGGACAAAGACCAGGAGGACTATTTATTCACCTCTTATCTGTATAACCGCGATATTGAAATGCCTGGCCAAAAGACAGCGTTACTCAATTCTGGAGCTATGGATTACCTACCGTCACTCTCAAGCAATGGAAACCTGCTAGCGTTTGTTTCAAAACGGATCGGTCGTAGCCAAATACTGATCGTGGACCTTAATACAGGTGCACTAGAGGCAATCGATCCGCCAGAGGCTGGTAGGCGCTTTCATGAGTTGGCTTGGTCACACGATGATGAGCAACTTGTGGCGAGTACAAATGTTGGATTAATGGTGTTCAACATGAACGCGAGATCCTGGACGCATGATGTAGCCTTCGAGTTGCCGCTCTATGGCGTGAGTTGGTACAACAACAAAACATTAGCGTTCAGCCATTTTGATACAGGAAAGTGGCGTGCATTTCGTTATGGATTGGATACGGGCCAAGCCTCGATGTTGGATCCGCGCTGGGCTCTGAGCGTGAGCAACGCGCAGCAAACGCTCTTTTTTGATCAAGCCCTTGAGGTTTATCGCGATGATGTGCGACTGACAGCACTCGAGCGATGTGGACCGCCGCTTTGGCGTTATCAGTTGAGAGTAGAGCTTGACGGTACAGACTTCTACTGCCACGCAGGCGATGCGGACAACGATGTTCTGAAATTTGATGCCAGTCTTCGGTCAACCCGCATGAAGGACGTGGTCTCGCGATATGAGTTTTTCAGCGTAAGCAATGGGGAAATTGCAAAGACACGGGTTGTGAGCACGTTCAGCGACATCATGCGTACCCAGCGCGGCTCTGGATGAGAGCAGCGCCTTCGATGCGCTCTGAACGCATCGAAGGACACTGACAACCTACTACTGATTGTGGGTCACTCGGCCCCAAAACACATTGGTGATCCGCCAGCCATCTGCTAGCCGGTGGAGTACGATATTCTTCATATAGGTGTTTTCTGGTGCTTCAGGTTGATAGCGATGCAGCGAGGTCACAACTGCCATATCGTTGTAGATATCAATATCGATAAGGTTATGGATTACCGCATCGGCGCCTTTGCCGGTCTCATTATCGAGTGGTGGCGTTCCGTAAGAGTGGCGCCCGTTGTCATCAATCCGATGGTAGAGCACCGTCTCTGAAATACATTGCGATGAGCGATCTGCACCACCATAGAGATCCCATTCATAAAAACATGCCATCGCCGCTTTGATTTGCTCTCGGTCAGAAGACGCAGATGCGGCAGGTGCAAATAGGATTAAGCTCAAGCCGCAGGCCAATAGACTTCCAAGTATTCGCATTGTGGTTTACCCATGAGTTGTTATTGAGCAACGAAGGTTGGAGTATCGGCATCCACGAGTCGTTGCACAGACGTGATTTTTTGTGATGGAACGTGATTTGCTGCGTTTCAGGATGAGGGTTTCATTCACTACCAGCACTTGGCCTAGGGGAAACAGGGGCACCTAATCGACAAAAAATAGAAATCGAATCCGAGCGGGATCAGGAATAGGCTTTGGCAACTCGCTCCGAACGACCGGTTTAGTTTGGGCGGTTGTCTGACGAGTGACACCCGTCGGATTTCGATGATCTTTTTCAGCGCTAGGCGCTAACGGGTGTTCGGAACCAGTATTACGTGGAACTTCGCTAATTCGTGCTGGTTGGCGATTAGCACTGGTTTAACGACCCGTTTCAACCCATCGTTCTCGATTACGAATTGATCGTTTTTTAGCCGCGAATCACCAGCGAAATACATCTGCGTCGTGAGTGGCATATACCCAGACGCACGTACTTTGAAATGGATGTGGGCGGGTCTATCCAGGCCACCATCAGTATAAGGGGCTGGTCTGCACGTCTTGAAACGATAGGCACCGCTATGAGAGGTCATCGTAAAACCATGATAATTTAGGCCCTGGCCGAGATCGTACTCACCAGCACTGTTAGCGTGCCAAATGTTTACGGTGGCACCTGCGACAGGGCGGCACGTGATGGCATCAAGAACGGTGCCTTCTAAATCCAGAAGTTGCGTTTCCCCTCCGGTGCGAAGCAACGAACGCTCGGGCGCCGCGTCACGGAAAAAAGGACCCTCAATGTCATGACCCGTGGGTTCTTCGCAGCTCTGTTCCCGCGCTTGGGCGGACGACAATAAGAGCTGAGGCGCGATTGCTGATGTTGTAGCGCCAATCATGACCAAACGTCTAGACTTATTCATGCATCACCACAATTCCTGGGTTGCCACGCTTAAAATACTACGGCATCTGTCGTAGCATAGTGTAAGTACAGATAGGTTCGGTATCAAAACGTAAATCAGATCAGACGTGAAGCAATGGCACAAAGCACACTGAACCAATCAGAAATTGAGATTCTCACCCTTCTTTGGGAGCAAAACGACTCGACAGTGCGTGAGATCCACGAGGAGATCCTCAAAAGAAGGGAAGTTGGTTATACAACTACCCTCAAGCAAGTGCAGCGAATGCACGAAAAGGGCCTTATAAAAAGAACAAACAAAACTGGTCGCTCTCATGTGTACAGGGCGGTCGTTAAGGCTGATAAACAGCGTAAGCTGTTGGTGAAGCAATTGGTCAATTCAGCATTTGATGGATCAACAGGGCAATTGGTATTGCATGCACTGGGGGGTAAACGACCAGACAGTGACGAAATCGCCGAAATTCGAAAGCTCCTAGATCAAATGGACGGCCAGTAGCCAACTTCTATCGTTTAAGGTTCATCAACACGAGCACTATTCTCACCTTGCAAGAGCCAACTAAGTGCGCGGCTCTCTAGCTCTAGGGCTAACTCAGGTTCTAAAGACCACATGCCATGCTCCATGTCGTCAATTTCCCAGTACGAGAAACCCACGTTTTCCTCAAGCGCTTTTGCAAGTACTCGAGCCGACTCGACAGGGGCGCCATCAAAATCTCTGTCACCGTGAATCATGAGAACGGGCCGGTCTTCGTCTTTAAGCAGATAGACTTGACGTCGATCTAACCGAGAGGACCACGCCAGGTAGGTATTATCTTCTCCGGACCAGGACTGGCCCCAAGTCGGCGTTGCCGCGATGTCGTCAAAAGTTGCCCTTAATTCCGAGAGGCAAGACGCTCGATCTGAAACCTGATCCTCTGGACAGACCCAAAAGTCTTCGAAATGCTCTCTCATGGAGTATCCGCCGCCAACACCACCGAAAACGAGTCGCGATGCGTCCGGTGTTAGTGCGAAAACCTCGGTTGCAATATCTCCGCCGTCTGACCATCCAAAAATCAAAAACTCGCCATTCCACCAATCTGCATTGTTCCGCAGGTGTTGCAGCACTCTGATGTGATCTAACACACGAAAATCCATGGAATAGTCTTTCTTAAACGCATCGCTGCAGTCCGTCAGGCTCGACTTATTCGGTGCCACGCCCCGCTTGGCAACGGTGACTCTCGCGAACGAATGAAGCTCGAATACCGATGGCGACATGAGATCGATGAACCCCTTTCGCAGCGCACCAAGACATCCGGACCCATCAATGACCATGAGTGTAGGAAGCTTCGCCGATCCTTTTGTCCTCTCAACATGGTAGGTCAACTCTTTACCATTGATATCGAGGATGGACCTGGTTTCAGTGATGGTTCCAAGAGGTTCGCAACGTCCAGTCTCACCCCCAAATACTAAAGTCATCAGAAGCAAGACACATACAAGCCATTTCATAGAGTTTTCCAAATCTACGACAATTGTCGTATTTTACGCATTTCTCGCGCTCGATTGAAGTGATATCCACTACGCCCTCGAGTGATAAACCGTTTGCGCTTAGTCCATCTGCGATTCCGATTAACTCCAATGCAAAGAATTCGACAGCAAAATGGAGCACGTCCTGCGTCTATGTCATCAGTCGCAACGGTTAGACTGGCTTGGTGGACCGTATCTCAGCTGATTACGGTTCTCGCCATGGTTTATTGAATTCGCCGTAGCATTCGAATTTCCAGGAGGTCGGAGGTAGATAGCGCATTGAAAAAGTAGTTGCGTACGGAATATTTGGAGCACCAAAGTTTGATGTGGTAGCTTTGAACTCGACCAGGGAAAATTGCTCATAGCGTGGTTACGCTTGAAGGGTTTCCTATGGTTGAACGTATTCTCAAACGTATCTTCGGTAAGAAGGCCACCAATATCTTAATCGAGTTTGGTCTTCCTTTGTTTCTGAAGTACTTCGTGCCTATATCGCTTGTTTGGGTTTTACCCTGTTATCGCGGACGCATACGAAAGGGTCGATAATGGCCCGGGAGGAGCGTCATGGCAAAACGAAGAACACTCTCGGCGGAGTACAAACGTGAAGCAGTCGCGCTGGCCAATCAGCCAGGCGTGACCAGAGCCCAGATTGGGCGAGAGCTCGGGATCAACCCGAACATGATCAGCCGATGGCAGCGCGAGCTGGCTACGAATGGATCGAAGGCCTTTCTTGGCAAGGGCATGGCTCGCGATGAAGAGTTGGCTGCGCTCAAACGGGAGAATGCGAAGCTCAAAAAGGAGCGAGATTTTTTACGCGAAGCGGCAACGTTCTTCGCGAGCGACCCGAAATGAAGTACCGGGTCATTGACCGTTGCCGCGAAGCCTACCCGATCCGACTGATGTGTCGCTGCCTGAACGTCTCGCCAAGCGGGTACTACGGCTGGCGAGATCGTCCGCCGAGCGCACGGACTCTTGAGAACGAGCGCTTGCTGGATCGTATCCGAGTATTGCACGCAGAGAGTGACAACGTGCTGGGCGCCGGCCGCATCCATGAGGATCTACGTGACGAGGGCGAGCGCTGCGGTCTAAATCGTGTGGCGCGACTGATGGCGCTGGACGGCCTGCAGGGCATCCCGTGCAAGAAGAAGCACCGCCATAAGCAATCTGGAACACGACCGGGCGATGTCGAGAATCACCTAGCGCGGAACTTCGCAGCTGAAGAGCCGAACACCAAGTGGGTGACCGACATCACCTACATCCGGATCACCGGTGGAGCGTTCCTGTATCTATGCGTGGTCATCGATCTGCACTCTGGCGTCGTCGTCGGTTGGTCGATGAGCCGATGCCAAAACCGCCAGCTCGTATTGCAAGCTGTGCTCATGGCGCTGTGGCAACGTGAAGCGCGACAATCTGTGATCTTGCATAGCGATCGTGGCTGTCAATTTACCTCTCGCGAGTATCAGCGCTTCCTGAAGGGCCACAATCTGACTTGCTCGATGAGTGGCGTTGGAAGCTGCGCGGACAATGCCGCCTGCGAAGGCTTCTTCGGCATGCTCAAGCGAGAGCGCGTCAACCGTCGTCGCTACGACTCGCATGCCGAGGCCCGAGCAGATATCTTCGAGTACATCGAGCGCTTCTACAATCCAAGAAGACGGAGAAAGATGAAAGCACTCAAGCGGAAGAAAGCGAACTTAACTCAACCGTCCGTGGTAACGGGGTGAAACCCAAGCGAGCCACGCATGACCGCATTTATTGCCTTCGTGCTGTCCCTAGCGGGTGCCGTCGCGATTTGTCTCGCGATGAATCGGCACTGGCGGACTATTCTGCCTGGGCTCCCCCGCCGAAAATTGGCGGCGGTCGCTCTCCGAGTCTTGGGCGTTGCGGTGCTCCTACTCTCTGTTTCAGTAACGATTTCATACTATGGCACCGGGGTAGGGATGGCTGTGTTTTTCGGCTTGTTCACGGTCGCGCACTTTTTGCTTGCGATTTTGCTTGCGTACTCTCCGCTCAAGGGAAAGGAAGATAAACACCCAAAACAGACAGGATGAGTCTTTGGGCTAAGTACATTGACGAAGAATCATGCAGTGTACTTTGGATTTACCAGCTCTGATTGGGCTAGGGGTAACCAAAGGGCTCGATAAACAGGTACCTGGAGTCTAGGTAAAGGTGGTCGGCTACGAATGGCTAAGCACTTCTTAAACTAGCGCCTTGAGTGTCAAATCTTGAACCACTTGATGGCTTTGCTTAACTTCTTACAGAAGGCGTCTTTTGTAAAAAGTGGAGTAGGGCGCGCTTAGAACTTACGTCGCTTCCGATCGCCGCAGGTTGCGTCGCCCAGCCGGCGAATTGTCAAAAGTGACTGAACCTCAGTAAGCGCGATTCTCATTACTAAACGGAGTAGGGCCGCGGCACGTTTGAACAATGAGTTTCCAACAAAGGTTTTCGCTTTACTCTCTAATATATCAGCCGCTCAAGCATCCGGTTTCAGGGGATCGTCGAGTTTCGCTCATGACTCCGAGCGCAAAATCAACTCTAGATATTCTGAGCAACGCTTGTATTGTTATGGCCAAGAAGCATGTCATTAAACGCACCCTTCGGAGGTAATTCTGTGCAGGTTCAAAGAACAGGCATAATTCTAAATACCCACCATTATGACGCCTGCGTGGCGTTCTACAGAGACTTGTTTGAGCTCCCAATCCTGTACGAGAAAAGCGATGCTGATTTCCGTCTGACATGTTTCGAATTTGGTGGCTCTTATCTCATGATTGAGACGGAAGGAGTTGCCCGTGAAGGTGGCAAGACTATCGCTGAGAATCCGACCAAATTGCGATTTAATGTCGCTGACATTGAGGCAGCACAAGCCCGAGTGAAGGAATACGGTATCGATGCACAGATTGAGCGCTACCCTTGGGGCGACACGATCAACGTTAGTGATCCGGATGGTAACCGCGTCGGCATAAGAGATGAAGCATCTTTCTAACGTGTTCGAGGATGTACGCTCATTGCCGTGAATAGACCCCCCCCGAGACTTTGGAGAAACTCGCCGTTCATCTTAATCGCATTCGTCGTTTGATTGTGTTTTGCAAACCTTGGTGAATCGCAGTTGCTTACCCAAACAGTCTTATGAGAATTCGGCGTCAAGCTGGGAGCCCCGCCTATGCACTGTCGAGTTGATAGAGAAGCCCATGACCCCCTATAGGGGGAACTATAATCTTTGCTAATCTTTGGTCGGAAAAACAGCCGGCAGGCCAATTGTGTTATTGAAGGTGACCTTACCCCACCGAGCCTGAGTATCTCGAGTGAGCCAATATCCACTAGACTGGTGGAGTTGACCATCCGAGAGACGAGTATGTCGCCTTCCTCGGCCTACCGTGGGTGAAGAAACGAATTATTCGGCAGCTTTTAGAAAGCAACGATCATCAGAGAGGAGTTCAAGATGCCCGCAAGGATCTTCCAAGCAGGTCCATTAATTGTTTCTTTACCACATCGGATAGAGCTGGCGCAGGCAACGATAGCTGTCGCATATTCGCAACAAGAATTCCAGTTTGCCGACCTAAACTTTCAGGGCTTGCCGCATTGATCAGTTTTTGCGCTTGTTTTGACGCATCCTGAAAGAGCAGTGGTGCTATCCATTTGAGCAGAAGCGGCATCGATGGATTGTCGAGTGTCATCGGCGTTCTTGTCGCACCGGGGTCAACCGCTCGTATAAAGATTCCATCAGTACGTAACGTGTCCGCCAGCGATGCAGTAAGAACTATTAAGGCAAGTTTGCTTTGTGCGTAGGTACCGTTGAGCCCTGAAACTGTATCGGGATTCGCCAGTTGGCTCGTCTTCAGCGTTTTGAGTTTCACCGCAACTCCGGAAGTTACATTCACGATAGCACTATGCCGCTCTTGGGTGTGACTCATCATCTTGTCATGTAAACCAATAATGAGTTGATAGGGTGTCAGCACATTCACCGCAAAGGTCGACTCGAATCCCTGACGGCTGCGGATGTGCTCTTTTGTTAGGACTCCTGCGTTGTTATACAGAGCCTTTATTCGACCATCGAGTTCGCAAATTTCCTGAATCGCGCTTTCAACTGACTGTGAATCAAGAAAGTCTGCGACTACAGTCTCTACTTTGATGCCAGGTACATCTCTCACTAACGCTTTTTTTTGAGCTAGCGACTTACTCTGTGAGCGGTTCACCAGGATGAGATTCTGACCCGCTGCACTGAGCAGGTTCACGACCGCTTGGCCAAGGCCGCCCGTTGAGCCTGTGATAACAATCCAATCCATATCGCGCGTCACTATCGTTCCTTTGCTTAATAGCAGTGATGACTCTAGAAAGAGAAAAGTACTCCAACACCTGGGAAGTGAAAATCTGGTCCGCGTTCAGCCTCAGTAAACTGGTAGAACACATTCAGCTGAGCGTGTTCTGAGAGTTGTAGGAAACCGCCTGTTGCCCAGCTGACTTGATCATCCCCATTGTCTGTCAAGTTCCAAATCGGCTCGACAGATGCGTAAATTTGATAATTCTGCTGCCCGAATGAGTCGAGGTAGCTGATCCGGAACCGAGGTCGATATCGCGTTCGTTCGTCTACGCCGGAAGTGTCAAGGCGGTATTCCATAACCTGCCGAGTATCGATACGCCATTGATCATTTAAATATTTTTCAGCATTCAAGTAAGCCCAAAAAGAGTGTTGATCAGAGTTTCCATCGGAAGCAAAAAACAAATAACGGGCTCCGACTTGTACACTCTTGTTCACTACCCGACCAAGGTCTCCAATGGCGAGCGCAAGGTCATCATCGTATCCGTAGGCGAGGTAGCCTTGAGTAACGGTTTTTTCGTTTAGTGCTTTGGAGATTCCTGCGTAAACCAGTTCAAGAGTGACGTTGTTGGGATTCCCAGGCGTCATGTCGGGTGCTTCTGGCGTAACGACTTGAGCATGGAGCTTGAATGGCGTGCTCGCAGCGCAGATCAAAATAAGAGCGATGAACCTTTTCATTCTTTGTTCTCTGTGTGGAGCGGATGCGATAGACCATCACCACGCATGGACATTCGGTCGTATGGACGTTCGCCCGAACCTGATGTTACATTCGAGCGCTCGTGTGCGGTCTCCATCAATCGCGCGCTGTTGAAAATGACGAATATGGCGCCAGCGTTGTGAAGAATTGCACCGGTGAGCGGGCTAATCACACCTACGGCGGCAAGCGCAAGCATCAGCAAAGAGACGCTACAAGCAATACCGATATTTTGCAGTATTGTCTGTCGAGAGCGCTGTGCGAGATCGATGACAAAGGGAAGCGCAGATAGGTCGTTCGAGAGGATCGCAATGTCAGCCCCACCAAGCGCTATATCATTCATGCTTGAACCAAAGGCAATGCCTATATCAGCCGCAGAGAGTGCAAGCGCATCGTTAACGCCGTCGCCAACCATCAGCACCGACCGACCTTGTGCCTGCTCGTCGTGTATCGCGTTGAGTTTCTCCTCTGGCAGCACCTCGCAGCAAACCGCATCGAAAGGCAGGTCAGCAGAGAATCGACGTGCAGAGTCTTCTGTATCGCCGGTCAGAAGGGTGATCCGTTGGATTCCCAGTGTTCGCAGAGTCTCGATGGTTTCTCGGGTTTCAATGCGAATTTCATCGGTCAGTTCGATGAATCCGATCACAATATCGTCTTCCGCTACCCACACCCCGGATTCGCGGTGAGGCTCAATATCGCCAATGCCGAGTGATTGGAACCAAGATCCACGGCCGATTCGCAGTATCCGTTCCCCCTGACTTGCCTGGACACCGAGTCCTGGTTTTTCCTCGCTGCCACTTACTGCGAGCAGATCCCGCGATTGTTTTTCAGCCTCGCAGATAATGGCTTGAGAAGCAGGGTGTCTAGAGGCAATTGCGACTGAAGCCGCAACCTGAAGAACGGCGTCTGGGTCCAAGTTGTTCTTTGGGTGAATGGCGACGACTTGCATAGCGCCCTTGGTCAATGTGCCGGTTTTGTCCAGAACGGCGGTATCCAAGTCAGTAGCGCGTTCGAGAAACCCGGCGTTCTTGATGAGTATGGATTTGCGGGTTGC
This sequence comes from Pseudomonadota bacterium, assembly GCA_039025875.1. Lineage (GTDB taxonomy): Bacteria > Pseudomonadota > Gammaproteobacteria > Pseudomonadales > Halieaceae > Congregibacter. The sequence continues at coordinate 40,467 of JBCCNK010000003.1, forward strand.
AGCCGACATCGCCGCAATGATCGCCGACGGGGCAGCAAGGACCAAAGCACAGGGGCAAGCAACGACCAAGACGGTGACAAATCGACTCACCTCACCTGAAAGAAAAAGGACAAACGCCGCGAGTACTAACACCAAGATCAGATACTTGGATGCCGCGTGTTCCATTAATCGGGTAATTGGAAGCTTCGCGCTTTCTAATTGCTGAAGAACATCGAGCACACTACCGATTAGAGACGTAGCAGGCGAAGACGTGGCCCGGATCCGCAGCGCACCATCCAAACTAGCGGTACCAGCAAAAACCAGATCGTTTCGATTGACCGCTCTTGGCGAGGATTCACCGGTGATAGAGCGTTCATCAACAAAGCCTGTTCCGTAGCTCACTCGTCCATCCGTTGGGATCACCTCCCCAGGCTCAACAAGCAGCAGATCACCAGTCTGAATCTCATCAGAATTGACTATTTGTTCTCCTTCAGAGGAAAGACGTGTTGCCTGCTGAGTGGACAGCTCGCGCAGTTTTTCCAAAGATAGACTTGCGCCCAATCCGCTTCTTTCTTCCAATAGATGGCCGATTTCAAGGAACAGTGGAATCAGCGCTGCCGATAGGTAGTCTCGCGAGGCGGCTGCCGCCAGTACTGCAATGGCAACAAGCTGGTCAGCATAGTTACTGCTCGGTCGGGATAAGAATCCGCGCAATCCTCTTACTACGACGTTAACGCTGACAAGCAAGGCCGCAATGGCTTGGATCAAGTTAGCTATTTCGTGTTGGCTGGGTGCCCAGATATCCAGTCCTACGCCTAGCACCAAAAGCCCCGCACCGAGCATATTGATGACCAGTCGTCGCGTGATGTTCTGCTGCTCGAGGCGCGATAGATGGTCTCCTCTCAGTTTTGTGCAACCGACGGCTGCGATCCGTAAAGCGCTGGCGTCATAGTGCTGGGCCGACTTTGAGGCGCTCAAGGGTCTGCCCTCACAGTTGAGGATGAATTGAATTCGATTTCATTTCGCTCGCGCAGCGGGATTTTCGTCTTCCGCGGCTGCGCTTCAAATGGGCCTTCGGCCGCCGTTGACAATGATGAAGTTCTGGACCTCCCATACGAGACAATAAATCGGGCTCCGTGGTAGCCGTCCGTGACCGGCGATGGCACAAAACTGACCTCAGCGGCCGAACCAAGCACCTGCTCTATGGTGTCTCGATACAAGCGCAGATGTGTGGTTTCCGGACTATCCTGGGACGCCGCGAGTAGCGAACGGAATTGCGCCGCCGTAGCGCGGGCGTGGCTCAATATCTGGGTTGCTCTGGCTTTCGCACGATTGTCGATGATCAATGCTTGTGCATTGGCACTCGGCAGGACACTTGCGGCATACGACGACGCGTCACGCACATCGGTCTGTGCGTTGATGAACGCACTCTGTACAGCATCGAAGGCCGCAGAGACCTCTGCGGGTGCGGTCAGATCCAGATATTCGAGGCTTACGATGCTCACGCCGGCACGCATCTGGTCAAGTCGGGATTGTGCAAGTCTTGCGACTTTGTGGGCCAACGTCACGCGCTCCTCGCCCAATAGATTATCCAGTCGAATGCCACCAATGACTTCAATCGTGCTTTGAAGCACGATCGCATTCAGCGATCGCCGCGGTGCATCGACATCCACTGTGTAGACGACAGGATCAGAAACCTGAAATCGCACAAGAATTTTCGTGTGAATAATATTTCTGTCTGCAGTCAATAAGTAATTGAGTACTTTCGGCGGGGTGGTGCGATCCGCCGGTACTGCACGTTCTTGCCGTGACATATCTGTAATAGTTAGCGTTTCTACTGCACCCACATTGATCGTCACGACACGATGAAACGGTCGAGGTAGTGCGAAAAGTAAGCCGGGTGGATAAACATTGGCATCGCCGTGAGTAGTAACAAGCTCGCCGAATCGGAAAACAATTCCAACTTCGTTACTTTGGATAACCGTGAATCCGGAAATCCCGTAGGCACAGCACGCAATCAATATCAGCGTTTTTGATTTGCGAAAGAGCTTGCTCGCCCATTCGATCAATGGTGCAACAAACACCATGAGCTCACTTGGTGTCTCTATCCTGTCCTGACCCTGCGGACTAAGACTTACCGCAAGACGCTTCATGGAATTTTCTCTTCGCGGACGACTTGCGGCGTCGTCATGTCCATCCGATCGATTGCGCGGGCTTCGAGGATGTGCGGCGCTTTGCTGCGGTCAGATAGAGAAAGTGGCTTCTCACGTACCAACAAATCAAACGGAGCGGCATCAGTTCGGAGTGTTATCTGAGCGCCAGCTCCAAGGGTATTCTCAAGAGTCTCAAGAGATCTAACAAATCGATAGAAGTCTGGATCGAGTTGATGGGCTTCGGCATAAATTCGCGCTGCCTCAGCTTCTGCAGAGCCTAAGGTCTTGGCCGCGGATTCCTCTGCCACAGCAATAATCCTAGCTGCTTCCAAATCGGCTGCACTTCGGATTTCCATTGCCCGTCGTTCACCATCAGCGATGAATCGTGCAGCGGATTGACGCCGCTCCGCTCTCATTTGCTCGAGAACGAATTGGGTGTTTTGCGCAGGCAGTGATATTCGCTGAAAGCCGACCTGTTTAGCCTCGACACCATACTTGGGAATAGCGATCGCGTTGATGGCGTCCAAGACATTTTGCTGGACCAGATTAATCTGAAGTTGTGATGGCTCTGTAGAAACCAATGCCGATAGATCGAATCCGCCAAGGACCGAAATATTTGCGTTCATTGCAAGACCGAGAATTTTCTCCTCAGCTTCCGATACCGCACCTAAGGATCGGAAAAATATGGCAGGGTCGATCGTTCGCCAGACCAAGCCTGTGACCAACACAATGTTTTTTTTGTCACGGGTCAAGACCTCGAATGGCGGCGTCGACGAAGACCGTGCACGCCCGTCCACAGTGATGAGTCGCTCTATTGGCCAAGGTGCTTTAAAGTGCAAACCCGCCTGTTGCTCGACCCGGACAATTTCTCCAAATCGAAGCACCAGAACGTTTGTCCCTTCGACCACCTTAAATCCAAGGGCGGAGCCACAGATGACGGCAACGACAGTCAGGCTCACGAGAACCTTAAGGAAGGAATTCAATCGATCGAACAAAGCATACGTTTGCTTGTCGTTTTGATCGAAGTTACTGCTCACTGCTCGAACCATAACGTTCCCCCATCCTCCTCAATCCGATCATCAATCACTAAAATTCCACGGTTTTTCAGCGCTTGCTCCAACGCATGCGATCGGAGCATGAGCTCCACACTGGCTGGATGCAGATCATGTTGAGTTCGCATCGCATCAAACGCGCGTGATTGTCCCTGGGCGATATATATCTGTTTTGCGCCGTCCGCTTGCGCATTGCTTATTGTCGAAATCGCGGTAGATTCGGCGTGCCCCAACGTGCGTATCTTGTACTCGCGGCTCGATAGAATGGCGATCTCCCTTTGGTGTTGAGCACTGACGACGGCTTGGTAGTCCTCAGCGACACTCACCGGCGGATGTAATCCCTGAATAGTAAGACTCACGACTTCCACACCGAGTCGACGTGTTTCAATCAGCCTCTCGATTTCGGTCGTAATGTCATTAGTGAATGCGGCCAAGTTATCGGATAAAACGCCATTGAGTGTCTTGCCAACGGTTTGTATCACCAATGCTTGTTCGGCTAACGCTCTCAGTGCATTCTCGGGATTTTGCGATGCGTAGCGCCACGCTAGCGGGTCCTCAACGGTATACTGCAGATCGGCGTTTATTGTGAGCAAATCGCGGCCGTCACCGAGCAGCAGGGCATACTCCACTGCTGCGTGCTGTTCTGTCCACAGCAACGAGGCGCCAGGAGTGGGGTTTGCATAACCCAATGGAATTGTCCTTACACGTGAAGTTGCTACCCGGTGTACCTGGTCTATGGGCCATGGTGCGACGATATGAAATCCTGGTGCTAGGGGGCTGCGGTCCGTTAGGCTGCCGAAGCGTTCGTGAACACCCATCGATCCAGCAGGAATTGTCATTAGTGCCGACGTCGACCATGCAAGCAGTAGTAAGGTAAACGCCATAGGCCAGGCAAAAAGGCGAGCAACAGCAAAGGCCCAGGTACTCCGAAGGTCAATTTCGAGGTAGCGTTGAGTGTAGTTGGCCGCACTTGATAACGGATTAGGTTCTGCAAAAAAAATCTGAAGTAGGCGCGTGCCTTGAGTTAGGTTAATACGCTCGCCCTCGCTGGCAAGCGTGCGCACGAGCCATTCGAGAGCCGGGAGCACGGACAACACCATGAGTGATTGGATAATGGAAACTGGTGTTTTTACTAGTGCCAGCGAGATTAGCGTTATCAGCGCAAGTACCGTGAAACTGAACCATATCGTTGCGCGAATCCACCAAAACAGGGCTCCTGTGACCGGTAATCCAAGGTCTGCGCTGCGTTTCATATAACGCGCAATGCCTGCATAGACGACGAGGCAGCTCGCAATAGCGAGGATGGCAACCACTGTGCCCGCAGACGAGGGTACTTCTGGTGCCTTAAGGCCAAACGCGAGGCTCGATGTGCCCAGGAGCCAAAGAACGACTGCCGAATCAATAATCCTCGGCGATACCGCAATTTCTGTGTTGGTCTCCGTATCGATACTCTGACCGCGCTGCGGTATCGATATCTCTAAAAGCGGTACAACAAGGAGCAGATTCCATGCTGCTAGCGGCAGGAGTGCATAGTGCCCGGTGACGATACCCAACAATATGAGTACGACAGATAATCCGGCACACAAACAGGAGATGACCAAACTTGTGAATTTCGCAAAGTCATTTCGCTGATTTTCCGTGTTGCTTAGCTGACGCATGGTCAGCGTGCCTACGCGGCCTGTGGTGTAAGTCCAACACCCTGTTCAATTCTTGGAATCAGAGAGAAAACATTAATGTGGCTCGCGTACATCCAAACTATATATACCGGCAACATCGATAAAAACGCATGCGTTACGAATGAATGCGTGATGTACCAGGACACAGTGGAATGCCCGACAAAAGCGGGTTCGATTACCAGACCAAAAAGGCCGCCAACAAGTGCCCAAAGTCCAAGAAATATCTTGGCGCCAATCGATGCGTTGGGGGCGTGTTTCAGGAAGACATAGACCATTCCCCAGATGCCCATGATAGAGGTCACGCCGAATGCAACAAATGGGAACCACACCATCGGGATTCCCAAGAGTTTCATGTCAACCCAGTGTTCTGCAAACGGTTGGTGGTTTCCACTGTAGTAGGTATAGACCTCGATCAAGTGATCAGTTCCGCCTCCGGCGAGTCCAAACCAACCTAGTACGATCCACCACATCGGTAGATGATATCTGGCGTACAGGAAAGTAGCGTTGGCGCAAAGCCAATTTGAGATCACGAACCAGATATTTGCCAGTGGAATAATTGCACCTGATGCGAGCGCAGTCTCTCCTGCGCTCAACCCGTATAGCTGGGCAGCTGCGCCCGAGGCACAAACTCCCCCCGCCACCAGAATTAGGGCAAGTGTTCTTCGAGTTAGTCGGATTGACCCCTGCTCGTTAAGACGCGTGTTCTTTGCTGAATTCATGTTGTCACCCCTGACAGAAAACTCGAAGCCCCCACTCGACCACAGAGGTTGCCACAGCAAGGTACGCGCAGTTGAGGACGAATCTCGACACCGCTCAAGCAGGCGTCTGATCGAAACAGCAAAATATCGGTAGCAGACCTGACAGGTTTCGTCCTACATGTTCCTCCGCGGAGAAAATATCTTCAAATATACGAACAACGACTGAGAAAATACGTCGCCGCGCAATTGGGAATCAGTGTTAGGGGTTGATACGGCCTGAGAACCCTAGACACTTTTCATGGTAATAATCGTAGAAGATCATGAGAGGTGAGAGATGGGTAAGCGCATTCGATATTCGGATGAGTTCAAGCAAGAAGCGGTGAACCAGGTTGTGGTGCACGGCTACCC
>JBCCNK010000004.1:0-39630 GCA_039025875.1 Pseudomonadota bacterium
GAAAGCGCTGGACTGGAAATAGGATTGCGAGTCTCCACGACCGCGGAGATGGTGGACAGCTCGATTGTCCAGGTGAATGGTCCGCTTATGATGCGTAGGACGTCCTGGGTTACGACGTATTTCGTGCCGGCGAAAAGCCAGATGGGTAGGGCTGCACCCACAATAACTAGGCCTATGGCGACAGCGATATTGCTCGTCCCCCCTTGCGCGGCCGCCGAGAACGCGGCGTAGAGCAATATGGCGGTAGAACACACTAGGATCGCAAGAAGCCATGAATCAATCTTCGACTTGAATACGCTCATTTCATTCTCCTCGCTTAACAGCGTGTGTTTTGGCCCCGATTGAACGGGTGCAGAAACTTGCGTTGTAAACATGCGGTGTCACTAGATCAGCCGCTGCTAAACCGCGAATCACAATGGTTAAGCAGAAACAGCGACGAGTAACTGTGCCGGAACTGGCCCGTGTAGGTAAAAAATCGGAGTTCCCTACAATGATCCTAGGGCCAGATTCCGGGTTAATCCTCGCACCAGGCCAGTTGGCTTTAGACACAAGCAACAATTTGAAGTCGCTAGTACCTTAAGCATTACGACCTGTTTAGCTTTACCGTGTCGTAGGCATCTAAAGCCGATTGTCTTGCCTGCCTGTGATCGACCAACGGATGAGGGTAGTCGTCCCCCAGAGTAATTCCGGCCTCTTCGAGGATCATGGGGGGCGTTTCCCAGGGCTTGTGCAGGAACTTATCGGGGAGGCCCGCGATCTCGGGGACCCAGTGACGCACATACACTCCCTGTTTGTCGAACTTCTCACCCTGAGTGACCGGATTGAATATTCTGAAGTACGGTGCCGCATCGGCGCCACTGCCCGCGACCCATTGCCAACTGCAGCCGTTGCTGGCCAGGTCCGCATCGACAAGGGTGTCCCAGAACCAGTCTTCTCCTACTCGCCAGTGGGTCAGCAGGTGTTTGCACAAGAAAGATGCGACCACCATGCGAACGCGATTGTGCATATGTCCCGTGTGCCAGAGCTCGCGCATTCCCGCATCGACAATCGGGTAGCCAGTCTGGCCGCGCTGCCAGGCGCGGATGCGATCTTCATCGTGGATCCAGGGGAATCCCTCGAAGTTCCCTTTGAACGATGCCTCCGGAATCGTGGGAAAGAAGTGCAGAAGGTGGTAAGAAAACTCGCGCCACCCCAGCTCGGCCTGAAACTTCGAGATCGATTCGGAGTCGTTACTGGCGCCTGCGGTGTACTGCTCACAGCGGTCCCAGATCATTCTTGGCGACAGTTCGCCGAAGTGGATATGCGGTGAAAGCCGCGATGTCCCTCTAACTGCTGGAAGATCTCTTTCGGCCGCATACTGTCCTACCGATTCCTCCAGGAACTCCTCCAGACGCGCTCTGCCGCCTTCTTCACCCGGGCACCAATATTCAGGCCAATGGTGCGCCCAGTTTGGCGTGCGCGGCCGCAAACCCCAGGAGTCCAGCGAATCGGATGGAGTATCTTCAGTCAGCGAAAGCTCAGGTATCGGCAGCGGTTTGGCGACCGGGTGACGTCGGCATGCGCGCCAGAACGGAGTAAACACCTTAAACGGATCGCCGCCCTGAGTGAGAACAGAACCAGTTTCGTGCAGGAGCGACCCTGGGTACCGCCTCAACGTTAAATCGTGATCCGCCAATAGCGCATGAAGATCTTGCTCCTGTTGTGCAGCCCAGGGTTCGTAGCGCCGACTGCAATAGATCGCGGTGGCCCCCGTTTCCTCACAGAGCTCCTTAAGTACATCGGCGGTAGCACCTTTGCGGAATACCAAATGTCCGCCGAGTTCTTTTAATTGTTGATCGAGCTTTTCGAGGCTGTGGTGAAGCCACCAACGGCTGGCGCCACCAGGAGCCCAGGCGCCTGCTGCTCTATCGTCGTGGATGTAGACCGGAATGCAGCGCTGCCCATCGCGCGAGGCGGCTCGAAGCGCTGGATGGTCCGAGAGTCGTAGATCCTGTCGGAACCAGACGATGATCGAGTTCATAAACTAGCCCTGCAATATCTCAATCGGTAAGCGGTAGGTGAAAGAAGGCGGTTGATCTGGATTCGTGTGAGCGGGCAGTCGGGATCCACAGCTCGCTCGTTACCCACGCAGTAGCTGCCGATACTAGGCCTGCCTTAGTCTGGATAAAACAGCGAGTAAAGCGGAGTCCGCATCAGTTGCCCAGCGACGGCCCAGGTCGTCCGCTCGGGTTGTGCCAGGATTGATCAAGAAGATTGGCTTCGACTCCTGACTAGCCCAGCGGCAAAAGCGGAATCCGGAGTACACCTGTAACGAGCTTCCAATCACGATCAGGCTGTTAGCCGTTTTCAGTTGTGATCTGCAGTAGGCGACTCGATCTCGGGGAATGCTGCCACCGAAGAAAACCACATCAGGCATCAGTACGCCGCCGCAGCGCTGGCAGTCTGGAATACGAATGCTGTCGACTAACTCATCGCTCATGTCGGCATCACCGTCGGGGCGAGCGTCAACCGTGGTGCGATTAATGTGTGGGTTCGCTTCCGCAAGTGCCGTCTGTATGTCATCGCGATGATATTGCGCGTCGCAGGAGCGGCATTTGACGTTGTCGAGACGGCCATGCAGGTCCGTCACGGATTCGGACCCCGCTTTCTGGTGCAGTCGGTCAACGTTCTGCGTAACTAGGTGAGATATCGCTTGCAGTTTTTCTAACTCCGCAAGTGCGCTATGAGCGATACCTGGTGCGGCATCCCTGACGGCCGGCCAACCCAAGAGAGAGCGACCCCAGTAGCGCTTTCGCTGCCGTTCCTGGCTCAGGAACTCCTGGTGCGTGATCGGATCACTGCGCAGCCATTCGCCGCGATCATTCCGATAAGTGGGAATACCGGAACTAACGCTGATACCAGCACCAGTAAGGACCAACGCAGGAAGACTATCCACAATCGCACAAACCGGTGTTTCTTCCGTGCTGGCATTGGCTCTGGTTTGTAAAACATCCATCAGCTAGGTATACGTAATTTCTCGTCAGTCCGCACAACTCGTCCAGTTATTGGACGGAAAGCTGGCCAGTGCTTGCACAGCCTCCTAATCCGAAAGAGCGAATCTCTGGTACACCCCTTGGTAGTGCGCCGAAACCTCTAACCAGAGATACCTACAGGAATTCGAATGCATATTCTCGTGACGGGCGGGACCGGTTTTATTGGCACGGCGCTGGTCCCTGCTTTACTGCAGCAACAACACGCGGTGTCGGTGCTGACGCGTCAGCTCAACCCCGACATTATCGATGGCGCTCACTACGAGCGCGAGCTTGCGAATATTGTAGAACCAGTCGATGCGGTCATTAATCTAGCGGGCGCGTCTCTCGCTGGGCAGCGGTGGAGCCCGGAGTACAAGGAAGAGATGCGCTCGAGTCGTATCGAATTCACTCGCCAGCTTGGCAGCCACTTTGCCGCTTCAGAAACGCAGCCTTCCGTTTGGGTCAATGCCAGCGCTATTGGATTCTATGGTGCGAGTCTTGACCAGGGGTTCACTGAGGAAGACGCGCCAGGCTCGGGATTCTCCGCGCAGCTATGTAATGACTGGGAAGCTGCCGCCGCGGATGCGGCCGGTGACGCGCGTCTCTGCCTACTCCGCCTTGGTGTGGTTCTGGACGCTGGGGGTGGCGCCTTTGTAGAAATGTCCAGGTCCTTTCGGCTGGGGATGGCATCCTGGATGGGGACTGGCCAGCAATTTCTGAGCTGGATTCATCGACACGACGCGGTTGCAGCGATCTTGCGACTGTTAGATTCTCAAGATGCGTCGGGTGTTTTTAACCTTACGGCGCCCGGCGCGGTGACCAGTCGTGAGTTTTGTTCTACTCTGCGTCGCTACTACCGGACGTTGGTAGCGTTACCGGTTCCGGCCCTAGCACTCAGGTTGTTGGTGGGTGAGATGGCAAACGAGCTGTTGCTGACGGGCCAGCGCGTTGCGCCAACGCGTCTCGAAGAACTGGCGTTTGAGTTCGCTTATCCGGACATCGATGACGCAGTCAAGTCGATAAGAGCGGTAGAAACGGCCTCGGGCTGAGCCAGCTCTGCATAACGCAAACCAGCTTTGCATGATGCAAACCAGCTCTCCATTATGCAAAAAAGTCGCCCGCTGATTAGCGTGACGCATTCGCTTTGACCCCTGTGCGACGCTGCCGAGCTCTACCAGGGTTATTGGTCGGCGGTAGGGGCCATATAGTCCGAAAATGCGTCCTTAATGCGCTCGTTGCGGCTAAGCTTCGCAAGCGCGGCACGCTCTAGCTGTCGCACCCATTCCCGGCTCACGGACATCTTGTCTGCTATCTCCGCTCTCGACAGTGGTGGACCATCATGCAAGCCCCATCGTGCGACAACGACTTCGCGCTCGGCGCGATCCAAGGATTGCATCTCGACTAACAGGCGCTCGTGAAGCGAAGTCGTCTCTGCCGTCGCCTCGGATGCTCCAAAGGGCCCACCAGACATCGTGTCCAGCAGCGTACTGTCTTCGTCATCGAACTGGGGAGCATCGAGCGACACGCCTAGGTTGCGTAACTGCAGCAGGTCGCGGGTTTTCTCAAGCGATATTCCGGCAGCGTCGGCCAGTGCGGCGTCGCCAGGCTCTGTGCCGGTTCTTTGCTGTTCGTTCAGGCGAATTCGATAAAGTTTACTAACCTGTTCCTGCACATGCGTTGGATAGCGTATGAGTCCACCGGTGTCGCCCACGTGGCGTCGAATGGCCTGCGTTATCCAGTTGAAACAATAAGTGCTAAATCGAAAACCCTTCCGGTAGTCGTACTTCTCGGCGGCCCTGATGAGGCCAAGAGTTCCCTCTTGGACAAGGTCCAGGTAGTTAACACCTTTGCCGCGGTAGCGACCCGCGATGGAGTAGACCAGTCGCAGGTTATGCATAGTGAGTGTGTCGCGCGCTTCAGCGTACAGATCTAACTGCGCCATCATCTGGCGTCGGTTCTTTGGGCTGAGTTCCTGTCTGGGCTCGTTACTTCGGCGTTCCCAGAACTTCATCCACTGCCCCAGCGCATCGGCGACGCTATCGGCAATGGTGAGTCCATTCTGACGAAGAGCTAGCGCCGCCAGTCCAACGCTCAGGCTGGCCGGCATTTCCAATTCGTCGAGATGCTGCTGTAGCGTGTTGGCACTGCGTTTCCGGCCGAGTGTATCCTCAAAACGGTCCATGGCCTCCGCGTGAGCCGCACCCGACAGGTAGCTAGCCAGCTCTCTGCGTAGAATAAAGTGGTGTTCACGATTCTCGAAGTAAGAGATATCGAGTGGTGTGGCGCTGCAGTTGGTCGCCCAAAGTGCCAGAAAAGATCGCGCCGCTGGATCCAGAAGCATCAGGCGTTGGAGTTCAATTACCGAATCCCACTTTCGGCCGTCGATCTCTTTTTCCTGGTCGCCTGTCAGCAGCGGGAATCGCCGCGCTTCTGCGAACAGCCGCTCAAGATCCTTGTCGTCAGTCTCTGATGCTAATGTTTCCACGCTCTAACACCCCCGGTTGAATGTCCAGGTATACGGTTCTTTGTCGCGATTCGCACGCTAAATATCCATCACTGTCCGGGTTAAAGACCGACAAAAGTTAGACAGATGGGGTCCATAGCCGCATCCAGTACAGGTTCTGTCCCGTAACTACCTCGACAAACCGGAGGCACTGCCCATGAACGCAGCAATTTTCGAACCTCGACCTCTTTACGGAATCGGTACCGTCGCACGGCTTACGGGCCTTAAACCGGACACGCTTCGCGTGTGGGAGCGGCGGTACGGGCTTGGCGCAAGCCACAAGTCTGCGACAGGCCGTCGCCAGTACACGCAGTCAGACCTCGACCACCTGCAATTAGTTGCAGCCTTGGTGCATGACGGGGCTCGTATAGGGGAAATAGCGGGGTCGGAGCGTAAAACCTTAGAGATGTTGCTTAAGCAGCGTGGGGTAAAGCGGCGGGATTCGCTTGGCAAGGATAAGCCGCGCGCCGTTTTTGTCGGAATCGCGTTGTGTGATTGGCTCGATTCTCATCAGGGGTGCATCAGCACGGTAGATGCTCGTCTGGCGCGCAAGCCGCTCCAGGATATCAGCCCGGAGGCGCTCGAAGCTCTGGAAGTTCCCGACGTGATGGTGATTGAGACCCCATCTCTTGGCAGCGCAATGGTGACAAAGCTGCTCGAGCTGCAAAGCCGCAACGTCGCTCGCCGCATTATTGTGTGCTACCAGTTTGGTAACTCTCACTGGTTGGACGAGCTCGATAGGGCCGACATATCCACGATGGAGTTCCCGCCAGACTCCGGAAAACTCGCGTTCGAAATCGCGAAGAATGTGGCTGAGTCCGATGTTGTTGCCGGTGAAAGCAACCTAGCTGAGATCATGGTCGCCAAGCCTCGCCAGTTCAGTGAGTCAGAACTTGCGGCAGCGCGAAATCTTGATAGCACCCTGGAGTGTGAGTGCCCCAAGCACATAGCGGATTTGATCTCGGCGCTGCAGGCGTTCGAAGACTACTCAACATCATGTTCAATCGACAATTGGCGCGACGCTGCGATTCACGCCTGCATCTATACGTACACGGGGCAAGCACGGCACCTGATGGAAAAATCGCTTCAGGCGGTACTCGAGGAGCGCGGCGACGAGTTTCGGAAGGCGCTGGCGAAACATAAGCTCCAGACCCAACCTATCAGTAACGCAGCATGATTAGCGGCGGCAAGTGTTGAATCGCCTCAACCCAATCCGCGCATTACTTCCAAGGGTATAGCACCAGGACTAAGCCATCTTAAACCGCACACCGAATTGCGGCGCCCTTGGGTGCAGGTGAATTGGACTGCGGCTCGCAGGCGCCGCTAAGTATAAGACTAGCGCTGAAAATGCTACCCAAGGGTGGAGTAGACCATGACTGATTCAACCGCCGGTTCTGCTATGAACAAACTAACCGGTCGAGAACGAGACAAGCTGCTCGAAACTATGGTGGCGTCGCTCGCATGGGCGGGTTTTCGTTTAGATGAGAGGGTATCGGATCCGCGTTCCGAGCCTTCTGTCACAGCGGCTGCTGCACCTTCCCCTTCCCCTTCCTCTTCCCCTTCAGCTCTAGCTCCCCCTACCAAAATCTGCGACGCGGTCGCTAGCGCTCAGGTGTCTTCCTTGGATACTTCTTTGGACGTGAGCGAACCTGGCAGCAGCGAGCGCAACAGGTCGGACCGTCTCGCTGCGTAGGCCCAAAGGATGACCGGCACCAGCGTCGGAGCTAGCAACGACGACGTTTGATACGCCACGGCTACAAGATCGGCGGGCGGCATTCCCCGGGCATTGAGTAAGACGTTGCCTTCCGTAATCAGTACGTCCTTCAGGCCCGTTGCAACCAACCCTACAGCCAGCACTACCCATAAAACCAGTAGGTTCCAGCTGTAGACGGACAACGAGGACTGAATCCTAGTTGCCCCATGTAGCGCTGTGTAAAACGGTATGGAGTAGCTGAGAGTACGGGTGTCGATCAAGTACCCGATGTTCTCTCTGGCGCTCGGTGCGACCTGAGACGAATTGCCACTCGCTTCAGCGCTAAAAGCCGATACTAAAAGCATATCCGTATCTTGCAGCCCAACCTCAATCACCTGGCCGGGGAGCCAACCTAGTAAGATCCAACTGCTTAGCATTACCGAAGGTGCGGCGATAGCAGAACCCAACAAATGCCAGATAACGAAGCACGTAGGCAGAAGAGCCAGCACGGTTAGCAAGAAACGAGTCGCAGGTCGCTGCTCCAGCCAGGAAGTCATTGGGTCAGGCAGTCCTTTGGGCCCAACGCATAAAGCAAATGAACACGACCAATACATCCAGCATGATCAGGACGGGCCACAGATAAAGGTGTGTGTATCTGAACAGCTCGATGTTCCATTGACCCAGATAAAAGAGACTCACAATCCTTAGTATGTTCATCACCTGAATCGCCAGGAAGCCAAACACGATGGCGGCTGCCTTCTGTTTCCAACCAGCTGGAAAAGCGACAACCCCGGAAATCAGGACGATAGCGGCCTCAACGCCGTTACAACCTGCCTCGATGGACACGGCGAAACCATTACCCGCGTGGCTGATGACTCGACCTGCGCTTCGGACTTGCTCATCAAACAAAGCTAAGAACGTGGCGCTTGTGTCTGCCAACAGTCCGGTGAAAGGCTGAACGACGGCTTGCTGTACTGGCTCGAGCAGTTCCAATACGAATAAAGCCGTAAGCAGCCCCAGAAAAATGACGACGAATCGGGCCAACTGCCTAGTACGCAATCGATTTCAATTGAGCGAACTTGAGCGCGTCGAGCTCGCTGGATTTTGGCTTCGGCCCCAGCCCTGTTCGTACGACCTTTCACAAGCACTGCTGCCACTACGCGAATTGATTGCAAGCACGGTAATGGTGAACAGGGTGTTCTAACGAATCGACTGGAGAAAAATGATGAGGATGATCGCTGGACATACGACTCGAAGATGCCAGGGCCACAACTTCCAAAATATTCCCTGTTCGATAGCTGGGGCGCCTTTCTTTAGCTCCGCTAACAGCTCATCGCGTCGCCACAACCAGCCGACATAGATGCAGAAAACGATCCCCAACACCGGCTGGCTATAGCGGGTGGTGATTGTGATCACCAAGCCGAATAGCGTTTCAAAGTTGAACAGTATGACCGCGCTTATCACCGAGATAGCGGTGCCAATAATCAGCACTGCCGATCGGCGTGAGACATCTCTGCTCTCAATGGCGTAAGCGACCGGCACCTCTAGCATCGAAATAGACGATGTCAGCGCGGCGATAGACATGAGGAAAAAGAAAACGAAAGAAACCACGCCACCAGCCAACCCCATAGACGCGAACAGTTCAGGAAGCACGGTGAAGATCAAGGTGTCTTCTGACAGCAGGCTTCCGCTTGGCGAGAAGATCTCGACGCCATTATTCAGCGCCACGTACATTGAGGGCAGCACAAGAAACCCGGCTAGCACTGCGATTCCAATGTCGACGAGTGTAACTAGCCCACCTGCGACGGGAAGGTTCTCTCGATCATCAATGTAGGAACCATAGATCAGCATAGTCCCCACGCCCAGCGACAGCGAAAAGAACGCCGATCCCAGCGCGTTGATGATCAAAGTAGGAGAAAGCACAGAGCTGAGATCGGGCATGAGATACACCCGCAGACCCTCCAATGCACCATCCAACGTCAGTACGTAGGCGACAAGCGCCAGCATGGTTACTACGAGAATAGGCATAAGCCTACTCGACCAGCGCTCGATCCCATTGCGAACACCGGCCGATATGATTGCGATCGTCAGCCCCATAAAAAGAATCATAAAGATGAGGTTGCGGCTGAGCGAAAAGCCCACCAGCCACGTTGCGATTGGGTCTTGTCCGAGAAGGCGGAAGAGGGCCGCCAGGCAGTTTGAAATCATCCATCCGGCGACGATGGCATAGAAACTCAAGATCAGGCTGGCAACGATAAACCCAACGATCCCGGCGGTGGCTCCCGCTCGTTTAAGAACCGGGTTGTCGGTCGTGCCAGCGAGTGCGTGTACCGCGTTCGCGTGGGCGTGGCGTCCTAGGATGATTTCGGCCATTAGGGCCGGGTAGGCCAGTAGGAAAGCTAGCAGTATGTAAACCAGCAGGAACGCAGCGCCGCCGTTGCTGGCCGCTTGAGTCGGAAAACCCCAGATGTTGCCAAGGCCCACCGCGCTCCCCGCAGCAGCCATGATGAATCCAAAGCGCGAGGAAAACTCGCCGCGAGTTGCAGCCATATTGTTATTGGTTCGGGTGAGGTTGACGCGAGTTTAGCACGCGCTTTGCGCAAGGTCGGAGGTCACGCATGCTACACTGCGCCGCGCTGCTCGCAGGCTGGCCCGGGTGGTGAAATTGGTAGACACAGGAGACTTAAAATCTCCCGACTATTGCAGTCGTGCCGGTTCGAGTCCGGCTCCGGGCACCACAACATACTCCGCAGGGCCAAGCAAAGTCGTCCCTACTTGGACAGGCCGTAGCCTTACACTAATGAAGCCATCAGCCGTTTCTCACCATCAACCACCATGTTCGCTCTCACCGTTTTTCCCACACCAGCAGCCGATTGTTTGCTGGCATCGCGACATCTGTTTTTGGTGCGTAGCCTGCCTCATTCGCCAAGCCGTCGACCCACTCCTGGTCGCGAATGCCGCTTCGCGGATCGCGATCTTTGAGCCACTGGTCGAAGCACTCGTTTGATTCGCTGGTATAGCTTCCGCCGCAGTTGAACGGTCCATAAGCGATCAGCAGCGACCCGATTTTTGCCCGTTCTCCGCAGGCGACGATAAGTGCTTCGACTAAGTCGGTCGCGACGATATGCAGGGTATTGGCGGTGTATACAGCATCGGGCCAAGGGGAGGGCCAAGGGCCGCTAGCAATATCAAGCGCCTTCGGGGCCAGTACATTGCTTAACTGTGCGGCTTTGCAGCGTGGTCCCAATGTAGCCAGTGCATCCTGGTGATCGGTGGGTTGCCACTCCAGATGCGGTAGAGCGGCCGCAAAGTGCACCGCGTGTTGCCCAGTGCCCGCGCCGATCTCAAGTACTCGTCGGCGATCCGCCAACAACGAGCGAAGCTGTCCCAGTATGGGTTCACTGTTGTTGGCCGCTGCTTGCGAGAAGGGGAGATCCACAAGGCGATTGTGCGGCGAGAGAAAGCAAAACGCCAACGAACTAGATGCCACCGGGTGCGCAGTTGTACACCACGTCTAACTCGTCACCCCACTTTTTATACAGCGCTGTGCAGCTGCAGGAGCTAGCTGGCGTAAGCGCCTGCTCTCTACATTGTATTCGCGAGAGACTCGCGCGGAGATGTGGAGCGCTGCGCTAACTTTGTCGAGATGCCTGCGATCAGTCGGTTTGCCAATCGTTTGTCCAGGCCTTTAAGCTCAGGAATCAAGCCAAATCGTCGATTTCGTGAAGGTGCTTCTACCGATGTGCTCCAGCATTTTATGAATCGGAGCAGCACGAGAGGAAGCGAAGTGGGCTGACAAGAGCGCGATCGCAAACACTGGGGGAATTCTATGGCTGCCAACAGGCGAGAGTTTTTCGGACTACTTGGAGCTGGCAGTGTACTGATTGCCGCTGGCGTATCAGCTAAACCTGATTTAAGCCGGGAGCCCTTAGGGACGAAGAGTGCTCGCGCCGCGTTCGCTTTTGACGAAAAGCATATCCCCATGAATGCTGCGAACCTTTGCCCTTCACCGCAGCGGGTCGCCGATGCGGTGTCACGCTTCACCACCCTGATCGACGGGGATCCTTCATTCCAAAATCGGGCTCAGTTTGGTGAATCTCTCAAAGCAACGCGGTCAGGAGTCGCGAGACAACTCGGGGTGTCTGCCAATGAAGTTGCCCTGGTACGCAACACGTCGGAGGCGAACAACATTGTGGGTGCCGGTCTGGACCTCGGGCGTGGGGATCAAGTGTTGCTGTGGGATCAGAATCACCCCAGCAACGGAGTCGCCTGGGACGTTCGAGCGCGGCGCTATGGTTTCGAAGTTCAGCGCGTCAGCGTGCCGGCGATGCCTGCAGGTATCGATGAACTTCTGGATCCGTTCCTGGCTAATCTTTCACCGCGAACGCGCGTACTCTCGGTATCGCACATATCCAACATCAGCGGTCTTCGTCTGCCAGTTGCGGAGCTGGGCGCAGTTTGTCGTCAGCGCGGTATTCACTTTCATATCGATGGAGCCCAAACCTGGGGAGCTGAGGCGATTGATCTTCGCGCGGTGGGATGTGACAGCTTCAGCGCCAGCGCTCATAAGTGGTACATGGGTCCAAAGGAGGTTGGCCTGCTTTATCTTAGAGAGGAGGCACAGGCAAAGGTCTGGCCCGCGGTTGTTTCTTACGGATGGGGCGCCGATGAGGTCAGTGATCTTGATGGCGCACGTAAATTCGAAGCATTGGGGCAACGTGATGACGCCGCGCTGGTCGGCCTGCGCGAGGCCGTCGCGATGCACGATGCCCTGGGGCTTGAGAATGAAGAGGCGCACACGCGTGCGCTGGCGACACGGCTGAAGCAAGGGATGACCGAAATCGGTATGGAACTGATCACACCCATGCAGCCAGAGTTCAGTTCCGGAGTCTGTATTGGCAAAGTTGCACCAGAGCAGCGCGCCAGGCTATTCAACGAGCTCTACGAGCGTTACGGCATTATCGGCGCCCCAACGGGAGGGCTTCGGCTGTGTCCTCACGTTTACAACACCCCTGAGCACGTGGATCGGGCAGTACGGGGGATCCGTGAAATACTGGTGTCGCTTTCCTGACTCTATCTTGCGATAGCACAGGTTCCAGGGGGGCGCCCGGTTAGCCAAGCATTCGTAGCAGCATCCAGATCGAACTGACGATGAAGGTTCCCAAAGTAAGGAACATTCCGATAGGACGGAGTATGGCAGGTCCCAGGCCTGATAAACCCAGATAGTGGGCGATTCGGCCGATAACGAGTGCTCCGCCGAGCGAATGTAGCCAGACCGGCGCAGCTCCCAGCAATTCCATGACGATCAGCAGGACGATCGCCAGGGGGACCGTCTCAACAAAGTTGGCTTGCGCTCGCATGCGACGTTCCAGCTCACGATCATCACCGGTGCCGAGCGATATATTGCTTTTCATGCGATACATGCCCACACGCATGGTGAAGGGCACAAACAGCGCGCCAAGAACGGCCAGGTATATTGGGATGACTGATAAGTCCGGTAGGGAATCCACGTAGAGTCCTCAGGTTCAGGTGCGCTGGGAACAGCGCAATGCCTGCCAAGGGTACCGCGCTTGTGGCTGCCTCTGAATGGGGGAAGTGGAGCTACCGTGGTTGCGTTAACGTAAGTCGGCCAACGTAGCTACGCTGGCGACGAACAGCCTCACCAGAATGGCCCACCCGATTGCCCTGTACCCATCGGCGCGAATGTGGGAGAGGCGGCGGACGTGCCCGCCGCACTAATCACTCGCACTGGCTTACTAGGCGCCTAATCGGATCCTAGGGTAAAAACCCGTTACCCGGGATACTCCATATCGATGGCAATCACTTGCCCGTCCTGAAGGATCTCAACCATCATCTCATCGAAACTGGGGGCTCGATCTTCGGGAGGTGTGCCGCTGGCGCCCCATCCATCGGTGGGTACGTAGTTGGCGCCCATCGAAAACTCGCCGTCTTCGTCTAGGTCATGCCAGATTGAGACGGCGTACTGACCAGGCTCTACTTCGAGGTCTACCGATATATTCGTCAGCTCCTGACTACGAAGGATTACCCCCGCGTTTCCTGAATCTGTTCGAAACTTACCCGCATCCTGAACGGATACATACAGGGGAGCGTGGCCAGTCTGCACGCCGTTGAGGGTGACCTGAAACTGGACCTTTTCGTCGGCGATAGCGCCGGGCACCACGATCAGTGAGATTCCAGCAGTCAGTCCTACAAGTGCATTCTTAAGTGTCATCTTTAGATTCTCCTGGTTTCGTTTTCGGTTAGGTTTGAAATACAAACCTTATATATTTGTTGCACAGATAGGTTTGAAATACAAACTATATTTTGCTAAAAAGGGGAAAAGCTCAGCCGGACTCCTTTTATGGATGACAAAAACAGTCTGTTAGAGGACTTGGATTTCGCTGCGACACTCGCTCGCGATGCGGCCAATACACCGCTACTTGGAGGCGTGTATTTTCTTATCTGGAGTGGATTGCTGGTGCCTACTCTGCTCGTACACGGAGGCGTTGTTCAGGGGTGGGTGCCCCTGGATCCATCGAGCATTGGTCTGCTGTGGCTTGGCTATGCGGTCGTGGGTATCACTTTCTCCACCGTGTTCGGAATGCGAACGGCGAATAGACCGGGCTCAAACACTTTTCTTAACCGCTTATCGAGGGCCTCCGGTATTGTGTTGTGTACGTTGATATTTACCTTTGCCACGGCGATATCAGTGGCGGTTAGTGCGGAACGGATCGGGTTTGAAGCATACAATCTGATTCTTGCGTTTGCGTTCGGTTTGAACGCATTCCACCTTGCGGTTCTCGGCGCTCTCAGTCGCAAAAGGTATTTGCGGTGGTCGGCGTTGATGGCGGGAGTTGCGATGGTGCTTACGGTGTTTTATTGCCAGGACCCAGTTGTGTACTTCATCGCCGCTCTCGGTGTCTGCCTAAGCATGACTTTGCCTGGAATTCTCGAAGTGCGAGCAGAACACCGCCATGAGCCGGTGCCCAGTGCCTGAACAGGAAGGCCAGTCGAGCGTATCCATAAACGCCATCGACGACGTTATCCACGGCCGTCTCCGTTTGGGCGTGATGGCGTACCTTTCGGCTGTAAATCCTGCAAGCTTCGCCGAACTCATTGAGCGAACCGGGGCAACAAATGGCAATCTTTCAACTCACCTGGGTAAGCTGGAAGCAGCAGGCTACGTCCAGCAGCAGAAAGGCTATAACGGGAAGAGACCCCAGACACTGGTTCACCTCACCGACTCGGGCAGATCTGCGTGGTTGGCCTACCTCGAAGCGATGCGCCACCTGCTTGGAACCGACCAGCAATAGCCGACTGCAGGATCGCCAACGTTCAACGCGAAAGTAGCTCGTCGCGCGTTTTTGTTAACTAGGCGTTTGCTCTGGAGAGAGTTGCAAAGAGGCGCCCAGCCCTGAATTATTGTCTTCGGCAATAGATGCACAAAGATCATGGAAGACGGCAAACCTATTCATTTGGTACTTGGTAGCGGAGGAGCTCGCGGGCTTACTCATATCGGCGTGGTGCGGGTGTTGCGCGAGCATGGCTACGACATTAAGTCGATTACCGGTTGTTCGATGGGGGCTTTAGTGGGTGCGCTACTGGTTACAGAGCATCTCGATGAGTACGAGGAATGGGTCAAGCAACTTTCCCGTTGGGACGTTTTTCGATTTCTGGACATTACCCTGCTCGGACGCGCTGGAATGGTGAAGGGCGATAAGCTCATGGAACGCTTGGGCAACTGGCTGGATGGCGTCGAGATGCAAACGTTGAAGGTTCCTCTGACGATCGTCGCGGCAGATCTGTTGACGCGTCGGGAGGTGTGGATTAAGAGCGGTGACCTACTTGAGGCGGTGCGCGCCTCAATCGCTGTCCCCGGGGTTTTCTCCCCTCACGTCATTCATGGTCGGGTCCTGGTCGATGGCGGTATCTTGAATCCGCTGCCAATTCCCCATTCTGGCCTGGATACGACAACGATAACTGTTGCCGTAAGTCTAAGTGGACGAGAGGTCACGCACCCCTTCGGCGAGCAGCACACACAAAATTCAACACAACCGGAGCCAGAAGCTGGCACTCTCGAAGGTGACCCTGCAGATGAGCAGCTAGTCGCGATGACCAGCGAGCCGGATGAAGACGAAAGAACCCGGCAGGGATTTCTCGATAATCTCCAGCGGTTTTTTGGCAGAGAGCGTACGAGCGCTGATCCACTGGATGAGCTTCCACCAGAGGCGCAGGACCTGGGATATCGGCGTCGTCTGGGCGCCTCTCGACCGGCTCTTACCGATGTTATGTTAGGCATGTTTAACACGATGCAGGATACGATTGCTCGCCACCAGATAGCAGGGAATCCTCCCGACATTCTCATCGACATCCCTTGTAATATCTGCGAATCACACGAGTTCCATCGTGCCGAAGAACTGATACAGGCGGGCGAGTATTGGGCTCAAAGAGCCTTAGCGGACCAAGAAAACGGTGCGGACTGAACCCGGCAGCGCGCCTTAATGAGCTCAGAATCACAGGATACAAAATGCGGGAAGCGTTAGTGACCATGCTGCGTATGCAGGATCGAATGAACACCCGAGTGCATGATCAGTGGCGCTCCCAGGGCTTCGCATGGCATCGCGCGATCTGGATTGAATGTGCAGAGCTGATCGACCACCACGGTTATAAGTGGTGGAAACACCAGGAACCCGATCTCGCACAGGTTCAGCTCGAGATCGTTGACATCTGGCATTTCGGAATGTCGGCGCTGCTCGTGGAGTACGAAGCCGCTGGCTCCGTTCAGACGCTGGTACAGGCCATTGAAGAGAGCTGGAATACGCCGCGAGCCGGCGCAGGCATTGTTGAATCGGCAGAACAGCTTGCCGGAACGGCAGCGGGTGAAGCGCGCTTTGACGTCGGGCAGTTCGCGCAACTTGTAGATGCCAGTGGGCTCGGATTTACCGAGCTATTCCGCCAGTATCTTGGCAAAAACGTGTTGAATTTTTTTCGCCAGGATCACGGTTATAAAGAAGGCACTTACCTAAAGCAGTGGGGCGGTCGAGAAGATAACGAGCATCTCGTTGAGCTTCTTGCGGATGTCGACACGCAAGCCAAAGATGCGGAGCAGCGGCTGTACGGCGCACTCAGTGAGCGCTACTCGATGGTGAGCTAGCGATGGGACAGGAGAAGGGGAAGAAGCGGAAGAGCGAGAACGTCGATAAGGAGAGCATGCCATCCGTGTCGACGACCGCACTGGCAAAACGACTGAGGCTACCGATCGAGCAACTATTCGGGACATTGCGTGACTACGGTTGGATCGAACGGGAGAACGAAAAGTGGACGCTCACTGGTAAAGGGTCTCTGCATGGCGGAGCTTATCGCGACAGCGAGCGCTTCGGTCGGTACATCGTCTGGCCCGAGGATCTCACTGACCACCCGCTTCTTGCCGCAATTGAAAGCGATCAGCGTCTCAGCCCAGTCGGACTAAGCCGACACTTCAATCATCTAAGCGCACGCCAGGTAAATCGCCATTTTGCTGAGATCGGGCTCTTGCGCATGACCACAGCCGGCCTTGAACTAACACATTTGGGTTCGCACTTTGGCGGAAGGCAGGAGCGCGATACTGACTCGGACCTTCTGACCGTGAGTTGGCCTCAGGCGCTCATCGAGAATCCGATTGTGCGCAGGGAGTTGTTGCGACTCGGTGGTGACGGACTCCCCAAATCGGTACGCGAGGCGCGAGCAGCACATCCACCACATCAAGCGCGGAAAACAGGCGAAGCAGGAGGTAAGGCAAACGACACAGGTCTTGTCGACGACTTGTTCGCCGGAGACACTACAGCGTCTAACCCGCAGCGAAGTGGACGTAAACATACCGGTTCAGCGGGTACCGAAACTGACCGTGGCCCAAGGCGTCGACGGCGAGGGCTGGATGGGCATGAGGTTGACAGCTTACTGCAGCTCAGGGTGTGCGACTGGTTGTACGGTGCTCAGCTTGCCTACGCAGTGAACCGAGCTCTGCCCTGCGAAGAGCCCTTACATGCGGATTTCTACGTGCCCAGCGTAGGCTTGTACATCGAGTGTTGGGAGCGCGATGTTCCGACAGACACGCTCTCACGGAGGCTGAGGGTGCGAGAAGTCTGCCGTGAGCTGGAGTTGGCGTATCTCGAGATAGCCGCCGGTGACCTTGATCGCGTGGATGCTGTACTGACTGCGCGTCTAGCTGAACTTGGCTTGCGCCTTTAGTGCCGATGAGTGTGTTGCAATACTAGGCCTGTCTCAAGATGCTCGGTGTAGGGGAACTGGTCAAAGAATGCGATCGCTGCTATCTGGTGGGTGTTCGACAGCAACGCTAGATTTTTAATCAGCGTGTCGGGGTTGCACGATACGTAGTAGATTCGTTCGAAACTCTGAATGAACTCGCAGGCAGCGTCATCAAGTCCCTGACGCGGTGGATCGACGAGGACGGCCTCAAACTCAAAGTCTCGCAAGGGCTGGCGAAGAACCTTAAGCCGCTGAAATTCCCGCTCGCCGGTCAACGCTTCCACCACCTCCGTCGCGCTCAATCGTGCCAGATCAACATTTCTAACCTCGTTAATGGCAAGATTCTCCAGCGCGGCCCTAGTGCCGCTCTTGGCGATTTCTGTTGCCAGAATTCTTCGATGACACTGGGCAAGTGGAAGGGTGAAGTTGCCATTGCCACAGTAGAGTTCGAGCAGATCCTTCTGTGAGCCCCGCGCCTGCGAGCACACCCAGTTCAGCATCTGCTCATTAACCGGGGCATTGGGCTGTACAAACGATTGCTCGTAGGCACGCATCGTGAAAGACCGGTCTGCTACGCAAAACTGTTCCTCGATGTACTCGTTGCCGAGCACTATTTTCTGCTTGCGGCTACGGCCGATTAACGAAGCGTCAGTTTGTTCAGTAATCGCTGGAGCACGAACGCGCCACTCCTGCTGCAGCTTCCTGTGATAGGCGAGGGTGATCACCAGATCACCATCACGAGAGGCGAGGAATTCAGCCTGAAACACCTTTCGGCGCAGCTCTGGATCGGGGCGGAGTGTATTGAGTAACACGGGCATGGCACTTTGTACTGCAGAAAGAGCCTGCGGGAACTCCGTAACAGGAACGGGTTGCGAGGGTGCTGCTGGATCGAACATCACGAATTGCAAGTCGTTCTGAACGTGCCACAAGCGGAACTCGGCACGAACTCGGTAACCAGTGGGAGGTGACTCGATTCTGCTTGCAGGCGGCGGACCAAAAGGTCGCAACAGTGATTCAACGCGATCACATTTTTGCTCAAACAGCTCTGTGCAGCGATCAGGCGCTAGCTCCCAGGGTTTCATGAAAGCTAGAGGCAATTAGCGGGTTTTGGCAAACCGGCGAGTTTGGCAGCGAGGCGGGCAGGTGAGTCGGGGAACAGTGTCAGAAGGTAGATACTTCGTCCCTTTTCTTCGCCGAGTCGTTGCCGTACGTATTTGACGAGCGCGCGCATCGCAGGTGAAGAGTCGTACTGCTCGTAGTAGTCACGCAATAGCAGAATAATCTCCCAGCGAGCCTCATCAAGCGAGAGCCCTTCCTCTGCAGCCATAGCTTTGCACACTAGAGGTGTCCAATCGGCTACATTGTCCAGGAAACCCTGCTCATTTCGTGGCGGTAGCGATTCTGAAGAGTCACCCACAATGCTCAATCCTCAGCGCCACCAGAGTTGATTGAGGTGACGTTCAGCAAGGCTCACCCAGCCTGCGTAATCAACGCTTTGAATCACGGCGTGGGGAGATGCGCCGCCATCGTAACCAGTGGTCAACCGAAACAACGTGACGCCCCTTTGCGACCAACTACAGAGCAGCGCATCGTCGGGCAGCTCTGGTTCCAAGGAACAATCGATTAATAGAACGCTATCGGTCGAAGTGAGATAAGCATCCAGGTCTTCTAAACGCCTAAGATCGTGAACATCCGCGATACAGAAAAGTGTAGACACGATTGCTACCCGAGCTCAGAAGCTCAAAATCGGGGCTTGGGAGTGGAGAAGTTTAGACAGTTCTTCGGGGCTCCGAATCACCGCAAAACCGGGAAGCTCGTCCGCGCTTATATTGTATTCTCTGAGAGATCGACCATCGACGAAAATCTGTTCGATGTCATAGAGGGGCAAAGAGTTGATTAGCTTTCTTAACGACTTGCGCCCAGCGGGAGCAGCCCATGGCACAGACAAGCAGCAAACGCCTGCACTTGTGAATATCACCGTCGGGGATTCCTCAAACACGGCAAAGCTGAGTGCGGTGTCTATCCCCGCCCGAGCTCGTAATCCGGCGCCGGGGTGTTGTTGAATCCATATTGTGGGGCCCGTCCTCTCACCCTCAGCCACCGCCCCAGGTTTAGAATCAGTCAACGTGGGTCTCCGAAGCTCACCACTCGTTCAGACGCTCTTTGGGCGGCGACAAGGTCGCCAAGGGCCGTGATTTCGAAACCAGCGGCGATGCGCAGCGCTGGGGTGTCTGGCATGAGTCCAAACCGTGCGGCGGACGCGGAGCATAAGTACAGCGCAGTACTTGTTCGCGTGGCAAGTGCAGACCAACGGGAGCGAACATCCAGCTCGTCCTGAGGGCTTTCGCAGTGTGACAGTCCGGTGAGAACCCCTGCGTCCTGAAAAAACACGCACTTAAGATCGTGGCCTTTCGACTCAAGCGCTTCGGCGAACCTAAATGCGTGATAGCAGGCCGTTCCCAACTCCGGGGGCGACAGTACATGCAGGGTGAATATCACGAAAAGGGATTGGGATTGCGGTGACCGTCAGGGAAGAAGCCTTACACAGTAGAGTAACGCTGAGTCGATGCGGATGTAAGCCGCAGCGAATGAAGAAGCACCGAGGTACCCCGTAATCAAAAAGCCCCGGACAATGCCGGGGCTGTTACGCTAACGTCTAGCTTGCTTTTCAGTGGGGCTGCGCCGTGTCAGTCATCCCCGCTGAGTGCGGTCAGCAGACTGAGCAGGTGGACGAAAATGTTATACACATTCAAATAGAGCCCAACGGTCGCGCGAATATAGTTTGTCTCGCCGCCGTTGATGATTCGACTCGTGTCGAACAAGATGAGTCCTGACATGATCATTATGACTGCAGCAGAAATTGTGAGGCTTAATGCCGGGATCTGCAGGAAAAAGTTAGCGATCATCGCGATGACGGCCACGATTAAACCAACCATCAAGAACCCGCCCATGAACGAAAAGTCTTTCTTGCTCGTGAGCGCATAGGCTGACAACGAAAAGAACACCACGGCGGTACCGGCCAAAGCCTGCATTACTAGCGCTGGGCCCGATGGCATCGAGAGGTAGTAACTCATCAGCGGTCCAAGAGACGCGCCCATCAGACCTGCGAACACGAAAATCGCAGGTAACCCTTTGGCGCTATCGGCCATGCGATTGACCACAAACAACATGATGAAGCCGCCAATGGAGCAGGCAATGGATCCCATCGGGCCCAAACCAAGCATCATGGCCGCTCCGGCCGCTACGGCACTAAACGCCAGCGTCATGCTAAGCAGCATGTAGGTGTTGCGTAGAACCTTGTTGGTGTTAACAACGCCTTCGAACGGCGCTGCCGAGTCGTATACGCGTGGATTAGCCATAAAACGAAAACCTCTAGAGAGTCGAGTGACTGTTAGTGTTAGATAATAAGGGCTTTATTTTGTTCCGCAAGTTATCTGCCAAATCCGAATTTGATCAGCACTAAATAATTGATTTTTATAGAAATAAATCCTTTAGGTCGAGTCTGACGGCTCTCACCGCTGCTCACGGTCTCGATTTAGCCGTATTCGCTCAATGCGCGGTGTCGCCGAGCCAGGCAAGGAACGGCGATCACCATCTGTCTGCTCACACGGAAGTTAGAGCGTACTTGACACTAAATCCTCGTGCGCCGTGACAGCGGCGCAGAAGGGCTGCCGATAAGGGTACGGACGGTCGGCAGTCATCAGATTACAACCGGATCGGAGTATGCGAACCGATACCGAAGGCACAGTAAGGACAAAACGATGAAGGTGGCTCTCGCTCAGGTTTCACCCGTCTTTCTAAATCGGGCAAAGACGCTAGACAAGGTTTTGAATTGTATGACCAAAGCCAGCAATGCAGATTTGATCGTGTTTGGAGAGGCTCTCGTGCCTGGGTATCCATTTTGGGTTGAACGTACCGACGGTGCGAGGTTCGCATCGCCCGTGCAGGAAGCCTGGCATGCGGCTTATCAGCACGAAGCTGTACAAGTAGAGCGGGGTGACCTAGACGAGGTTTGTGCCGCGTCTGTGGCGCTGAATCTGGCCGTCTACCTGGGTGTTATCGAGCGGCCATCGGACCGGGGCGGCCACAGCCTCTATGCATCGCTTGTGTTCATAGACCAAGGTCGCGTTAAAAGCGTGCATCGAAAACTCATGCCCACTTATGAAGAAAGGTTGGTTTGGTCTGTGGGCGACGGGCACGGTCTGGTCACGCACGACCTTGCCGGATTCACGATAGGGGGCCTCAACTGCTGGGAAAACTGGATGCCTCTCGCTCGCTCGGCTTTGTATGCGCAGGGCGAGAATCTGCATATTGCCGTTTGGCCTGGCAGCCAGAAGAACACCAGTGAGATTACTCGCTTTATTGCACGCGAGTCCCGCAGTTATGTCGTCTCTGTATCTGGCCTTATGCGGCCGCAAGATTGGCAGCAGGCTCAGCAACCGGAAGGGTCAAATCTCGTGGCTGAAAATACCTGGGCGAATGGTGGAAGCTGCGTTGCGAACCCGGATGGTACCTGGCATCAAGAGCCGATCGTCGACAAGGAGGCGGTGAGCTTGGTCGAGCTCAACCTGGATAGCGTTCGTCGGGCCCGGCACAACTTTGATCCTAGCGGACACTACTCGCGCCCCGATGTGACGCAACTAGCCGTAAACCGTGAACGCCAAAGTGCGGTTGTGTTCCAGGACAATGCCGCGCAATGCAAACTCCAGGGTGAGTAGTCGCAGGCGAGACATAGACGGAGAGTCTAGATCGTCGCCGCGAGCGCGGTGAATACGGTTCGGCATTTCGAACAATCGACGAAAGGAGTGGGCGGCGGATTAGACCTAGGGTGGGGCAACGAGCCACGCCAGCATTTGATGAATCGGTGGAGCAAGCCGCGAAAAAGTGGCGGTGGGCCAGGGATTCGAACCCCGGGAACCTCTCGGTTCAACGGTTTTCAAGACCGCCGCTTTCGACCACTCAGCCAGCCCACCGTGTTGCCTATTACAGCGTGGGCGGAATTATACCCACCACGCCCACGGGCACAACAAAATCTCAGGCCGACTGCGTCGATTCCTCACTATCCTGAATTGGTCCACGCGGATCGTTGCTCGCTCGAGCGACTACTTGCCCCACATTGGCGGCGATTGGCGCGACTTGTTCGCGGAATAGCGTCAGGTGTGCGGTGTCGATTCTCACATTGCTCACAGGGGACGGAGCCACTCGGGGATCGTTGGTCGCGCGTCCATCAGAGTTCATCCCACTCATAACACCCAACTCGGCTGGCGCAGGTGTGCCCTCTATGCCGGTCTCTTCATCGATCACTCCGGCGTTGTCGGCCTTGGCTGGGTCAGAGGCGGATTCGTATGCATGGTCGCTTTCCGCTGCGGACTGCGAAAAGCCGTCTGCCTGGTCGACACCCTGTTCGATCGCAGATGCCGCCTCTGACGGAGTCGCGAGGCTTGCCCTTTGCGGTTTTTCCTCGGCTTGCTCGGGCATAGCGCTGGCTTCGACAGGCTTGTCGGTCCTACGTTCTTCCACGTCGTCAGACTGACTGTCCACAGCTTCCACAGACACCACTTCGGTTTCATCCTCAACTGAGGGAGCGTCGGTGCCCGGCGTGTCGTACGTTTCGGGTTGGTGTGAAGAAACATCAGCGGCAGCGATGTTCTCAGGATTCTCTACGCCACCACCGATCAGGGGCATGGTGCTGGACTCTTGCTGATCGAGTTCCTCTGAGACGGCGGTCGCCGGTAGTTCTTTAGATTCCTCAGCCGTGGCCTCAAGGGCATCAACCGGACGCCGACGGCGTCGACGCGGTTCACCGCGACGTTGATCGCTTGGCCGTCGTCGCGGTTTGTCCTGCGATGACTCTTCGTTTTCTTCATCGTTGGAGTCCGCTGATTGCTCCGATTGTTTCGACTCCGAGTTTCGGCCCCCGCGAGTTCGTCGACGTCGCCGCCGTTCGCCGCCCCGGCGTCGTTCCGTTCTTTCTACACTCTCACCGCCTTCACTCGGAGCTGATTCTTCGCTTTCCTGCGCACCCTCGGTCGCTTCAGAGGCTGCCACACTCTCATCACCCCGTTGGGCCCGATTCCTTCGGTTTGCACCACCCCGGCGGCGTCTCCGTCTTCTGGGCTCCTCCGAATCCGAATCTGAAGACGAATCACCTACAGAAGGGGTGTCCTCTGACAGCGCCACCGATGTGTCTGCAGATGACTGCACCGCGCCATCTTGAGGAACTGGCGCGATGGCTGTTCCCGCACTATCGGCTTCGGTTGATCCAAAGAAGGCTACCCACGCTTTCTGTAAGAAACTGCGCTCGGCCGACTCAGCTGGCGATACCTCAGCCATGGCTACCGCCTGAGGTGCTTCGGCAGAGACATCGTCTTCTTCGACGATGGTGGACTCGGCGGCCACGGGCTCTGGCAGCTGCGGCGCGGGCTGCGTCGGAGCGATGCCCTGGACCACTGCTTCCTGTTGCGGAATCACCGCAGAGTGTGAATCCGAAATACTGTCGGTATCTGGTACTGCGAGCTCTACCGAATAGCTCGTTTCATGAGTGCCTTCTACTTCGTCGTCTCGAAGCCTCTGAACATCAAAGTGCGGGGTCTCCAGGTTCGGGTCCGGAATAACCAGAACGCGAACCTTGGTCAGAGTCTCGATCTCGCTCAACGTGTTGCGCTTTTCATTCAGAAGGTAGGCGGCGACGTCCACCGGTACAATCGCACGCACCTCTGCACTACGTTCTTTGATGGCCTCTTCCTCGAGAAGTCGCAGTATGGAAAGTGCGAGGGATTTTGTATCGCGTATCGTTCCTTGCCCGTTACACCGGGGGCATACAATTGCACTTGTCTCCCCTAGTGAAGGACGTAAACGTTGCCGTGACATCTCGAGAAGTCCAAATCTTGAAATTCGACCAATTTGTACCCGGGCCCGGTCGATCGACAGCGCATCGCGCATGCGATTCTCAACGGCTCGTTGGTTGCGTGCGGCGAGCATATCGATGAAGTCGATCACAATCAGGCCACCCATATCGCGGAGTCGCAACTGCCTCGCGATTTCATCGGCGGCCTCAAGGTTGGTTTGCAGCGCGGTGTCTTCGATGTTCGACCCCTTTGTCGCGCGCGCAGAGTTTATATCGATAGAAACCAGCGCCTCGGTAGGGTCTATGACGATTGAACCACCGGACGGCAGACGAACCTCCCGCTGGAACGCCGTTTCGATCTGGCTTTCGATCTGGAATCGATTAAACAGCGGAATGCTGTCGTCGTAGCGTTTAATTCGCTGCTTGTATTTCGGCATAACCATGCCGACGAAGTCCATCGCCTGCTGATAGGCTTCCGGCGAATCGATCAATACTTGCTGCACGTCATCACGTAGATAGTCGCGCACCGCACGAATAATGACGTTGCTTTCTTGGTAAAGCAGTACGGCTGATGATTGATCTTCGCTGGCCTTGCTGATGGCTTCCCAAAGCTGGATGAGGTAGTTGAGGTCCCATTGCAGTTCTTCGGAAGATCTTCCAACCCCAGCGGTGCGGATAATGACGCCCATCCCATCGGGTATCTCCAGTGCGCTGAGTGCTTCACGCAGTTCACTACGATCATCCCCTTCAATGCGCCGTGAGATGCCGCCTGCACGAGGATTGTTTGGCATGAGAACCATGTAGCGACCAGCGAGGCTGATAAAGCTGGTGAGTGCAGCCCCCTTGTTGCCACGTTCCTCTTTATCGACTTGGACGATTAACTTGGTGCCTTCCTTTACGACGTCTCGAATCGACAACTTGCGGCCTGACTCGGAGGGGCGACGATAGAAGTACTCTCGCGAGATTTCTTTGAGGGGCAAGAAGCCATGTCGCTCGGCCCCAAAGTCGACAAAGGCCGCTTCGAGGCTGGGCTCCACACGGGTGACTTTGCCTATATAAATGTTGGCCTTCTTCTGAAGGCGAGTGCGGTTTTCGATGTCGAGGTCGTAAAGTCGTTGACCGTCGACGAGGGCCACGCGCATTTCTTCAGCGTGCGTGGCGTTGATAAGCATTTTTTTCATATGACCAAATCTCTGTTTGGCCAGGGTAGGGCGCCAAGCCCCCTAATCTGTTTATTCAGCCGCCAAACGAACCTCTAACACTAGAGGTCACGGTCATCAGGGGCTGTTTCAAACACGCGACTGATCAAACTCGCTAGCGACCGTCCGCAACGCTTTGCTACGTTTGTATGCGAACCCTGCTTAAACGTAAGCGGTCTTGTTGCTGATGACCGTCTTGCGATCTTCGCTTAGGCAGTAGCACTGGCGACGCTTGCTAATCGTTGACCCGTCTTCGCTTCCATCTTTTTGCCGATCCACAGCACGCTGATGATAACGTTTGTCTGGTGCGACGAGCGACCCAGTGATCCTTTTCTGTCTGAGGCGGGTAGTGGTCGTTTCAACGAGTACCTGACCTGTAACAGTTGTCCGTAAACGGTCGTCTACTGTGTTGCAAAGCAAATAGTGCAAAGCAAATAGTGCAAAGCAGCTAGGTCGTGGTGCTTCATGAGCTTAGGGCTAATATCTACTAAATCCAATCGACAGACGTTTACAGGCGACTGCCCGCAGCTTGCTATCAAATCACCGAAGTCCCCTTCGTTTTCAATCCGAACCCAACCACACAGATTGGGGGCGAATATCGGAGTACATGAGGCGATCTAGTAAAACATCGACGGTACCGCCGAGGGATTTACGTTAAAGTCAATAGCAGCTTAGGCTCGGACAACGATGCGTGACAAAACCGCTAAAGGCTGGTCACACGTCGCGTGTTTTCTGGTTTTTTTACCCTGGCAAATCCTTTGTTTAACTGGAACTGGCCGACATTCGATACCCATTGTTGCGTGACACCAAAACTATCTTAGTCCTAGCAACTAACCTTCGTATCTATCTTTTGTCAGCCGGTCCCATGTGTTCGTGAAATCTTGTAGCGGCAGATTCAAAAAACGTATCGCCCGCTACTTCTTGTTTGTTCTTAATTCTGTCTTACGTTCTTACGTTCTTACGTTCTTACGTTCTTACGTTCTTGCGCTGTCACTTCGTTAATTGCCCTAAACCAGGGCTGTGAGGACGACGTCGGCCGTGGTCTGACTAACATCTGCTCAACGTACGCCCGTTTTCTCCGACCGCGACGCCTTACCGCGAACGGTCACTGTCGTTCTTCTTGCCGTCGTTTTCTCAACCTCGCGCGATCCTGCGGTTGATCTGATGTTTGTGGGTAGTTTCAGAGATCACGAGTTGGTGGATTTTTTCATCCGGGTTGGACGTAACGCTATCGGCAACAACAAAAGCTGCTTCGTAGATTCATCGCAGAGAGGTCATAGCTCCCACCTCTTAGCTCCCACCTCTTAGCTCTCGCCGCGTAGCTTTTACCCCTCACCTGTCACCTACCATGGCTATACTACCTCACGACTACCTCACGACTACCTCACGCATCTCCATGATGTTGGGAACCGAAATGCCGAAATACCGAAATACCGAAATACCGAAATACCGAAATACCGAAATAGTTGAGGGCTGAAGCTTTAAGGGTTTCAAAGCCTTTCTGCCAACCTCAGCAGTAAGTGGATACTAACAGGCACCAAAGACCCCGTAAATAATGTGTTTTCTTTTATCGTGCGTCGGCTAACGACGCTATCTACTCTGCAAGTCCGACTATTGCTGACTCCACAACCATCATTATGAGCACAAGGGCCTCGACAGTTTCGCAGTCGCGCAGTGCGGTTCGCCATGTCAAAGTCGATGAGCGATCTGCTGGCCAGCGATTGGATAATTTTCTCTCTCGCGAGTGTCCGGGAGTCCCAAAGACACGACTGTACAGGGCAATCCGTAAGGGAGAAATCCGTGTTGATCGCGGCCGTGCCAGGCAAGGCACTCGTCTGCAGGCCGGCCAGACCGTACGCATACCGCCTCTTGCGGTGGTGAATCGCCCAGACTCTGTAGCCCCTTTGGGCTGGCAGCAACGGCTTCAGGAGCGCATCCTTTTCGAAGACGATGATCTCCTTGTTCTCAACAAACCTCCGGGACTCGCTGTGCATGGCGGAAGCGGCTTAAGTTTCGGTTTGATCGAGACGATGAGGGAGTTGCGCCCTAACTGCAGAGTATTAGAGCTTGCACATCGCCTCGACAGAGAAACGTCCGGCGTACTTGTCCTTGCCAAACGAGTAGATGCGTTGCGCGAGCTGCACGAATTATTTCGCAATAGAGGTGAAGTGAGTAAGACCTACCTGGCGCTTGTTCACGGTCAGTGGCCACGAACAGTAAGTTCGATAACAGCACCACTTAAGCGATTCGAACGCAAGTCAGGGGAACGAATAGTTCTGGTAAACCGAGCTGGTAAACCTTCGCAGACGAATTTCACAGCGAGAGAACGCTACAGCGGATGTACACTCATCGAAGCGAAACCACTGACCGGGCGAACACATCAGATTCGCGTGCACGCAGCCTATGCTGGCCACCCGCTGCTTGGCGATGACAAATATGGCAACGACGAGAGCAACGCGTTGACTTTAGCCCTGGAGCTCAAGAGGCTCTTCCTCCATGCTGCAAAGATGTCTTTTACCCTGCACAAGCGTGTCATGGAGTTTGAGGCGCCGCTCGATGGTGAGTTGCAGCGCGTTTTGTCGAAGGCGTGACCGCCGTTATCGGCGAATGCTGAGAAGTTGCTTCAGAACCCTTAAAGAATGCTGATACCGTGCTTTCCTAGCATATCTGTGACGGAAATGAGCGGTAAACCTTCGAGAGCTGTTGGATCGTCGCTTTGGATCTTCTCGAAGAGTGCGATGCCGAGTCCCTCCCAACGAAAACTGCCGGCGCAGTCCAGCGGCATGTCGCGCTCTATGTAGTGCCGCAGTGTCTGTTCATCTAGCGCGCGAAAAGTGACTGATGTGGGTATTAATCTCTCTTCCAGTGTCTGCCCCCCGCGTGCAAGAACCACACCGGTGGCGAAGGTCACGGTTTCGCCGCTGCACTGCGAAAGCTGTTGCACCGCTTTGGTGACCGATCCTGCCTTGTGTAGCAGCAGCGGTCCGCAGCTGGCGACCTGATCACTGCCGAGTACTAGAGCGCTCGGATATTGGTTTGCGATTTTAAGTGCTTTTGCCCTGCTCAGGCGGATGGCCAGGGCGTCTGGTGTCTCCCGATCCAGCGGTGTTTCATCAACGTCCGGGGCCTCGATGGCGAAGGGAATCTGCAGACGTTCGAGCAAAGCTCGCCGATAGCGTGATGTGGAAGCGAGTATGAGCATCGCGTCGCTTGCGTTGGTCATGGAAATGGGGTCCTAAGCGCCCGTATTCTAAAGATTTTTCTCAAGCCGCAGAGCAAAAAAAAGTGTGTTTTGAGCTTTGACTTCACTCAGGTGCGTCACTATGATGCGCCGCCATGTCGATAACCCCTCCACGAAAGATAAACGTGCGCAAGGCGGTTACTCGTGGAGATACGTATAAGGGCCTGTTTGGTGCCGCGCATCTTCCAGCGGTTGCTGGTGTTTTGCCGACCGACGAAAACTTCGTCGAAGCAAGCGTACGCTTCGATCTAGACGAGGACCAGCGTTATATAGCCGAGGTGCGTTTTGAGGCACGAGTCGACCTCGTTTGCCAGCGATCGTTGAATCGATTTACCGCTCAGCTTTCCGGTGGCAGTACGCTGGGATTGATTGTTAGTGAATCGCAGTCGGGTGATCTACCAAAAGCGTACGAACCCTGGATCGTAAGTGATGAAACAGATCTATGGGATATGGTGGCGGAGGAAGTGTCTTTGGCACTGCCCACGGTGCCGATAGACCCAGGGTCTGAATACTCTGTTGAATCGGATAAGGCGCTCTTAGGTCAGCACGCACATGGTGCAGATTTTGGAGAAGGTGGTGAGGACAGCGAGGGGAGTGTGCAGCACGCCAATCCCTTCGAAATTTTGTCGCAACTGGTAGCTGACAAAAAGTAAGCAGCCGCTTTCGGAATTTTGGTCAGCGATGTTAGAAGCTTGATCGTCGGGTTCGACCGCTACATATCGTTATTTACGGCTAGCCTTCATATGGGGGTAGGTCCGGGGCGAAAATGCGGTACTCACTTGGGGTGCGAAACGCACGCCGCGGGCATCGCGATCTAAGGAGTAAGGCTAAATGGCAGTACAGCAGAACAAAAAAACAAGGTCGCGACGCAACATGCGTCGTTCTCATGATTCCCTGCGGGGTTCTACTCTTTCCGTGGATCAAACCTCTGGTGAGGTCCATCGTCGGCATCACGTGACCGCCGACGGTTTCTACCGTGGCAAAAAGGTTATCGAGAGCGATAGCGAAGAGTGAATTTGCGATGGCTGTTAGGGGGCTTCCCTTGTCAGCCGTCGCAGTCTGCATCACCGCTACCGAAAACACTCCGCCGTGATCGATAACTGGTCATCGGGGAATCACCCGTGAGACGCGATCTGGCTTTCTTGTTTCCGGGCCAAGGTAGTCAACGGGTGGCCATGCTGGCGCAGGCCGCTGACCGCTTTAAAGAGGTTCATTCGACCTTCGAAGAGGCATCGGAGGCGCTTGGCTTTGACTTGTGGGATCTGATTCAGTCTGGAGACGCGACGACGCTGAATCTCACCGAGAACACCCAGCCAGCGCTGCTGACGTCATCTGTGGCGCTCTGGCGTGCGTGGCTGGCCGAGGGCGGCGACGAACCGGCCGCAATGGCTGGACACAGCCTTGGAGAATTCTCTGCATTATGTTGTGCCGGCTCACTGAACCTGCCTGACGCGGTTACCCTGGTTCGTGCGCGGGGGCAGTTTATGCAGAACGCCGTGCCACTTGGGTTGGGGTCCATGGCGGCGGTGATCGGATTGGACGACGAGCAGGTACTGGCCATATGCGATCAGGTCGCAGCATCCGAAAAAAGCGTTGTTCAGGCGGTGAATTTCAACTCTCCCGGCCAGGTCGTTATTGCCGGATATAAACAAGCTGTAAACACCGCGATAGATAAGCTTAAAAGCGCCGGGGCGAAACTCGTCAAGCTTCTTCCCGTGAGTGCACCGTTCCATACCACTCTTATGACACCCGCCGGAGAACAGCTCCTGGAGGCCTTGGCAGTTACGGCGCTCGAACCTCCGCGTTGTAGCGTCGTACACAACGTCCATGCGCAATCCGAGACTGACCCGGAAAAGATTCGAGCTCTGCTTGTGGAGCAGATTTCGTCTCCCGTTCGCTGGACCGCGTGTATAGCGCGACTGCGTGAACGAGGGGCGTCGACATTTGTTGAGTGTGGCCCAGGCAAAGTGCTCGGCGGCTTATTGCGACGGATGGATCGTTCATCGCGGTGCCACTACGTTGAAGAGCCCGATAACCTCACATCGGCCGCACAAGAACTCAAGCAGTGATAACGCATCGAGGGTACTCGTGAACGCTAGTAATGAATCAGAAGCGAGTCGTATTGCAATAGTCACCGGTGCCAGTCGCGGTATCGGTTATGCGATCGCAGATCGATTGGCCCAGGAGGGGTGCACGGTTGTGGGAACGGCCACTTCTGGCACGGGTGCAGCCGCCATCGATGAGCGCCTTCAGCAGCATGGTGGCGCCGGGCTGGTGTTGGATGTGAGTGACGTCGATAGTGTTGCCGCGTTTCTAGCGGCGGTAAATGATCGTTTCGGGTCCCCCTTAGTGCTTGTAAACAACGCTGGCATTACTCGAGACAACATCCTGCTTCGCATGAAGGAAGAGGAGTGGGAAAGCGTAGTACAAACGAATCTAAGCGCCCTATATCGACTATCGAAAGCGGTGTTGCGGGGTATGACGAAGGCGCGGTGGGGTCGGGTGGTGAACATTACTTCCGTCGTCGGCGCGATGGGTAACGCAGGGCAGAGCAACTATGCGGCGACTAAAGCGGGCGCTGAGGGGTTCACCCGGGCGCTGGCGCGGGAGGTCGGTTCAAGGAACATAACTGTCAACGCTGTCGCCCCCGGATTTATCGATACCGATATGACGCAAGCACTGGGTGATGAACAGCGAGCCGCCATGCTTGCCCAGATTCCTCTTGCGCGCCTCGGTGATCCAACGGAGATCGCGGCGCTGGTCGCTTTTTTGTGCAGTGAACAGGCAGGGTACATCACCGGTGAAACCGTCCACATCAACGGTGGTATGTACATGTCGTGAGCGTTACCCACCTGACCAAAGACAGCACTAGAGCCCACTCGACATGTCGATATTCATGCGCGTATGCGCGGGGCAGGGTGTACAACCGATTCAAAATTTTCGGTAGACTTCCAGTCTGCCCGTTTTAGTTGGGAACTTTTGTTCCCACACTCAGGAGAAACCTACAAAAATGAGCAGCATTGAAGACCGCGTGAAGAAGATTGTCGCCGAACAGCTTGGCGTCAAAGAAGAAGAAGTGCAGACGGAGGCCTCGTTTGTCGAGGACTTAGGTGCTGACTCGCTCGACACAGTCGAACTGGTAATGGCTCTTGAAGAAGAGTTCGAAACCGAGATACCCGATGAGGAAGCCGAGAAAATCACCACGGTGAAACTCGCCATAGAATACATCAACGAGAACCTGTCCTAGCCCCGAGCAGTGCGTTTGCCGACGCACCTGTCCCGAGTCAAATTTTTTGTGCCTGCTTTTTAGCGGCTTAGCGGCGTCCAGACGGTTCGTAACCCCTCCTAGGCTTTTGACGGGTCAATGATAGCAGTTGGTATCACCGAGAGCTGTTTGGACGCTGGAAGGTTCTACCCCAGGTACGTTAGGAAGGGCATTGCAAAAAGCCTTGGTGAGGCGCCGAGGAACAAGCTCGGGAGGAGTTTCGTAAAGAGCGTCGGAAAGAGCGCCGGAAAAAGCGCCGGAAAGAGCGCCGGAAAGAGACTTGTGAATAACGTCAGGCGACGCAACGCGCGGTTAAGGATCAAGAGTCATCCAAGGAAGGAAAATTGAACGTCCAAGGAGGGGCTGGAGAAAAGTGACGAGAGGCTAAACATGCCTGGCGGTTTCGATATTTGATACACGAGCATCCGATGTTCGAGTATGCAGTGGGTCGAGTATGCAGTGGGTAAAGGCCGTGTCTATCGCGAGATAGCGCGGCTTTTTTTGTTTCCACGATCACGCGTTCTGTCGTAAATAGACTGCCACTTTACGGTCAGCGAACTTCACTGATTGGGTAACGTTGGTTAAACCCACGGGCACACATAAAGTACCGCAAAATAGTTTTTGTCGATTCGAAAAAGGTTGGAGCAAAGAGCATTGAACGGAAAACGAGTGGTCATCACGGGTCTCGGGCTTATCACACCGGTCGGTCTTGACGTGAGCACCAGTTGGGCCGCAATCCGCGACGGACGGAGTGGCGTCGCGCCGATCGACAAATTCGATGTGGAGAAATACAGCACTCGATTCAGCGCAAGCATCAAGGATTTTGACAGTGCCGAGTACTTCTCTACTAAAGATCAGAAGAAGATGGACGTTTTCGTACAGTACGGAATGGCTGCGGGCATACAGGCTTTTGAAGACTCAGGACTCGAAGTATCCGATGAGATCGCAGATCGTGTTGGCTGCGCCATTGGTTCGGGAATAGGTGGCATCGGGCAGATCGAAAAGAACTCCGAAATAGTGAATGCGAGCGGCCCGCGCAGAATCTCACCTTTCTTTGTGCCCGGCTCTATTATCAATATGATAGGGGGCAATCTGTCGGTGAAATACGGTCTGCGAGGTCCAAATATCGCCGTTGTTACAGCGTGCACGACCGGCACCCATAACATCGGATTGGCCGCACGTTTGATCGCGCAGGGCGACGCCGACGCTATGCTCGCGGGTGGTGCCGAAATGGCGACCACTAAAGTCGGACTCGGTGGCTTCGCCGCCGCACGCGCGCTCTCGACGCGCAATGAGGACCCGGCATCCGCTTCCAGACCCTGGGACAGAGACAGAGACGGGTTTGTGCTGGGTGATGGCGCTGGCGTGGTGATGTTGGAGTCACTGGATTCAGCGCGCGCTCGCGGCGCTGATATCTATGCAGAAGTCGTCGGCTTTGGAATGAGTGGCGATGCTTACCATATGACGTTACCACCGGAAGACGGAGCGGGCGCTGCCGCTGCGATGCGCAATGCTCTGCGCGATGCGGCTCTCGGTCCGGAGAGTATTTCTTACGTCAACGCTCATGGAACATCCACGCTAGCGGGTGATCTGGCTGAAAGCCGGGCAATTGAGAAAGTCTTCGGCGCCTCGAGCAAAGACCTGCTCGTAAGCTCTACAAAGTCGATGATCGGCCATCTTTTGGGTGCGGCCGGCTCGGTCGAGGCAGTGTTCTCTGTGCTTGCTCTGCGAGATCAAGTTGCCCCACCCACCATCAACCTGGATAACGTCGACAAAGGTTGTAACCTCGACTACGTTCCTCACATCGCCAGGGATAGAAACATGACGCATGCGCTTTCGAACTCGTTCGGGTTCGGCGGAACCAACGGCTCTTTGATCTTCGCACAGCTATAGTCGAGACTGTTAGGTACCTGGTGCTTTGTTGCTTCCAGAGCTTTTGATTGAGAACGTCAACGATGGAGTGCCGGCCGACGATCGGGGGTTTCTTTATGGTGACAGTATTTTCGAAACGATGTTGTGTCTCAATGGCACGGCAAGCCACCTAGATCTTCACGTTGCTCGTTTTGTTGAGGGAATGCGTTCCCTGGGATTCCTGCGCGATGCATCAGAAGTACAGGCTTCCGCTATTCGCGCCGGTTCTAGCGCCGGTATTCGCGATGGCACCTGTGATGCTAGTGATGCTAGTGATGCTAGTGATGCTAGAAGTTGGGTTAGAAATCTTCTTCTGAATGCACTCGCGCAGCGATTACCTTCACATGGCAATTATCGTGTTCGCGTCACGTTAAGTCGCGGCAGCGGAGCCACAGGATATGCGCCGGCCGAACATCCAGCGCTGAGACTGCGCACGCAGATGAGTGAACTCCTTCACGACCCCTTGCGCCCACTACCCCCGCTAAGCCTACGTGCTTCCACAGTTTTTATCTCCGAGCAGCCTCGCTTGGCCGGCGCTAAGCATGGAAACAGATTGGAGCAGGTACTCGCCGCCCAGGAGGCCCACGAGGCTGGCTTTGATGATGCTATCCAGTGTCGCGCGAGTGGTTTTGTGCAGTGTACAAGTTGCGCCAACGTGTTCATTGATAGACACGGCGTGTTTGTCACCCCACCCGTTGAGCGTTGCGGTATCGCCGGAACGCGCAGGCGATTGATCGTCGATACTTTAGCGCCCTCGATCGGTGTGCCGGTACAGGAGGAAGAGTTCACGCTGCGAGACCTGCTACAGGCTGACGGGGTGTTCGTAACGAATAGCCTTGTGGGCATTCGCACAGTTTCTCGTGTCGATGATCATGAGTTGGTGAATTCAGAGCTAGTCACAAGTTTTCAGGATTTTTATTTTCGTGAGCTGCGCCGGTCTCGGAAGCCTTGAGCGATCGATGCGCTGGCTAGCTCTGTTTCTGTTGTCGCTTACCGTCTTGACGACATCGGTTGCCCTTTACGTTCGCGCCTGGTACTGGACGCCCCTCGGGACCCTTGACCAGCCGATTCGGATCGTCGTCGATGCGGGAGATGGCTTTAGCCGCGTGTCCCAGGATCTGGTTGAGCGCGGCGCGCTGTCGAGCTCGTTTTTGCTCGATCTGACTGCGCGTCTCTCTGGTGCCGATGCGCAGGTGTTCGCCGGTGAGTATGAGCTCGATAAAGAAACTTCCCCAGCATCGTTAATGCTGATGCTGCAAACGGGGGACACGGTCCGCTACCTTGTCACGCTACCAGAGGGTGTTCGCCTAGCGCAGGCTCTTCGGCTTCTACACGAGGCCGACGGTATTAGGACTGTGTTAGAGGACGCGACTGATCCGCGTGTTCTAGAGATGACTGCACCCTATCCTCCGGAGGGGTGGTTCCTTCCCGAAACGTATCAGTACGAAAGGGGAGATACGGATTTGAAGATTCTTCGGCAAGCCCATGAAATGATGGCACGGGCGCTGGATGATATCTGGGCAATGCGCGACGATGGATTGCCGTTCGCCGCGCCTTACGAATTGCTCACTATGGCTTCAATCATAGAAAAGGAAACAGCGGTAGCGAGTGAAAGAGCCAAAATTGGAGGAGTGTTCGTGCGCCGCCTGCGACAACAAATGCGCCTTCAGACTGACCCCGCTGTGATCTATGGTCTGGGACCGGCCTTCGACGGAGATTTGACTCGACTGCACCTTCGAGATGAGGACAATCCGTTCAATACATATCGCCATTCAGGTTTACCACCTACTCCGATCGCGCTCCCTGGGGTTGAGGCTCTGCGCGCGGCCGCGCATCCCGAAACTGGTCTAACGCTGTATTTCGTTGCCCGCGGGGACGGCAGTCACGAGTTTAACGAGACACTGCAAGGCCATAACGATGCCGTCAAAAAGTACCAACTTCGGCGAAGATCGGACTACAGATCTACACCGAAGGAAGATTCAGGGTCGTAAGCTTGACTGGCTTGTTCATAACAGTTGAAGGTGGCGAGGGAGCAGGCAAGAGCACGGCGCTGACTCATCTTGAACGTCTTCTTGAGCAACATGAAGCGATAGTGGTCTGCACCCGGGAGCCGGGTGGGACACAACTGGGTGAGGGCCTGCGGGCTCTGCTGCTATCAGATCAGTATGGCGACGTTATGCCGCTTAGCGAGTTGCTGATGATGTTTGCAGCGCGCGCACAACATCTCCATGAGGTCATAGGACCTGCGCTTGATCGTGGAGAAACCGTGCTCTGTGATCGTTTCACAGATGCGTCTTTCGCCTACCAGGGAGCGGGTCGTGGACTCGGTGAGAAGCCGGTTGCGATGCTTGAGACGCTGACCCAGGGAGCGCTCCGCCCCGACCTTGTGATACTTCTTGATCTTCCGCCTGAGCAAGGCATTGAGCGGGCAAGAGGGAGAGGCGGTCTTGACCGTTTTGAGCGTGAAGAACTGGAGTTTTTCGAGCGAGTTCGCAGCGCTTACTTGAGCAGGGCGCAGAGCGAGCCGGATCGCTACCGTATAGTAGATGCCAGCGTAGACAAGGACGCCGTTTGTGAACAACTAAGCCAATGTATTCTCGACTTCTATCGCACCAGGAGAGCGCGGGTCCGTGGCTGAGCACGATGCAAATGAGAGTGCTAAGACTGCTGCTATATATCCCTGGCTTGAAGAAAGTTGGATGCGCATCTGTGATGTGCTCCGTGCCCAACGTATGGCTCATGCGCTGCTACTCGATGGAGTACCAGGAACAGGGCGTACGGCATTCGCGCTAGCGCTAGCGCAGCGACTGCTCTGCACTAGCGTTAACTTGTCGCTTAATGAGGCGGTTGATGAATCTAGGATGCCCGATAAGCCTCCTATGATCGCGTGTGGCGAATGCAAGTCCTGTACTTTGTTTGTTTCCGGATCACACCCGGATTTTCTGAAGGTCGAACCCGAGGCCTCCGCAAAGAGTCTCGGGGTAGATGCGATACGTCGTGCGATTGAATTTGCGAATAAGACACCGGCGGTAAGCCACCGAAAGGTTCTTCTTGTGGCGCCCGCGGAGCGGATGACGCGAGCGTCGGCAAACGCGCTGCTCAAATCTCTCGAGGAACCCAGTCCAAGCACCGTCATGCTTCTGGTTACGCAGCGGGGTGCTTTTCTACCGGCTACGATACGGTCACGCTGCCAGCGCTGGAATCTGCCAGCTCCGACTCCTGAACACGCGATGGGTTGGCTCAACTCACAAGTAGAGGGCGATCATGGAGTTGACGAATTGGCGCAGTGGTCGCAGATTCTTCCTTCGCGCCCGCTTACTCTAAAGTCCCTGATTGAAAGCGACGTCGCAAACAAACGCCTTGCTTTGTATCAGCTACTTTCCAATGACTCAGACCTAACGTCGCAGCAGGTGGTGAGTGCACTGCTTGAGCTGGCGTCTGATCTCAGGCCAACTGAGTTTTTGGATCTGATCGAATCGCGTCTTATCAATGCGCTGAAGAACAACCATATCGAACTCAACGAACACCGGAGGATCTGGGATTCATCAGCGGCGTTTGAGTTACTCGATCGTGTCCGACAACTCAAATCGGCAGAGGCCGCAGGATCGAATCCGAACCCCGATTTGATGCTCTACAACGTCGCAAGCGATTTTGTAGCGCTGCGGGGCGATTGATCCCGGTGTTAGACTTCCCCGTAAACGCGTGCAGGGGTGATTCAGTGCTAGTAGTGATTTCGCGGTCACGGAGGACATCGTGATAAGCGGTAAGTTAGACAGCAAAAACGGTGCGAGCGAGCAGAAATGAGCGAATCTGGCGCGGCTCCTCAGGGTATCTTGTCGCTAACCATCAAAGACAAAGCCGTTTTGTATTCAGCATATATGCCGTTTATCAAGAACGGAGGTTTGTTTGTCCCTACAAACAAGTCTTATGACCTTGGAGACGAGGTATTCATGTTGCTTACGCTCATGGACGAGCCAGAGAAGATTCCGATTGCGGGAAAAGTTGTTTGGGTAACACCGCGAGGTGCCCAGGGTAATCGTACATCCGGAATCGGAGTTCAGTTTTCGGAACAAGACGCGGCTGCCAACTCTAAGATTGAAGAGTATCTCGCAGGCATGCTGAACTCTGAGCGGCCAACGCACACGATGTAAGTTCTAAATGTTTGCGCCGGCAGGGCCGTCAGGTGCACTCACCTAACGCCTGGTTCTCATCGCTTGTGTTAGCTGAGGGTAAGACCCAGTTTGGTTCGACTACGCTTGTAGGGCCGGCAGGCGGGAGGTCACGCAGCCTGCGCTGTACGCGCGTTAAGTGTCGCCGAGCGTGTGGGCATCCTCTGTGCGCGATTACGTCAACATGAAGGCGTAGGATTCACCATCAATCTGACTTTGATTATTGCCGGTAGACGAGTGCAGGTAGACGAGTGCCCGTAGACGAGTGTCAGAGTGTCAAGAGACACGTGCCGGGAAAAAGCCGATTAAATGAACCTATCGGTTATTACCTGTCAATGAATCACAAACACATCGGGCATTGAATCCCAGCAATTGCCCGTTCGGGTAGTCGACTGACTAGCGGTACCCCCGCCGACTAAGTTCGAACCTATATTCTTGATATTTAGCTATAGATTTAATTTATAAGGTATTGAAAATAAAAGAACAGCATTAAAAAAAGGGCTCCACGCGGGAGCCCGAATAAGACCATTAGGAGTGAAACATAAAGGAACGTCGTCCTTCACATAGGAGCATTGGGTGTGCTCCAGTAACCGGCTTTATCTGTCGTCGAGCACCTTGCCACCGACGTCGTTGTCGAGGCGGCTACCGCTGTGGGTCAAGAGGCACGTGTCTGACAAGGAAAGCTAGTCACGGATATAGTATCGCCAATCTCGAGTTGTTTTCCATCCAAACCGCGACCTACTGTTAGCTTGTTTAGTTACTAGCATATAAAGT
Organism: Pseudomonadota bacterium; assembly: GCA_039025875.1. GTDB lineage: Bacteria > Pseudomonadota > Gammaproteobacteria > Pseudomonadales > Halieaceae > Congregibacter. Next base: position 38,859 of record JBCCNK010000004.1, read on the forward strand.
TTTAATCTCTTTTTGGACTTAACTATCATGAAACCATATCGCCATGCCTGATCTCGGTGTTATTGAGGGTTTTTATGGCCAACCGTGGCCTGATGGAACACGGCTGCAGATGCTTGATTGGCTGTCGCGCTGCGGCTTCAGTCGCTTCCTATTCGCTCCAAAGAGCGAAACCTATCTGAGGAGTGGTTGGAAAGACGCGCTCTTGGATGAACAGACAGACCGGTTGCGATTGATGCAGCAGCGGGCATCTGCATGCGGGATGCGGTTATATATCGGCTTATCGCCATACGAGGCCTACGAGCACTATGACCCTCCCACCCGAAGGTGTCTTTTTCGGAAGCTGGATGAAATTAGCGCCCTCGGTGTAACGGCGCTAGCCGTTTTGTTCGATGATATGTCGGGGAGAGTAGATTCCCTCGCAACTCGTCAGCGGGAGATTGTGAGTGACATACGAGCGCGATTTCCCGCATGGTCCTTGGCGGTCTGCCCGACTTACTATAGCGATGACCCGGTTCTGGACCGGGTTTTCGGGCAGCGGCCCGTCACTTACCTAGCGGACTTTGCCGCTGGCCTTGAACCCGGCATAGAAGTTTTCTGGACAGGTCCAGCAGTTTGTAGCCCGCGGATAGAACCTGAGGATCTTGCTGCGGTGGCTGGTCTTTTTAGCAATCGATTGGCGCTCTGGGATAACTATCCGGTTAATGACAGTGCACTGAGGTCGCCCCATCTATACATACAATCCATCGATCGGGATGGTCTTGCTCTAGAGAGC
>JBCCNK010000005.1:0-39306 GCA_039025875.1 Pseudomonadota bacterium
CGGCGAACTTCTCACCGATGGGGGTCCCGCCCGCCACCTGGAGGTTGTAGGTATCAGATGTCCCGGCGACAGCGTTCACTGTAAAGTCACGAGTCTCAAGAGAAGGGACCCGATGCCGCACATTGATCGTTCCCGCAGGCGCAGCACGCCCGAATAGAGTACCCTGCGGGCCCCGCAAAATTTCGATCTGATCAACATCGTAAAACGGAGTAAACGCAGTTCCAGGGAACGGCTGAATTGCACCGTCGACGAATATGGAGACGCCCGAGATCGCACTGGTCCCCGCCTCGGTGCCAACCCCACGAATTTTTACATCAGCGCCCACGTTTCTGCCCGAGGCAAACACTCCAGGCGCAAGGCGATTGAGATCACTGAATTCAAATCCCTGGGCATCGAGCAGTGTGGCCCCGTCGACCGCAGTCACACTAAGAGCCGTATCGCTGATACTCGCCTCGCGCTTCTCGGCAAACACCAGCACTTCTTCTAGCAGTACCGTTTCCGCTCCAACCCCCTGAAATGCAAGTAGTGACAGGGCCCCAAGTAACAGACGAAGAAACGGCGCTGGAACCGACCGTTCCTGCGGATCTCCAAATTGGGAACCACAGATAGTTCGCTTTACCGGCATGCTCAGGCAATTCAACGCGTCAGTAGGATTACGCCAGGGCGACAACAGCTTGAGTGGAATACACAGACATGAGCTAGGCAAACCGATCCTTACTAGCCTGAAAAGGGTGAAATCGAAAGGGGTGAGGCCGAAAAGTGCACCTCGGCTGCTACCGGAACTGTCCGCATACATAACCAATCGTCGTCGCTCCGACCCGCTTCATACTGATCAGAAGTCTAGCACTGGCAATAGCTCGGCGCTGCTTACACCTTCGGGGTTCAACGATCTACACTGCTCGCTAATTTCGCGGTGTCTACTGGCATCAGAAATACCAACGCTATCTTACGGCTTACCTAACTATGAATCTTGACCACGTTGATCCCGAAGCAGCTCAGTTCGACGCGCAAGCACTCAAGCGAATTGATGATCATCTGCAGCATCGTTATCTATCGCTTAAGAAAATTCCCGGCTACCTGATTGCTGTAGCACGCGGCGGGCATCTGGCCCACCTGGGCATAGGCGGCCTGCGGGACATGGAGCGCGGACTTCCCTGTCGCAGCGACACGTTGTTCAGGATTTACTCGATGACTAAACCCGTAACGTCTGTGGCGTTGATGACGCTTTGGGAAAGAGGGCTGCTCTCACTGAATGATCCGGTGCACAGATACTTGCCGGAATGGAAAGATCTACGCGTTTGGAGCGGCGGAAGTTGGCCAAACTTCGAAACTCGAGCCGCGGAAACACCCATGCGTATACGAGATCTGCTGAGTCATACTTCGGGGCTGACCTATGACATTATGCGCGCCAGCAACATCGACTATGCCTATCGAAAACTAGGCGTCGGACGACCGCGAGAAGGATATACCCTGCAGAGCATGGTCGACCAGTTAGCTGAGCTGCCGCTTGAGTTCTCACCCGGCGAGCGTTGGAACTACTCAATAGCGACCGATGTGCTTGGCGTCATCATCGAGCGCATCAGCGGCCAGTCCCTTGATCAGTATCTTTATGACACGATTTTTTCACCGCTTGACATGCATGACACGGGGTTCACGCCGCGCCCAGACCAGGTCGAGAGACTGGCTTGTAGCTATATGCGCGACCAGAACAAGAAACTGATCCTGCACGACGACGGTGCTAATTCGGCGTATGCGGGGCGTAGTTTCTATTCCGGTGGTGGCGGCCTCCTATCGACGCTTTCGGACTATATGAACTTTTGCCAGATGCTTGCAGCAGGCGGTAGCTTTGCTGGCCACAGAGTAATAGGTCGAAAGACACTGGAGCTGATGACTGCGAACCACCTCCCAAACAACCAGGACCTGGCCGGACTTTCGATTTCGGGTTTCAGTGAGTCGGCCAACGAAGGAGTTGGCTTCGGCCTTGGTTTCGCGACAAAACTGGATCCGCTACCTGGTGGAACAGCCGTCAGTACCGGGACTTTTTACTGGGGCGGCTTGGCGAGCACGCTGTTCTGGGTCGACCCCCAGGAGGAAGTCATTGTGGTTTTTCTGACTCAATTACTACCATCGAGTACGTTTAACTTTCGCGGTCAGCTCGAGGCCCTCGTCTACTCAGCATTGTCGTAGCCCTTGCCCTTGACCCCCGAATGGTCTGTTGAGAGAACCTCACGCCCCTCGCCGCCGAAGCGAAAAAGTACAGCGACGGCGATAGTGAGAATCGCGATTGCAGAGGCTTCGTAAAGTATGGCCGACGGCTCCATTTCTTTCGACTGAAGCACAATCAATCGCGACAAGGCGGTAATCGCAATCAGAAGAGGATAGATAGTTGGAATCCTGCGGCTATGATAGAAGGCGCCCGCCATCGACAGCACCTCGGTGTAAAGGAACAGCAGAAGAATGTCGGCAATGGCCACATTCCTCTGTTTCCAAATCGCAGCGATCTCCAGGAACACCGCGAGCACGGTGAGCGCAATGATAACGATGATCACGCTGCGCTCTATTTTGGATATCAACGTCGCGATCTGCATTACGTCTATTCCTCTAAACCCATTTTCCGGTTGACTCGGCCAGCCGTCTCGAAGCCGCGTTCTCGTATCTAATCAAGCCTGTTTCCGGGAAGCTTCCTATACAAAGGTTGAATGAAGACCATCGATGCCCATACGCACCTAGCCGTCTATCGGACGTCAATAGCCAAAGCTCGTTTCGGCGTAAACGTACCCCGTGATCTCTGCCAGCCGAGCGCAAATACAGTGCGTTTGTGATTGAGGCAAACGAGAAAAACCGAACTGGCTCTCCGATCAAAGCTATTCCGCTGCGATAGGTGCTGCGATAGGTACTGCGATAGATAAGGAAGCGTCGTTCAGACAAACGCGTTGTCGTACCTGGGAGAAAGGGGCCTCATATCGCGCCGCTTGCCGCAAGGGTCAGGAGTAAAAACGTATCGCGCACCGATGTGCAAGACCTAGATAGCCTCTTAACAATTCCAGGATGTCTCTGGCATACAGGGCGCGGCCTGGACTTGTTCAGAGACTCCCGAGTGTTGCGATCAAACGACCTGTCAGTTGTTCAGCTCGTACATCGTGGTGATTTTTGAAGCACCGGTGTTCTGGCGGTTGTGGGGTTTATACTCTGCCTGAATGTACGAATACGCAAAGCTCACTCGCTCAGCAAGAAATGCTTGACTAGCATCAACTGAATAATGCGAGAGGTAGGCGTCTCGCAAGGTATAGCGAGCATACTCCTTTGGCGCATTCCCAGTTTCTACGACAGCGATTTCAATATCGTGGCCACTCATACCCTTCACCGCCTGCTCGAAGAGACCGCCGCTCGAGTCTTCGATCTTCTTAGTCACCGTAAAAAGAGAGAACTTCGGTAGACTGGTGGGGTGGTTAGACGTCGAGCTTGTTTCCATTGACAGCGATCGGTCAACCTGAAACTGGAGAGTCTCTAGTTCAATCCACCCTATAAAGCCCGTAGCGGTGACGTCGCCCTGAGCAAACGGCACCTTCATGTAAATAGACATTTGCTCGCTTACCCTCTAATTCACCGTTCATTTCAGTTAATTGATTTTTACCAAACCGCCTTTGAGCGTCAGAGTGGCGCCGCCCGTGACTTCGGTTGTCGCATTACCATTTATCTTGATCATCGAGCCGCTGATAGTAACGCCCGCACCATCAATTTTGATCTCGGATCCTCCAACTTTAAGCGTAATTGATTGACCAGCTTCAAGCATGATGTTGGCTCCTGCCGCCAGACTGTGATCTGCGCCAACATCGATGGTCTGGTTGTTCAGTACCTCACCGGTCTCGTCGTTATTGATTAAGAACTTATGGTCCTTGCCAGCCTCAAAGTAGACCTCCTCCGCCCCGTCTTCATCATCAAAACGCAATTCGTTGTATGCACCGCTGCGTGTGCGGATCCCGCTTTGAGTAATCGAATCAAACGGTACACTGTGGTCCTGGTTGTAAACAGCTCCGACAACGACGGGGCGATCCGGGTCGCCGTTTATAAATTCGACCAAAACTTCCTGATCAATATCGGGGATAAAGTACCCACCCCAATTGCTTCCCGCATAGAGCTGGCCAACCCTGGCCCAGCAACTGATCGTGTGGGGCTCCCAGTGAAAAAAAAGCTTCACTTCGCCGTGAGCCTCGCTGTCGCTGGGATTTCTGACCTCCACCACCCTGGCGGTCTGGACTCCCCAAATACGCGGTTGTTCGAGTGTGAATTCAGGAATGAAAGACACAGAATTCGAGGTGGGCGCGCATTTAAAGTGATTGCTGTACACGGAGTTAGAGCCTACCCCCTCCGTCGCGGAATGAAAGACCTCAAGCAGTAGATACTGCTTGTCACCATCACTGCAGACGGGAGCATCTGACAGAGTTATTTTGTGCCCGGCAGTTAACGAGGGTGCGGCACTCTGCCCAAGAAAAGAGTCGCAGTCCGCCTCTAGGCTTTCCTGCCAGCGCTTTGCCTGCTGTCCGCAGGAACCTCGCGGAAGAGTGCGTGACCCGGGAGACTCGAAATCGTGTTGGCCATACAGCTGCCGGACACCGGGTCTGAGCTTTGCTTTTGCTTTTGACTTGCTCGTTACCTCGACCGTATTTGAAGGCGTGTATTCCGAGAAGTCCCTGCTTACAACTTCACCAGTCGCCAGAGACCCCACACGTCGAAAGTTACTGACGCCCTGCCTCCATGTGGCATTGTCGCGCTCTGAGAACGGGTAGGTCGCTGGCTGACAGTCTGTAAACCCGCTGATGGAGTCAGTGAGCACTAGGGTTGCGCTTCCGGTCCCATGCTTGAAAAAGAACGAAATCCCTTCGTCCTGGAGCAAGCGTTGGACGAACTCGAGATCACTTTCCTCAAACTGCACGCAAGTTTCCCGCGTTCGATAACTCCTGGACGTGACTACGTCGACAGGCATTCCACAGCCTTCAGAGACGACTTGTTTCACGATGTCGGCCGTCGTCATCACCTCGAAGATGCGAGTGTGTGCTGCCAGCGAAAGAAGCCACAGCTTTGGTACGACTTCTAAACTGTATTCAAAGAGGTTATCGCCGTCGGGCTCGGTTTCTGAAATGCTTGCTACAACCCCATGAATCGTACGCTCTACGCCCGCGTATCGAATGGTGAGAACGACCTCTTCGCCGAGTATTTCATCGGGTTTTACGGGATCGTTGTCGGCGATGATCGAGACATTAAAGCGATAAAGATCGTTGACCCTTTCGTTTCCGGTCAACGAGGTCACGGCACATCGGGTCTCACCCAGGGGAGACTTGAGGTGCACGATTTTTTTCGACTGATCAGGCATCGGCCTTTACTTGCTATGACGACGATAGCGCCGCTCCACGAGATCAGCCCGCGGAGGGCGCCGCATCGTTCAGTGCTTCGACCACATATCCAGAGATACAGCCTTTATCGAGGCTTGCCGGTGGCTAGGTCAAAACCGACAATACCGGGGCCACCTGCGGACCCACTCTTGTCGGTTGGTGTAAACTTAACTTCTACGTCCGTGTAGCTGATTTGAAAGCTCTCTACCGGCTGATCGCCACTACTGCTCATGTCGTAGTGGGAGATGATGCAGTCCTTCAACGTATACTTGACGAACTCGGTAGGCTTATCACCTGTCTCTACAACCGCGATTTCGATCGTCTTAGCGCTACGACCGGAGACGGCTTCTTTCAAAATTCCAAAGCTTGATTCGTCCGTCGCCTTCGTGCACATCACTTCACTGAACTGCGGCAGGTTTTCTGATCGATTGCCTGCATTTCCCACGGTCATATCGACGATTCGGTTGCAACCAAAGCTCAACCCGTCCAGCGCAACCTGCTTCTCGTAGCCCGAAGCTGTCACCGGACCGGATACCCCATCCATTTTCATATAAATCGGCATGCCATTATCTCCAAGTTTCTTGAATTCGTGGTCGATGGAACGTGCACCGACAAAGTCATGGTAGATGAAAAAAAAACGTCCGGAGCGCATTCGCGCGCGATTCAATCCGTTTATTAATTTTACTCTGGCACAATTAGACGCTTGCGCAGTAGAGTCGCCTTGGGTAGCGTTTGGCAGGATCGCGGTCACATCGAACTAAGGAGTCCAAGAAAAATGGACGCTCCGATTAACGTTGATACTCTCGCCCAGAGCATTGCGGAAACTCCTCCATGTGGCGAGGACTTGCGCGAGGATCCCGGTTTTGACTCTCCATACCAGACGCTGAAATCTCTCCGGGATGAAGCCATGGATATGGAGCGAGGTGATCGCTCCGCTGTGGGAGATGACAGCGCGCAGGACTCCGGACAAGCTCTATCCAAGTGGGTTCAGGTAGTGTCACAAGCCGAGAAGATTCTTAGCGAGAACTCCAAGGACATCGAAGTTTGCGCGCTTTTCCTAGAGGGGCTGGTGCGCACAGCGGGGTTAGAAGGATTAGCCTGCGGTCTAGAGCTTACCGCGAGACTTGTTGAAGACTACTGGGAAGAATTGCATCCCCGTCTCGATCCCGATGACCCAGACAGCATCGAAGATCGTGTCGCCGCTTTTAACGGTGTAAACGGGACAGGACAGCCTGGCACCGTTGCGCGCTATCTGCCGAGATTGCCGGTGGTGGAATCGTCAGACTACGTCTTTTTCGCGTATCAGATAGAGCAGGCATTCACTGCAGAAGCAGCGGCTAAAGCCGATGACAGCGGCAGTATTAGCTCCGGCTTGGACTTTACTAGCGGCGACCTCGAAAGAGCGGCACAGGCGACTCCGCTGGCGTTCTATACAAGCTTCCGAGACGCGCTTGACGCCTGCGAGGCGAACTTGGAGCGAATGGATACAGCGTTTACCGATAAGTGCGGCGCGAACGCACCATCGACGGGGATGATCAGAGGCGCTCTTGAGTCTTTGCGTGGCAACTTGGGGTATCTCGCTGGGGACAGACTTGAAGCTGCCGAGCTGACCTCGGAGGAGGAGGTTGCCGATGCGGAGGCTACGGAGGCAGCTGACGGATTGGTCCCGCGAAACACAACGGCCGCGGGACCATTACAATCACGAGCGCAGGCCATCGAGCAACTGCGCAAGGTCGCCCGCTACTTCCGGGAGACCGAACCCCATTCTCCTCTGTCCTACTCGCTGGACAATATCGTGCGCTGGGCGGGCATGCCCCTCGATAAGCTCGTGGACGAGTGGATCACTGATGAGTCGGCACGAGAGCGTTATCGCTTGATCACGGGCATGGGCCATCGATCCGAAGAAGACGGCCAAGTCTAGTCCCCACCTTACGCGGCTTCTCATCGCTCAGTTGCGAGTAAGCTTGCTGGGAAGCTCGTCAGCGACTGACTCAACAGCATCGATCATCCAATCAGTCTTTGTGCTCAACCAAACCAGGTCTCGATCAAAACGATAAACCAATACCACCAAGCCAAGCACAAAAACTAAGAGAAAGAGGCGGCGATCGCGGCGCGGCTTCAGAGCTGCATGGGCAGCAACTTTGGTTGACTCAACAATTTCTGGTTCGATTTCGATGGTGCGGTTAAGACGCAACCGTTCATCTATCTCATCCCTGTCATCGCTGTCATCCTCATCCCTGTCATCGCCAGACACTTCGTCAGCATGAGCTTGCTGGTCCCCGGCAGCTACGATCTCATGACGACGCTCCGGTGTGTTCGAAAGTGCAGCGCTCAGGTCATCAGCCTGCGGTTGCGGCTCCAGTAACTCCGTAGCAAAAAGCTCGACCGAGGTGCTATGACCTTTATCTCCGGTATGAGCCTTACCAGCTGACAAAAAAGACGCGCGAGCGCCCGCGAAGTCAGATTTCTTGTCCTGTAACGTCGAAAGCTGTTCAATTTGTTGTGCCAGAAGGTCATTTCGCCGTCGGCGGTACTCGGACTGATCGAGAAGACCGTCGAAATAGTCTTTGGCAAGCTGTCGGATCGGGGACACGTCGTTGTAACAACTATGCGATTGAGGCGCCGCAGACGACAGACGGGTCGGCTACACGCTCAGATCGTTAGAGTCGCGATAGTCAACTACCAGCGCGCTCACGTTATCTCTGCCGCCGGCATGATTTGCTGCATCAACCAGCTGGCGCGCAACAACGGCAGATGCGCTGTCATTGCTGAGAGCTTGTCGCAAGTACTCATCACTCAACTCATTGGTGAGTCCATCAGAGCAGAGAAGAAACCGATCACCAGATTGAAGGTCGAGACTCTCTACATCGAGCACCAGTTCGGCTGAAGCGCCCACGGCACGAGTGATGACATTTCGACTGACCGGAGGCGAATCGCTGCTCGCAGAAGCGCTCTCTGCGGCGAGGCTATGATCTTCGGTCACTTGTTCAAGCACCCGGCCTCGCAACCGGTAGATCCTGGAATCACCCGCCCATAAACACACGGCCAGAGGTTCTCTCGCGATCAAGGCTACCACTGTGCAACCTATTAGCCCGGTACCGCCTTTTTCGGTCGCGAGCTCTGACGCAATATCGAGCAACTGGGTGTTCACAGAGCTGATCGCATCGTCGGCTGCGTCTACAACATCGAGTAGGGAATCCCCTCGAATCCTACCCAGAGCCTCGCAGACCATGGCGCTGGCGAGCTCCCCACGATCATGGCCCCCCATGCCGTCAGCTACTGCCCATAGCTGCGAATCAGGGCTGTCGAGAAAAGCGTCCTCGTTATGCTGACGTCTCAAACCCATGTCCGTGACGCCCGCTGACTGCCACGCACTCGCCAAAGACAAAGTGCACTCTCCAGATTGGCCTAAGCTCCAAGGAAGCTATGACAGGAGCATGCATGCGTCAAGTTCACCGTGTGGATTTTCGGCCAAGTGCGGGTTGTGGGATGATTAGAGATCTAGAGTTTGACGCATGTTGGAGCTAATAAATGTCAACGCATAGAGTTGTGTGGTCCGAAGGCATGTTCCTGCACCCGCAGCATTTCCAACAGCAGGATCGACACTTCCACCATGTGTTGAAAGAGACTCATTGGCAGAGCAACCCATACGGTTGGGGGTTTTCCGAACTAAAGCTCGATACCGATCTGCTGCGCCAGGGCAAGGTCTGTGTCCGAGCGGCACGGGGAATCCTACCCGACGGTCATTGCATCAATATTCCTCAGGCTGATGAGCAACCCCCGATACTTGATATTGCAGCAGGCACGCGAAACACCGTGGTGTCGCTCGCGCTTCCCCGCCATCGCGGTGGCGGCGAGAACTATCGTTTCGAAGACGACAACACCCTGGCGCGGTACCTGGTGCATGCGGCGGGGATCACTGACGAGGTCAATCCAAGCGCCGATGAAATGAAACTAGAGGTCGCCAAACCTGTACTTAGCCTTGTGACAGACACAGTAGACACCTCTGGCTTCGCGGAACTACCGATCGCGCGCATCATCGAGAAGCGTGAAGACAACTGGGTTCTTCTCGACGACAAGTTCATTCCGCCCTGCCTGGACGCGAACGTCTCGGAACGGCTGGCCAGCTTCCAGAGCGAGCTTACGGGACTCATCCAACACCGCGCGGAAGAACTCGCGAGCCGCGTCTCTGACAGCACCACCATCAGCGGCTCCGAGTTCGCAAACTACCTTCAATTGGTGACACTAAATCGCTACGTACCTCTCATCAGCCACTATGAAAGCCAGGGATTGGTTCACCCGCACGACCTTTTCACGCTCTATCTAAGTCTGGCCGCAGAGCTCTCGACGTTTACGTCAGCTACAAAACGGCCGCCGTTGTACCCGGTTTACAGGCATGACGATCTTCAGAACAGTTTCGCGCCGATCATCAATGACCTACAAAACTCCCTTGATACAGTGATCGAGCAGGACGCAATGAAGCTCCCGCTTGTTCTTCGGAACTTTGGGGTTCGAGTATCGGCAATCACCGATCGAAGTCTGATCGGGAAGGCGCAATTTGTTATCGCCGCAAAGGCTGAAATGGAGTCTGAACGCCTGCGTCAATTGTTTCCCAATGTTTGTCGAGTCAGCAGTGTGGAGCGCATTCGCGAGTTGGTAAACTTAGCGCTTCCTGGGATAAAACTGATCTCCCTTCCTGTGTCTCCCCCGCAGATACCTTTCCATTCCGGCTACGCCTACTTTGAACTAGATGGAAGCAGCGACCATTGGGACAGTATCAACAACTCGGGAGGCTTTGCGATGCACGTGGGCGAGGGTTTCCCCGGCCTTGAATTAGAATTCTGGGCGATAAGAGAGAAATAAGATGGCGGATAACGACGACGGAGGATTCGGCCCGGGCAGGGACCCGAATGTGACCATGATCATTCCGAATCCGGGTGGTCGTATGCGCAAGGAACCGGACGCGCCACAACCGGACCTTCGACCAACTGCAAACCGTAGTGGGCCGTCAGCCCCCCCTGCAGAGAGCAGTGCCCGAGTACCACACGGATTACAGGTAGCAGTTCAAGGCCAGAGCAACCGGTTTCTCGCGGCGGCCAACAAGCTCATCACCGTCCTCAATGTTCTAGGGAATACTCTGTCGCACCCGAATATTCCCCAGCTTCAACAAGAGCTGGCCAGCGAAATCGGCAACTTCGACCACGCCCTAAAGCAGGCGGATGTACGAAGCGAGGAGGCGCTGACCGCGCGCTACATCGTGTGCTGCGCTATCGACGAAGCAATCCTCGACACGCCCTGGGGCGCCGAGAGTGGATGGGCGGGTCGGTCACTCTTGATGGTTTATCACAATGAAGCCCACGGTGGTGAGCGGTTCTTCGACCTGCTGGAACAGGTCTGCGCACGACCAAGAGATTATCGCGAACTGATAGAGCTGTTTTATGTATTGCTGAGCATGGGATTTCGCGGACGCTATGCGCTCGAGCCTACTGGCGAATCGCAGCTTGAGACCCTCCGTGAGCGGGTGTATCAGGACATCTACAGCGATACCAGAAGCGAACGTCAGCTCTCGCCACGAGACCCGTCTTCGCAGACCGTGAGCGCCCCGCTGCGCAGCCAGATCCCGCTTTGGGCCATATTTTCGATTGTGCTTGCGTTGACGCTCGTCGTGTACGTTGGACTCCGCGCCTGGATGTATAGCGGCACGCGGGGTGCCGTGGAACGCATGGACGCCATCTATCCAGTACGCGTCGAAACTCTCAACGAGTAGGGCAAAGCACAAGGTCATGATTTCTTTAATGAGAGACGTTCGATTCTGGATGGCCGTAGGCCTGCTAGCGCTGATGATCGGGACCTGGCTAGGCTCGGGTCTGCTTCGCATTGGTGAACCTCCCGAGGCTTTGGGCTTGGCTGCGAGAGTATTGCTACTGATTACGGTGGCCGCGCTGGTCGGGGGGGTGTTCTTCCTCGCGCGCCTGGCCTCCGGGCGTGCAAACAAGCAGGTACTGGACGATATTGCAGGTAGCGGGGAGCCCAAGGCATCGGGCTCAAAGATCACCGAGGAAGAACAGCAGCTTCAGGCAAAGTTTGGCGAAGCAGCGACCAAAGTCGGCAAAATGCGCTTCGGAAAAGTGGGTTCGCGCAAACACCTGTATCAGCTTCCCTGGTACGTGGTAATCGGATCGCCTGGTTCAGGTAAAACGACGGCAATCCGCCAATCTGGCCTCGATTTTCCGCTCGATGAAATAACGCAGGGAGGGAGTCTGGGTGGCGTCGGCGGAACTCGAAACTGCGACTGGTGGATCACCGAGCAAGCGGTATTGCTGGACACTGCAGGTCGCTACACGACGCAGGATAGCGACGCTGGACAGGATTCAAAGGGATGGAAGAATTTTTTAAAGCTCCTGCGCAAGCACCGGCGGCGTCAACCTCTTAACGGGGCTATCCTGGTTATCAGCACGGAAGAGCTGCTGCACATGAGTGACGAGCAGTGGAAGAACCACGCTCGCGTTGTGACCCGGCGGCTCAATGAGCTCGCAGAAGAGCTGCAGATGACCTTTCCTGTGTATCTGCTGGTCACAAAGGTCGATCTTCTATCTGGCTGTAGAGAGTACTTTGACTACCTCGAAGCCGACGAGCAGGAGCAGATCTGGGGCGCGACACTCGCGGAGGATGAGCAACTCGGAGCGTTCAACGGGCTCTTCAAGAGCCTCGCTCAACGGCTACACACGCAGTTACCTTCCAAGATTCGGTTCGAGCGTGATGTTCGACGACGCAGGGCAATCTACAGTTTCCCCTGGCAGTTTGAGGCAGTCGGCACGCGAATCGATGAGTTGCTGCAGAGTGTCTTCAGCCACCGGAGCATCGAAGACATCGCAAACCTACGAGGTGTCTACTTCAGCAGTGCTGTCCAACAGGGAACACCGATCGAGCGATTGGTCGGGGGCATATCCTCGAGTTTCGGCGTAACGGCGAGTGCACTTCCAACAACAGCGGGGCAGTCGCGGAGCCTGTTTCTACACCGCCTGTTCCCGGAAGTGATTTTTTGCGAAGCATTCCTTGCGGGGACCAACGCCAGCCACGAGCGCACAATGCAGCGAGTGCGATTCGCATCCTTCGCCGCGATACTGCTCGTTGGTATAGGCCTTGCGATTGCTTGGACCGGTGCATTCGGCGTACACAGAACGCTGCTGGGAGACGTGAGAGAAGAGTTAGCACTGTTTGACAGCAGCGTACATGGACCGGATAGGACCCTGTCTGAGAATCTTGATGCCCTGAGGTATCTGGAGCGAGCCACTCTGGTGTTCTCGCAGCAAGAGCATCCTTGGCTTAGTAACTTCGGTATGTACGAGAGCTCGATCGATAGAGCATCGCGCAACGCCTATCTGCGCTTTGTGGGTGAACAGATCGCGCCAACAGTTGGTGAGAGCATACTTTCTGTACTGGACACTTATCAGAACATCGAGTTTCAAGCTCGCTTCGACTCGTTAAAAGCTTATCTAATGTTGACTAACAGCGAGCGCCGCAACGACGAATGGCTGGTCGATTGGATCGCGTCAAATCAACTCGGGGAAATCCAAGGGCCTACCGCTGAACTCGCAGCGACCCATTTGGCAGCACTCTTCGAGGCAGAACCGGAGTTCTATCTGCGGGCTACGGATTTGGACAGGATTAGCGTGCATCAACAAAGGCTTGCGCGGGTACCCCTATCACGGCAATTGTATAGCGGCCTGCTCGCTGACTTCGGCGATTCATCGATCGACTTTACTGCGGATTTGGGCACTTATTTCTTCAACGTTTTCGAGCTTCAGGATCGCGGAGCGTTAACTATTCCGTATGCGTTTACGCTTGAAGGCTATGACACAATCAGTTTTGCACCCCAGTCCTCCTGGGTCCTCACTTGGCTGGGTGACCGCTGGGTGCTGGGCGATGTGCCTGCACCCTCGCCGCTAGAAATCGCCCGGGAATTGGAAGGCACCAAACGCCTTTACGCGGATGACTATGTCGATACCTGGAGTTCGAGCCTGGCGTCGATAGGTGTAGCGACGTTGGCGGACACGGACGACTTAAGTTCGGTTTTGGTTCATTTGTCTGACGGTGTGCGATCGCCGCTTGCGCGAGTACTGGACCTTGTGGTTCAACAAACCACGCTGCCCGACGATGAGTCTCTGGCGGTGGCATCCGAGATAGCATCCCAGGCGGCGAGAGAAGCGCTCCAGAGACGCAGTCGGATTTATGCGCGCAGCGGAGACGATCTTGAAAAACTAGCCCCAAGAATCGACCGGTTCAGTGTGCCTGATGCGGTCAACCTTGCGTTCGCAGAGTATCGGTTTATGGCCGAGGGAGGGGGCGATAGTCGCAAGCTCCGCGTGTCAGGAGAGATGGCCGATCTTCGCCAGTGGTTGCGCAGCTCCGATTCGCGGAAAAGTAGCGACTCCCGCGAGGTCGAACGTTTGCTTCTCACGGCTGAAGAGTTGCAGTCACCCTTTTCTGACTGGGTTGCTGGCATCGCTAACGCGGCACGAGAGATGACACGTGAAAATCAACTTACGAAGGTGTTCCAACGCTGGCGACAGAATGTATACCCACCTTGCTCCGAAGCATTCGACGGCAACTTCCCGTTTATAGCGGGTGCTTCCAATGAAGCATCTCTAGCTGACTTCGACGAGTTTTTCCAGCCCAAGGGCATAGAAAGCCAGTTTGTGGATCAATATTTGCGGCCGCTCGCCGCCCAGAGCAATCTCCTGGGTAAAAACACCCGATGGACCATGCGCCAGGGCGACCGTATCCGAGATGCGTTCTATAGTGGGCCGGACTTTGGCTTCAGCTATTCGCTAACCGGCGTTGACGTAGATGATCGAATCGGCCAGCTGATCATCGAATCAGGTGATAAACAATCCGTTCGTTATCGCCATGGTCCACCGGTGCCGCTGGAACTGCGTTGGCCGGACGGTAGTCGCGGTATGCGCATCACTTACATGCTCAAAGATGGAACTCGAGAGCGGCGTGAGGTGCCCGGGGCTTGGGCAATCTTCCGTCTTGTTTCACAAGGTACGCTGGGCCAACAGGCCAATAGCGAGGGCATGCTGATTTCCATTGGGCAGGGGGGCTACCGGGCCGTTTTCCGACTTAGCACTACTGCGCGCTTAAACCCGTTTACGACGGGCTTGCTATCGAAGTACCAGTGTCGACAGAAGCCGTGAATGAGATCGGCTGCTTCGGCAAGATCCCCGCGCACGGAGACTTCGTTTGGCAAGGTCTTCCCTCCGATTTCGTAACGCCCTGGGACAACTGGCTTCAAGCCGAACTTCTGAAACTGAAGGATGCGAGGCAGGACGACTGGCTCGAAGTCTACCTGCAGAGCAACATCTGGCGATTCGTGCTTCGCGATTCCCGATTTGGAAGCGGCACTTGGGCGGGGGTAATCACACCCAGCGTCGACATGGTCGGTCGCTACTTCCCATTCACGATTGCAACGAACGTGGCACATCACAGTTCGGTGGTGACAGCAATCTCGCAGTTGGACCAATGGTTTGGGCACACCGAGACTCTTATGCTCGATTCCATGCAAGTATCGGCGCCCATCGATGGGCTAATGGAACAGGTCCGCGCGATCACGCTGCCGTTGCTCCCCGAACGGAATGCTGACGGAGATGGCGTGGACGATGGCCAGCTATGGCGCGCGCAAAAAGTTGATTCCGATCCGTGGTCGACCGTTATGCTTGAGGGCATCGTCTATCGTCAGTTTGAACAACCCTGTGCCTGGGAAACACTAGATCGCGATGGTCTGCGAGATGTCCAGATCACAGAAGGCGCTCAGGGTTTCGACCGACTGTTTATCTGACGATCTTGCTATCTGAATCCTACGTCTGCCCTTGTCTCAGCTGCACCAAGTCTCCGCGTACACCAAATCTAAATAGCCCGGCAGGGGCTAGGGCTAGAGAACCTCTGAACAAGTCCAGGGTAACTCTGGCTGCAGGCGAACCGTCAATCTAGGCGCGAATTTGAAGTCATGCGTTCGCCTGTCGAAAAGTCGTAACGACGAGTGACGGTTCGCCTGACATCGCCGTAGGGCGCGGCCTGGACTTGTTCGGAGGCTCCCTAGGTATCGCTTTCCTTTGTCGACCGAACTTTACCGTCACCCCCGTTCGCAAGATCGATACCGGCGGCTAACGCACTCAGGTACACCGTTTGTCGTGAGAGTCCGGCGAGACTCGCGGCTAGATCGATTGATGCACTAACACCTCGCGCATACAGAAAAGGCGGTGGCGCGGTCACAACGCCAGCTTCTGGTGTAATGTTTCCGGTCGACCAGAATACCGACATGCCTAACCAATGCACTGGAGAACGGTTAGGCAGCTTTAGTGCCAAATCGTGCAATTTAATGCGAACTTCCTCCTCCGGCTCAATCACCCAGGCTCGCGTCAGCTCTAGCAGGTCAGTCGCAGCTTCTTCCTTTGGCGCGTGTCCATCTTCGTACCACTGGCAGCAAACGGAGTAAGCCCACCATACCGCCTGCCTTGGCCCCAGGGCATGGGATAGGAGATTTAGAGCGTCAAACCAAAGATCATGATTTATGATCGATTGGAGCACCGTCTCATAGGTGGCTCGTTCGGTAACGAAGCCTGCGGCGCTTTCGGACCAATCGATCTGTGCTGAGAGTTCGTTGAGATCGCGAGTTCTAAGGCCGGACAATTCTTGTTGTGGTAGCCGGAGCGACATCTGCTAACGTGACAAGCATTTAGAGGGCATTGACTATACTTTGGATGAATCATTGGTCAACGGGGGTGTCGGCACCCGCTGGACAATCGGAAAGCTGGCACTAGTGGAATGACATTCGATCGTAGTTCCGCCGCTTAGCACTTTTTGGTCCGACAGCTAGCAGGCGAAAGACAATAGTGGAACGAGAAGGGGACGGACCTGGGTAGATTGCGGAGATTTCAAGTCGCTGGTGTTCCGCAGCTGGTTTCCCAACGTGGCCACAACCGACTTCCGTGCTTCTCCGACGGAGCTGACTTCAGTAGGTTCAACGAAGTTTTAAGGAGCAGTGCCGAGAAGTACGGGTGCGACATTCAAGCTCATCTTCTGCTTCCAGATGCCTACTGGGCCGTTCTGATGCCAACGGAAAAACACTCAATTTCTAAGACACTGCAACTGACCGGGCGGTTGTTTGTTCAATATACAAACAAAAAGTACCGCCGAGAGGGTACGCTTTGGGCTGAGCGTTATCGAGCCTGCCCAATCGAGCCGACAGCGACGTACTTGGCATCCATAAACCGGTATCTCGACGTTCTCCCGGTGAATCGCGGCTATGGGGCGAGCGGCAAGTGGCCTTGGATGGCGAGCTCTCTACCGATGGTGGGTACCAAGGGGCTTCCATCTGGTGAAATCGAAACGATTGATCGGGCCCTCCAGTCTGGTGCAGCGTACGGGTCGCCTGAGTTTGTGTTAGACCTGGAGAAGCAAACCGGCCAACGAGCCGTAGCAAGACGCCGCGGGCGACCAAGCGTATCTCCGATCGGGTAAGTCAAGAAAGACCAAGTTGGAAGGTTTTTAGCCGTTTTGTATAGTGTTTGGACTTGACGTGAGTGGGTTACATACCTCGAGTGGAGCCCATGTCGCCAATTCACGATTCGGTCTCGATAAGTCGGTAATTCTATGAATGTGAAAGGAGTCTGATTCGGGAGGATGCTGCGCTTAACGATTCTTAAAGGCCCGGAGGGCGACTCCGAGGTTGCGACCGAGCACGTGATGAATGGCGCGAGCCTCGGCGCTGTGCGTGTTGGAAGGGCCGACGATTGCGATTGGTGCCTCAAGGATCCTACGCAGCGAATCTCTAGATGCCATTTTCTTGTGACGTCAGAGGGCGGCCGATTTTATATAGAAGATAGCAGTACAAACGGCACGAACCGCAATGGCAAGCTCATAGGTAGAGGCAATCGGATTGAAGTAAAAGATGGCGATGAACTCTCGCTGGGCGACTTTGTCTTAGGAGCCGCGATCAGCAGTACATCCGAGGTAGAGCGTGACATTGGGCCAGCCCCAAGCTTTCTTGCCGATTCCCTCGATAGTAGTTCAGAAGACAGCACGCAACCCGACGCATTCATCGCCGATACCGAACATTCAGCCGACGCCGCACAGACTGACGATGCCTTCAGCAACATAGAAGCTCAGTCGATTTCAGAAGGTATTCTTAACGATCAGCGCGGTGGTGGTTACAAGCGGGGCATAACACCGCAGAACGATCCGCTGCTTGATGTCGGAGCGCAAAGTGATGATGCTCTTGCCGGTGAACCATTGATTGCACCGCCCTCTTTTACTCCTCACGATCCACGCCCTATTTTCGATGATCTCCAGGAACCATTAAGCAGATCGGCCGTGGCGTCAAACTCTGGGTTATCCAGCGGCGTACCCTCCGCGGAGTCAAGCCCGCGAGTGTCCGGTGATCAAATTGGCGATGTTGAGCCGGTTAGAAGCAAGCCGGCACAGGTGATTCCAGAGGGCTTTGATCCGTGGGGCGACAGCGACCCCATGCTGACGGGCAAGGAATCTGACTCCGATTCCTCGCTCACTTCCACAAGCCTTGGCGATGCACTACCAAATGTTGCTTCCGGCTCGCCTGGTATGGGTGAGCGTCCTGATTTTGGTGTCGAGCCACCGAGTATCGGCGTGTCTGCAAGCATCGACAAGCCAATGAGCGCTCCAGCCCCCCAAGTCGAA
Source organism: Pseudomonadota bacterium (assembly GCA_039025875.1). Classification (GTDB taxonomy): domain Bacteria; phylum Pseudomonadota; class Gammaproteobacteria; order Pseudomonadales; family Halieaceae; genus Congregibacter. The sequence continues at coordinate 18,108 of JBCCNK010000005.1, forward strand.
ATTGAGCCGGCAGACTCGAGAGGACCTGGCAGAGAACCCGCAACTGAAGCCACTGACACCGCAACCAATGCGGACGCAACTCCAACCGTAGAACAGCAATTGCGAGAATTGCTGCGTCCTGTTGTTGGAGAGAACGTCAATACGCTAGATCAGACCACGCTTTTGAGAACTGTAGGGAACCTGGCTTCTATCGTGGCCGTTATGACTCCCCCGTTGATGGCTGCGATCGCATCCCGCTCCCAGTTTAAGGAGCAGATGCGTATGCGCCAGACTTTAATTCACGCACGGGAGAACAACCCACTCAAGGTGTCCACCACTTCAGACTTAGCCATGGTAAGACTCTTGCTCAACAACGAACCGGGAATGCTCCATGGCGTCGAGGCCGTTGAGCAAGCCTTTAGAGAGCTGGCTAACCATCAGACGGCGTTGCTCGCAGCACTGAAGCCCGCATTACAGGAGACGGTCGAGCTGTTGTCTCCCGATCGTCTGGACGATGATGTGCCGGCATCGGCGCTGGATAAACTGACGCCAGCAGTCAGAAAGGGTAAGCTTTATGACGAGTTCGCGAAGCGTTACCAGAATCTAACGCGGGACGGGGGCAAAAATGTCGAGCAGCGTTTCTTGGGTGAACTCGCGTCAGAGTACGACTCAGCGATCTTTAAACTCGGTCACTAGTTCGATTAGGTAAGCGGTCCTAGCACGTCTCGCCGATACCCCAGTGAACACAAGAACAATAGGAAACTCGACGTGATAGAGGCAATAATGGGACGACCGCACGAGAAGGCCGAGCACCGGAACAACCGCGCGAGCCGATCAAGCCTTGCGCGCCCAACCTTGCGCGGTTTCTGGCATCAGTTCCGGCATCTGTTCCAAAAGAATCCTCAACATCTTCGCTATCGGCACACAGGTATCGTTGCCCTCACTTTGTTGTGGACCATCGGCGTTACCGGTTGCATGTCAGTAGGCGACGGCATCACGGATCTCAAACTGCAAGTCGTTGTGAGCGACGGTGTGAACCCCGACCGCAGCGGTCGGCCATCGCCGGTTTTCCTACAAATGTTTGAGCTTCGAGAAACCGCCAGCTTTCGCAACTCTAGCTACCTTGATGTATACCGTGATCCTAAGGCCGCCCTTGGCGGAGCGTTCATCGCTAAAATAGACATCGGGCCGCTCTACCCAGGCACAGAGTTTGAAGAGACTTACGCGCTTTCGCCTACCGCCATGGCCGTGGGCGTGATTGGTGAATTCAATCGTTACCAGGATATGAGTAGCACCATGCAGGTTCTGGAGGTAACACCCGGAAAAGACAAGAAGGTGCAGCTGAGAGTTGACGCGAAAGGATTGTGGCTTAGATAACAGATTTGGGGCTTGGTAGCGGAAGGCAGACCGACGTGAACTTTTTATCGCTGCAGCATTAACCATTTGTGTCGCGCAGTCCCAACTTATATAAAGGTAGTATTCGGGTCTAAACAGTTGAGTAGACGCCGCCTTTGCGGCATCAGAGGAGTCCCTTATGGCGAATAACAGCGTTCACGATAAGCTAAAACGAGTGCGGAAGCCGCGGGTTCATATCACATACGATGTGGAAACAAACGGCGCGATGGAAGAGAAAGAGCTGCCGTTTGTTGTAGGTGTTATGGGCGACTATTCGGGGGACAATCAAGCCGCAAAGAAATCACTCAAGGAGCGAAAGTTCGTCAATGTCGATCGGGACAATCTGGACACGACGATGGCCAAGATTTCACCGACCGCTCAGTTTCGAGTGGACAATGCCTTTGCTGACGATGACTCCGAGCTCGCCGTGGATCTTGAGTTCAACTCAATGGAAGACTTCGAACCCGAGCGCGTAGTCGAGCAGGTGGAACCGCTCCGCAAGATGATGGAGGCGCGTAATAAGCTCCGCGACCTAATGGCGAAAGCGGATCGTTCAGAGGAACTTGAGAACGTTCTCGAACAAGTGCTGCAAAGTTCGGAGGACCTCGCCAAGCTTTCTCAAGAACTGGGTGTAGATTCGGAGAAGGAAGACTAGACAAATGGCAAAACGCGAACAGGAAAGTGATGCGCCTGCGCTTGAGGAAAGCGAAGCTGGTCTGAGTATTCTCGAACAGGCAGTAGGTGCTACGAAGCAAACCGAGCCGGATCAAGCTCAGGAGCTGCTTAAAGCGCTTGCAGAACAAGCACTAGAGGGCACCGTAGTCTGGGACAAGAACCTAACGGCTACCATTAACAAGGCGATCTCTCAGATCGACGCGGCCATCTCTAAGCAGCTTGGCGAGATTATGCATCATGAAAAATTCCAGAAGTTGGAAGGTTCATGGCGCGGCCTGCAGTATCTGGTCAAGAACTCAGAGACGGGTTCGCAGCTCAAAATCAAGATGCTTAATGCTTCCAAAAAGGAAATCCACAAAGATCTATCCAAAGCCATAGAATTTGATCAAAGTCAGCTGTTCAAGACTATCTACGAATCTGAGTTCGGTACCGCCGGTGGGGAGCCCTACGGCGTTCTGATCGGCGATTATGAATTCAGTAATACGCCGAACGATATGGAAACCTTAGGCGAGATTTCGCACGTAGCGGCGGCTGGATTTTGCCCGTTCCTCTCAGCGGCCGGTCCCGGAATGCTTGGCCTTGATAGCTATACAGAACTTGCCTCGCCTCGTGACCTTGAGAAGGCGTTTCAAGGCAGCGAGTTCACCAAGTGGAGAGCTTTTCGCGACTCGGAAGACAGCCGATTTGTCTCTTTGTGCATGCCTCGCACACTGTCCCGCTTGCCGTACGGAGAAGCGACCAAGCCCGTCGAAGCGTTCCGCTTCGAAGAACTGCCTCTCGATGAAGCTGGTCGGAATATCGAAGCGGAGCATGAGAATTTCTGTTGGATGAATGCGGCCTATGTAATGGGAACGGTGATGACTCAAGCCTTCGCAGAGCATGGCTGGTGTACGTCCATTCGCGGTGCAGAGGGCGGAGGCAAGGTCTCCGATCTTCCGACGTTCAACTTCATGTCTGAAGAAGGCGATATGGACATGAAATGTCCGACGGAGGTCCAGATCGCCGACCGCAGAGAAGCGGAACTCTCGAAACTTGGACTTTTGCCTTTGTGCCACTACAAAAATACGGATTACGCGGTGTTCTTTGGGGGTCAGACGACACAGAAGCCTAAGAAGTATGATCGTCCAGATGCCACGGCCAATGCGGCAATATCTGCCAGACTCCCTTACATGATGGCAACGTCGCGGATAGCTCATTACCTAAAGGTAATGGCTCGCGACAAAATTGGCTCCTTTCTCGAAGCGCAAGATGCGGAAGAAATGCTCAACCGCTGGATCAACAACTACGTCAACGTTGCGGACAATGCAGGACCCGAGTTGAAGGCCAAGTTTCCGCTTCGTGAAGCACGAATTGAGGTGACCGAAGTAGAAGGTGCCCCAGGTTCCTACAATGCCGTAGCGTACCTTCGCCCCTGGCTGCAGATGGAAGAACTTACTACGTCCTTGCGCCTGGTGGCATCTATCCCTAAGAAGGGTTGAACCTCAACCCGCGAATCAGGCTTGGCCCCGACTTGCATGGCGTTCGGCAAGTCACGGGGCGAGCCCAACAAGTTCGCATCTAACCGCTGTTCGGCGCAGGTCCATACAAAGGTCTCAGCGAAGGTCTATGCGAAGGTCTATGCGAAGGTCTATGCAAAGGTCTATGCGAAGGTCAATGCAAAGGTCTAAGCAGAGGGCTGCGTGATGACGGTAGACTTAGACACCGGCCCCGCACAACTTACCGCCAGTATCGCGCGCGTCGCGCAACTTATCGCCAAAATCGACGAGTTGCTTACACTACAGCTCGACAAGATTCTCCATCATGCTCGTTTTCAGGAGCTTGAGTCAGCCTGGAGAGGGCTCGAGATGCTTACCCGCGAGGTGCCGCGAGCGCGCCGAACAAAGATCTGCCTTCTGGATCTATCGTGGGCCGAATTGAGAAAAGACCTCGAGCGTTCGATCGACTTTGATCAAAGTGGAATCTTTTGGCTCTTGCACACCACCGAGTTTGATATGCCGGGCGGAGAACCGTTCGGAGTCGTAGTTTGCAACTACCGTGTGTCGCAGCGCAGCCAAGCAGACATCCGAGCACTGAGGCGGCTTGCTACCACAGCAGAAGCCGCCTTTTGCGTCATGCTGTTTCCCGCCTTACCCGAATTATTCGGCATGGATCAATACAGTGACTTTCACCCCAGCGTACGGCTGAGCGAGCTGTTTTCGCAGGATGAGTATCGTCACTGGCAGTCGCTTAGATCTCTTCCCAGCAGCAAATTTTTGGCGTTCGTTTTGCCCAGTGTTCTTATGCGCGAACCCTGGGGTGAGAATGGCCAGCGTCGTGGTCGCTTTCCGTACAAAGAGGCATGCCACCGTTCCGACGACTATTTATGGGGGAACCCATGCTTTGTGCTCGCCGGGGTTTTGCTCCGCGAATTTGAGGAAACTGGATGGTTCTCTCATGTTCGCGGCGCGCCTCGCGATACGCTAACGGGTGGAATTGCGAGCGGCGTACTGCCACAACGGCGAGTGGATCGGTGTGATGAGCATTTTTCTGTTCTCCCCCCCGAAGCTATCGTCGTTACTGATTCGATGGAGAGGAAACTATCGGAGTGCGGATTCATTTCTCTGGCACATTGCTGGCAGACAGCACTCTCGGCATTTCTGTCACTCCCGTCTGTCTACAAGCTGCAGCTTGAACCAGGGGCTGAACACGCCGACAGCGAGCGAATCGGGTCGCAGACTCAAAACGTCTTGTGCGCTAGCCGCTTTGCGCACTATGTGAAAGTCATCATGCGAGACAAGGTTGGCAGCTTCCTCACCGCGGAGGCCTGCGAGGAGTTTCTCCTCGAATGGCTTCAGGAATATTGTGTTGGTGGAGAGAATCTGGACTGGGAGACGCGAGCCCGCTTTCCTTTGCGCAGCGCTGCCGTGACCGTCCGTGACAAACCGGCGTCACCCGGATACCTAATGTGCGATATCGCTTTAACGCCGCACTATCAATACGATGGCCTGGTTGGCGAACTAAGTCTGACAACCGAATTTGCCCGATCATCTAGGCCCGGTGGTGCAGCGACGTCATGACGCAGAAGGAGATTCGCCCATCAATACTGGACCGACTACTTCATGAGGAGCGGCTGGACCAAGCACACAGCTACTATTCCATGCACGAACTGCGAGAATCGGTACAAGCTGATCTACAGCATCTGCTCAATACTCGAGTGCGATTCATCTCGCCTGACGCCGAGAAAGATGATGCTCAGGATACGCTGCTGAATTACGGGCTGCTCGACATCACAAGTCAGACTTTGGTGTCGGAACAGGGCAGACGCGAGTTCGCCGAGTGGATCGAGCGAACGATTCGACGATTTGAGCCGCGCTTCAAGAATGTCAAAGTCACCGTAGGAGAGCGCTCACCTCGTGGCCACAAAGCGCCGCTCGGAGGTTTTGTGTTCCGTGTAAACGCCGTTCTGTACGCCGATCCTGCTCCAGAAAATGTGAGCTTCGACTCAAGAATCGATCCAGGTAATCAGACGATTGTCGTTAAGGAAGCGCACCGTTGAGCCGGGATCTGCTCAGCTACTTCAATCGGGAAGTCGCGTGGTTCAAGCGCGCGCTCAGCGCGTTTGCAGAGGCAAATCCCCAGGCTGGCGCAAACCTTCGTATCGGAGAGGGCCACATCGAGGACCCTCACGTGTCGCGCCTTATCGAGAGCGTGGCCCTATTAAATTCGCGAATTCACGCGAGGATCGACGACGACTTCCCGTTGATCGTACAGTCACTTTTGGATCACCTTTACCCTTACTACCTCGCCCCAAAGCCTACGATGATTTTGGGGCAGCTTGAGCCGTCGTCAGTCATCGACAAGGTGGTATCCATACCCAGGGGAACCTTGTTCGAGATGGATCAAGCCAGTGGTACGACATGCAGGTTCAGAAGCTGTTACTCAACCGAGCTGTCGCCCCTGCGGATTGTCGCAGCCACCATGACCACAAAACCTTTTAGTACGCCTGGTTCCGATCTGGTTAAGGGCGCCAATGCCGTCATCGAATTGCGATTGGAATCAAGCTCAACGGACTTTGATCTTGCGGCGGGTGATATCGATTCCCTTACCTTTCATATTCGAGCTGGAAGTAAGTCATGGCGTTTACGAGACTTGTTACTAGACTACTGCACCCACATTTTTTTAGCATCCTCAGACCTCGACCCCGCACCCTCAAGTCTCGAGGTGGGCGATCTAAAGCCAATTGGATTCGATGACGATCACTGGGTCCTGCCCCGCTCGGACAGAACGGCATCCGTCTACCAGGACCTTCTAGAGTATTTCGTTTATCCCGAGAAACACCTGTTTTTTCGCATCGACAACCTGCGCGAACCACTGAGCTCCTGCGCGCAAAACTTCAGCCTATTCTTTTATGTAGCAGAGACTGACACGGACCTAGAAAGCCAGCTCGGCAAAGATAGCTTTGCACTGCACTGCACGCCACTCGTCAATCTTTTTCTGGAAACCTGCGAGCCACAGCGAATCGACCCTCGGCATCACGCTTATCAGGTAACGCCGGATATCCGATCGGACGGCGACATGGAAGTCTATGCTATCGACGAGGTGTATACGATCGAAGACAGTAGCTCTGTTGTGCGACAAGTAAAACCGTACTACACCGTTGAGCATCAGAGCGAACCTGACAGCGTGTTCTGGCATGGGGAGCGCACTCTCTCGCTGCACCAGACGGAGCACCGACGCGGTGTCACCGACTTCCATATCTTGCTCTCGTCGCTGGACAAGACCGCTGCGCCATTGGATCGACATACGCTGCACGTGAAAGCGCTGTGTTCCAACGGTAACCTGCCGGCTCATCTACCCTTTGGAGGCGGCACCCCGCATTTCGCGCCACAAGAACCGATTTCGGGTCTTTCTAGGGTATCGTCGTTAACTCCGCCGACTCCAGTTCGAAGACTTTCGCTCGATCAAGGTTTATTGTGGCGATTGCTGTCGCACCTCAATCTAAACTTTCTTAGCCTGGTCGGCAGCGGAGATGCGGGTGCTCAACTTCGCGAAGTGCTGCGCCTATATGACTTTGGTGATTCGCCAACCAGCAAAGCGATCGTCAATGCAGTAGACGCGGTGGATACCAAGGTTGTTTCACTCCCAGTGATTGTGGATGGTCGACCGGTAGTGTGTCGCGGCATTGACTGCGTATTCACGTTTGATGTGAGCATATTGGAGACCAACAGAGCGTTCCTACTGGGTGATACGCTGCAAAGATTCCTGTCAAAGTATGTGTCGATCAATTCCTTCGTTCGGGTCGCAGTAAAGATTAAAGGTCGCGAAGGCTTCGTAAAACGCTGGGATCCGATCGTAGGTACACGATTAGTGCTATGAGTTTTGATCCTTACTCTGAGCTGTTTGCGAACGCAGCGCATATTGATGATGCAGCAGCTACTGGCGCAGTGGGTGATGAGACCGCGCCAGAGGAAGAACCGGTGGAATTCGTCAACGAACATCGGCTTACATTTGTGGTTAGTGCCTATCGGAACAGCGCGACGTCCGACTCCACGGCCGTCCACTCCCCTTTGTTTGGATTACTTGGACCGATCAGCCCGCTTCCGTATCACTATTCAGACGCTGTCGCACTGGCGTCACGCGAAAATAAGCCGGCGCTAAAGGGGTTTCTGGCGGTTCTGAGCCGGCGCGCGACATCATTACTCTATCGTGCATGGCGTAAAAGCCGGCTCACCTATGAACGGCACCCCGGTGCGAGTTCTGAAAATCAACAAAAGTTCACCGCTATGCTCACTGGCCTTACAGGTGCACAGGGAATGCCGGAGCGTATGGCGTGGCTGGATGTGAGCAGCAGCCGACCTCAGCACGCACCGGATCTATTCGTACGTGAGGCGCGGAATTCGAGCGGACTCATACAGTATTTATCGCGTCTTTTTTCTATGCCTTTTGAGGTTGAGGAGTTCGTTGGGGCCTGGGAGTCGCTTCCCCAGGCTGCGCTGCCCTCACTCGGTTCAGCCGGCACGAGGCCGTCGTTGGGCCTAAATACGGTACTGGGAGCACGCATTTGGCAGGTGCAGTCCAACTTTCGTTTGCTTATTGTCAAGCCCGACAAACAACAGTACGCGGCGCTAAAACCAGGTAGCGAATCCCTTCGCCGTATACAGCTCGCTGTACGAATGTACTGCACCGCGGAGCTCGCGTTTCGAATCAGAATCCTAATCAGCGGTTCGCAGATGGCTGCGGGAACGCTCGGAGGACAAGCTGCGCCCGCGATTCTTGGGTGGAACAGTTTCTCTGGCAATCCAGATCCTGGCCGGCTTTACACGATAAACGTTTGCAAAGACTACAACGAGGTACGGATGAGGCTATGACGCAGATAGATCTAAAGTCACTTATCGAGCGCCTGGGCTCCGTTGCAAAAGCTGGCCTGGAAGCAGGTGCTGCCCATGCGATGTCCAATGGTCACTACACCGTCGAGATCGAGCATTGGCTGCTTCAACTCCTGGATCGTGAAGGCAGTGATTTTGAAGAGGTGCTCAAGCAAAACGATATCGATCCGCGAGTGGTGCGACGCGAGCTTGACCAAAGCTGCCGTGGATTCAAATCCGGCAATTCGCGGCCACCCGCACTATCGCCGATGCTTGTAGATCGCGCGAAACAGGCCTGGTTGATTGCAAGCGTCAACCAGAATCTGCTCACGGCGCTGTCTTCCCACGTTTTGGTCGCCTGCCTAAGCGATGACGCCTGTGCGCGCCAGCTGCGCGAATCCGTACCCAGTTTGAAAACGCTAACGCCGGAACAGGCCGACGCAGCCGCGCGCGCTATTCTGGGAGACACTAGCGAATCTCGAGACGCATTCGGCGAATCAGATAGCAGCGGTGGTGCATCTGCTCCCGGCGCTGCCCCAGCAAAGGGTGGTGCGCTCGACCAGTTCACCGTGAATCTGACCGAGCGCGCGAGCAACGGAGAGATCGACCCCGTGCTGGGCAGAGACGCCGAGATTCGCCAGTGCATAGACATTCTTATGCGGCGGCGTCAGAACAATCCCATCCTCACGGGAGAAGCCGGTGTGGGTAAGACAGCCGTTGTTGAAGGACTGGCACTTCGTGTCGCCACCGACGACGTTCCGGAACCACTCAAGGGCGTCGCCATAAGGACGCTGGATCTTGGCCTTCTTCAGGCCGGGGCCTCCGTTAAGGGCGAGTTTGAAAACAGGCTTCGATCGGTGATCGATGAGACAAAAGCGTCGCCAGTGCCAATCATTATGTTCATTGATGAGGCCCACACGCTGATCGGCGCCGGCGGAAAAGAAGGCCAGGGTGACGCTGCTAACCTGCTCAAGCCTGCCCTTGCGCGCGGCGAGCTGCGAACCATCGCTGCAACAACCTGGGCAGAGTACAAAAAATACTTTGAGCGTGATCCTGCACTCACCCGCCGCTTTCAGGTCGTAAAGGTCGACGAGCCTTCCGAGGAAGTCGCCATCGACATGATGCGCGGCGTCTCTAATATGCTCCAGACCCACCACAAAGTGCGCATTGGCGACGACGCCATCGTGGCTTCGGTGAAGCTGTCGCACCGGTACATCCCAGACAGGCAACTTCCCGATAAATCCGTGAGCTTACTGGACACCGCCTGCGCACGAGTCGCTCTAACTCAACTGGCGACCCCGGCGAGAATTGAAGATCAGCAAAGAACGATCTCTCAGCTGGAAGCAAACCTCACTCTGATTGAAAGAGAGAATGCCGCGAGCGGGGAATTTGATGCGCAAATTGAAGAGATTAAGGAACGGTTGAGTCAGGGGCGAGTCCAGCTCGCGCAGCTGGAAGTTCAGTGGAGTGCCGAGAAGGCTCTGATAGATGAGTTCACAGACCTGCGTCGTCAACTTGAGGAGGACCACGAGCTGGACACCGAGAGCAAGGTGCTCGATGAGGCGGCGCGCGTTGAGCTTATGGACCGATTGAAATCAGTAAAGTCCGAGCTGAGTACGACACAAGGCGAGGAGCCTCTCATGTCGCCGCAGGTAGACGCCAACTCGGTTGCGGATGTCGTCGCCAATTGGACAGGCATCCCAGTAGGTAAGATGATGGGCGATGAAGTCGCCGGCGTGATCGCGCTGCGCGATCGCCTTGCCGAGCGAGTCATCGGTCAGGATCACGCGCTGGAAGCAATTGCCCAGGTCGTAGCCACTTCTCGGGCCGGCCTCAACGATCCGCGTAAGCCCACCGGGGTGTTTATGATGATCGGCACCAGCGGTACCGGGAAAACAGAAACGGCTCTTGCGCTCGCCGATCAGCTCTATGGCGGTGAGCAAAATCTTACCGTCATCAATATGTCGGAGTTCAAAGAGGAGCATAAAGTTTCTATGCTTCTTGGCTCACCACCGGGATACGTCGGCTTCGGAGAAGGCGGAGTGCTCACCGAAGCGGCGCGCCGCAAGCCCTATTCGGTCATCCTGCTCGACGAGATGGAAAAGGCTCATCCTGGGGTTCAGGACGTGTTCTACAACCTCTTTGACAAAGGCACGATCAAAGATGGCGAAGGTCGGGACATCGACTTCAAAAACACGATGATCATCATGACAACCAATGCCGGTGAGAACGCTATTCGAGCCATTATGGAGCAGGTTGACGAAAAACCTGATCCGGAGGTACTCCTCGATAGCATACGACCGGAACTGTTGAAGGTTTTCAAACCGGCGTTTCTGGGGCGCTGCTCGCTCATAAGCTATTTTCCGCTCGAGGACGAGCAACTACTGAAAATCTGCGCGATCAATCTCAAGAAAATTGCTCGGCGTATTCGGGAGCGTTACGGCGCTGACTTTGAGTACGACGAAGACGTGCTGATCCATATCGTCGCCCGCTGCCAGGAAGCAGACACCGGCGCGCGAAACCTGGAGAACATTCTGACGAGGTCTCTGCTTCCTCAACTTGCGACCGAATGTCTCACCGCGTTAGGTGAGGGTAAAACAATTGAAAAGGTAACCGCGAAGATTGATGAAGAGAAAGGCATGTTTGAGTTCGAACTAGCGTGCCAGCTGTAGCCCCTGGTGGTCAGCATCCAACTCTTCCACATTCGTTAACACCTGCGTTTTTCACACCTACGCGCCCTGTACTTGGAACGAGCACTGTTCAGATTCAATTACTGAACAATCGTCGAACCGACCCTAACTCACTTAACGGGATCCGGTAATCGTTATCTCCCAAATTGTGCCTGAGTAAAATACAACTCGACGTAGCGCCCTACCCATCTTCTAATAAACTCAGATGCCGGATTGACGAAAAAGTATCGCCATCCGCAAACATCTCGACCGGCCTGAGTTGAACAACACAGTAGCTCTCAGCTACAAACGAAAGACACTCGGGTTCAGCAGCGAAGGTGCGAGCTTGCGAGGCAGTGACGAGGGAGCATAGATGAGTAGTTGCAAAGACCTAAAAGGATCTGCCGCTCGCAGCGTGGTGCTAGGTATACGATTAGTTGGAGCGACAGCCGCGAATCGGGAGGCTATAGCCGAACAGGTCTTAGGATCTTCGGCGGTACAAGAGGCGCTAAAGACCACATTTTTTTCTCACGCGGCTCAGCTTACGGATGCAAAACTGCGGGGAGTCGCGCTGGACGGTGCAGCGGCGAAGAGTTTTCTGAAACCACTACAAAAATCCGCTTCGCCAAAAGCTCTGTCTGCATTAAAAGCGCAGCAAGAGTTCAAAGCGGCACGTAGTGGACTTGCTCAGCTCAAATGTTCTTTCCAAAAGACCCCCGTAGGTGTGTTTGTCGACGACAATAAGACCTGGCTGATAATTATCGGCGCTGTTGTAGGAGCAGCTGGAACCGTAGCGATGTACCGAATGAAGTCAGGAGACGTACCCGCATACGGTTTGGCGACGCTATTAAACAATACAGCTGACAAGATTGAGCTGGGTTCCGCTACTCTTGGCGTCAAAGACATCGAGTTCAAGCCAAGCGACAGGAGCGCGAAGGGCAAACTGACACTCGATCTCAGCAAGCTCCACTCAGTCAAGATCAAGCAAAAGCTCGAGATGGCTGCCACCGTAAAAGCGGGCTCTCTTAAGGAACTTACCGTATCCGAGTCGGTGGTAGTACCGCTTGCACCTTCTCTGCAACTCGCAGGCAAATCGACTGTTGGGCTTCGGGAGAACACCCTCGCCTTCGATACCGCGTTGGTTGTTACCAAGAGCATGGATGGCGGTATGAAAATCAGCGTATCGGCGTACAACAAAGGTCAGCTTGGCCAGGCACATACCTATGGAGTAAAAGCCGAGTTGGCCGCTCCAGTTAACACCGCTCCGGTCTTTGGACACGGCGCACGGGGAAGAGTTGGGGCCAGCGCTCAAATAGAAAACAGAAGACAACCAGACAGTGCCGGAAGGTCGACTCAGGGATCTTTGTTTCTGGGGTTTATGACTTCATTCTAGTTGCGTTGACTTGAAGCTCGATGGACCGCTGACTCTGGCACGACGGCTGCAGCTACGCCGCCCGGTTCGGCGCACTCATAAGACTCTTAACCTCCTGTGGCGTCAACCCAGGATTGACATCGACAATGCGAATCGCTCCGCCCGGTGTCAGCCCCACATCGAAGATTGCGCTGGTCATGGGCAAGCTGGGAGCCAGTTTCTCCACCAGAGCTCGCATTTTTGGCCTCGCAGCAGCGAACAACTCTGCACTTGAACCTCGTTTGCAGATACTCGATAAAGACGCTTCACCCCGAGAACAGAGAAATCTCGCCTCGGTCACACCGCTGAAATCCAGATACGGAAACAAGTAGAGATGAAGCTGTTGGGAAGTGTTTGCCCAGACTTTGATCGTCGCGCGCTGGGCCTCGGTGGGGTTGTTCAGAAGTGCGTCCAAGTGAGGTGACACCGGCCAGCCGGCGGGACATAGCTGCAACCGCCCACCGTCGCGCCAGCTCTTTACACCCAGTTTAGGAAACAGCGTGCGAGGCGCGGTCTCCCATGGCAGCTCCTCAAGCTTTGGCTTCAACCCTTTCGAAGTACTTGCTATGGGAATGCCGACCATCGGTTCGGCGATCATCGATTCCCGAATTTCGGGTGGGAGCGCAGCGTGGTCGGTAGCCAGAAGCTTCTTTTTTGCAGTCGCAAGCTGCTGCTCGGCCCGCTCACTCATCTTCGTATTCGCGCAAGCCGTTTATGAACCCATAGAAATCTTCGGCTACAAGGCCGAGGGATGTGTTGCCGATCTCTCCCCAGGGTTCATCCCGCTCGGGCCAATACCAAACTCGGCCAGGACTGGGCGTTCGCTCCAGCAAAATCAGGCTACGACCTGCATCACCGGCAATAGGTAAGAAGCTGGACGGGAACGCGGGTAAACCTTCGCCAGGTGCATCTCGTGTGGAAAGACCATGCGCGGTAGTGATGTGCTCGGCGTTCATCAGGTAGGCCACACTGCCCTGGCGAACCACGCTCTGAGGGCCCTCGCTAAAGCTGGCGTCAAAGCTGTCAGGGTAATCCATTGAGAACACCACATACCCAAAGCTCTGAATAAACTCAGCGTAGGGTGCCGGCAACCCGCCTTCAAAGAACTCAGCCAGTGTCGACAGCTCCGCCGCGGTTGCCCTTGGTTTAGCTTTACGGGTCCAGTACTCGGCGAGTCCGTCTGGTATCTGAAACAAGGCTTGCTCCTCTAGAAGAGATCGTTGTTCATCATCGAGTTGCCCCCAGTATGTGCGACGCCCCCTTTGTTGGAGCTGTGAATGACACTCGGTACGTAACCGACTGAACCGTCCTCAAAGTGGTGCAGTGTAAAGTCATCGGCGTCCGGCGGGCTCCAGCCAGGGTTAGTTTCGCGCATCTGGCTGCGCAGACGCCTTGCATCTGTTTGTGCGCTACCACTAACCTCCCAGAGGTCGTGGCGTCCTCCCTCGACAAAGTCATCGAAGACAGGCGAGCCATCCCGAAACTCTATCGAGTCCACCTGGCGGCCGTCGGGCAGTGTCTTGGGTTCCGAAAACGCAAACGTCCCGTTGCCGTTGGCGTCAGGAGCCCCACCGCGCCAACTACCGTTTGGTCCATTCTCAGGCATGATCAATCGGCGCCGTTCACCACCGGGCCCACGGAGCTTCGCACAATCCTTACAGTTCGGATCCCCGCGGCGAGCCGCCAGCATCGCATCCTTGACCCTTTCCGACGCTGCGCGCCGCGCCGCTGCAACTTCATCAAGGCGAAAAGTCTGCTTAAGAACTGAGGCACCAGCGCTCGCCATCTCGTCGCCCCGAGTGAGTACTGTTTCCAATGCTCTTGCCGTGCGCGGTGCCACCCGTGCGATCTTGCCGATTTTCCCCAGATCACCGACGTAGGGGATCATGCCCAGGAGAGACAAGCCTGCTCCAAAAAAGTCACCCTGGGCCACAGAGAGCACGGTCCCCACACCGTCGCTGATCGGTGTGGGATCAAAAATGCCCACGATGTCGGCGGTGAGTGTGGTGTACTCAAGAGTAGACATTCCGCTTGCTTCATCGGCCAGCGTGCTCCACACATTCTGCTCGGCCTGCTCTGCTAGCGCGTCGTTGTAAGCCTCAGTCACGCGTCCGATCCCCAGGCTTCACCCCGCCACTCGCTCGATCCGGTGTAGCCGAGAGCCTCCTCCCACGCGTCATCAAAAGATGGCGTTGTTAGGTGCTCAAACCGCTGCTGCGCAGATATCGACGTGTCTGCCAAAACAGCGGCGATCTTAGGTTGCTTGTAGAATCCGGGGGCGATCTCCCAGCGCAACCGGACAAATAGCCTCACTGTGAACACATCATCCATATTGTGGCGAAGTGCAATATCGATACTGGCCTTCACTATCGAGAGAAAGTATCCCTTAGGATACGCATCCACAACGGCGGGAAGTTCATCGATTAGGTGACGCACAACATCATCCAGCAGCTTTGCCGGATCCTTCATCACCGGATCGTGTACCTGGTCTTTGCTGAACTTCAGCATCGCGATCGCTCAATCGATCGGTACGGGTTGCAATTTTGGCTCGAATTAAGGCGAGCCGAGAATTGGAGCCCTGATAACTTCGGCTCACCTATAGCAGTCCGAATGCTCATCGCTGGAGATTCCGCAGCGGCTCTAGAAAGTTTGCCGTCTGTTCAGGTTCACCCCAATCCGAAAGAAATCCGCTTAGCACGACGGGATCAAAGTATCGGAAAAAGACGGGATCCTTGCGCCCGTCGAGCGCTACAAGCGAGAATTTTCGGAAATGCCGACGCAGCTGATCAAACCTTAAGTCGCTGTCGAATGCGTAGCCCCAATTGCTCTCGGGCCTTCGGTTCAGCCAAAGGGCATTCACATCTGGAGACAGGCGAAGATCTACCAGCCACGGGCCTACGGGAACTGTATCCGCGTACACCGATTCCTCAAGCAGTGACCGCCCCTGGGGGGGTAACAACTGTGTCACAGTGGTGCGAAGATCCACCGCAGTCGCAAGGTCGATCAACGCAAACACGAGGCGGCCCGTCTAACCCTGTGAACACACTTCAACAAATGGTGAGTTCGACTCCGCGGCCTCGACCAACGCCGATGCCTGAGGTGAAAGCCCCGGGGAAGCTTGAGACGACGCCAGCGACGCCGATCCCGCAGGTCCGCCACCACCTGCGCCTGAGGGTCCCGGGGCACTTCCGTTGTCACCGATGAGCACTGTGGGGCAGCCAGCGACTATGACGCCTCCGTGTGCGGTCATATCACCCATACGCGCCGCCGGCATACCGCCTATAAGCACCGTGGCAGAGCCTTTAGTAATCGTATCCGGCGGTCCGGTACACATGCACATGTCGGACACACGTGCGGCGGGCATACTGCCGATCAGCACGTTAGGCTGTCCTTTGAGGATAGGCCCGCCCACATGGGGGACAGGTCCTGGGTTAACCAAGGGACACGTATGCATGTCGCCCACTCTGGCAGCTGGCTGCATGAGCAAAGCCTCTTCAGTTTGAAATGTAAAAATCCACCAGACGAGCAAGCCAGTCAAGTTACCCTGCTTATTGACTCTGGCACAATTATGATAAGCCGATCGAGCAAGAGGGTTTTGCCAGAAGCCAAAACGTGCCAGAGTAAAATATCCGCGGCATTGAAATCCGCCAGTTCTGCGGTCACATTGAGCCAAACGTTCAAGGGTATGCGGAATGACCTTCAGAAATTCTGTCACGAACGCGGGGGTTGAAGTCGCAGCAAATCGTGTAGAGAGCGCGCTCGGCAGTGCAGTTACTCGCACAGCCGGACGTCGACTCGGCGCAGCGGCAGGACGCGCCGGCGGACTGCTTGTCCAGCCCGCCGTCTGGGTCATCACCGGCAGCGGCCCCGATGCAGCCGATACCTTTCTTTACGGAGCGGGAGTTGTCGGAACGATTGTCGGAAGCGCCGCTACTGCCACAGCCGGCTTTGTAACCGGGATGGTCAAAGCCGTCATGGATGATCGGATGCAGACTCTTGTCGACGAAGCAAAACAAGAAGAACCCGCGCGATATCGTCCGGGAATCGCACCGATTGGCGACTTCTCCTTCTGGGCGAACAACAACACTGAACAGATCGGCGCGATCGAAGAGGTTGGAGGTGTTGTGTGGAGGCATCGCAACGGTGCACTGCTCTTCGCTCGAGATGCCCACGGTCGCCTGGTGTGTGATTACGAGCCACAGAGTTACGTCGAAAAATGGTTCCCGAGACTGCCCTTGCAGCGAGGGAGTAATGGAGGACTACGTCACACTCGCGCGCGTCGCCGGTAGGGAATCGGCGAAACAGCTATCGTTGACGATAGTGATGCGCGCAGTCCAGCACCGGTGTTTCAGCCATGTCGCCGAGGACTCCGGTACCAAGAACGTTCTATCGAACTGAGGCCGTAAAATGACAGTTCATACCGTAGCTCGCGGAGAGAATCTCACTCAAATAGCACGAAAACACGGCATCCGAAATTGGCGTAATTTGTACTTCGCAGATGGAAACCAAGAATTCGAGAATAAGCGAAAAAATCCAAATCTCATAAGGCCGGGCGATAAGATCAGCATTCCATCGAGCGATTATCTTCACCCGGTAGAATCGATTCCAAGGCGGTTATATAGAGACTTTCCCATACTTCGTGCCCAAACGACGTCACACACCTGCTGGCGCGCAAGCGCATTTATGCTTTGGGCACGAAAAAACAAATTTTTGAAAAAAGACATAGCCTTTTCAGCATTTGAAGATCGGATAGGTCAGTTCAGTAAATTGCCAAACGGGCTAGGCGAGAAACACTTCCGGCCACTCTTTGTCGGTAAATTGCAGTTCCAAGAGTATAAGATTCCGTGCTTGACTGATCTAAATCGAGTGATCGCTGTATTCGGTCCAGTGCTGCTAACGTTGATCGGAGTAGGTCCCGGCGGCGCAGATCACGCCGTTATCGTGGCGGGCTACGATGTCAACCGCGGACGCTTAACCTTTATCGACCCTGCTATGGGCGGGCTTATTGGGGCTGTTTTAGGTCCTTCGATAAAATGCCCAAGACTCAGCTTCATGCCTGGTGAAAGTTCTTGGGCAAATCTAGTACGCACAATTAGATTTGAAGAGATACCGCCATTCCTTGAACTGATATACACAGCATAAAACAAACAAAACATAGCTCAGAGCCTTCGATGGACGCTTCGTCGGTTTAGGGTGTTTACTTGCGGATCGGCTCACTAACGCCTGTTTGCTTAACACGCAAGCTACCTCGAATAAAGCGAACAAAGCTCCTGTGAAACACTCACCGGGCTTGGTACGTTCTGCCTCGAAAAATAACGACAAACAAAAGGGACACTATGCTCATCGCAAAGCAGGCTCCTCGCCTTTTCGCTCTAATTCCGACAATTCTGCTAGTCGCCTGTGACGGTGATGACGGGCAAGACGGCGCCCCAGGTACGCCAGGGGCTCCCGGAGCTGATGGCACCGATGGACTAAGCTCGCTGCTCGTACAAACTGATTTGCCCGTCAGGGACGACAACTGCCCAAATGGCGGTGTTCGCATTGATTCGGGTATAGACGGCAATCGCGATGGCGTGTTGCAGGCTGACGAGATAGACCAGACGTCTTTCATCTGTAACGGCGGGGAACCACCGGTACCATTCGCTGAACTCTTTGAGCAGGGTGTGGGGCAATACCTCGGCCAATTCACGCCGATGATGTCAGACGTGAGTCCTGATGGTGTGACCGAACATGTTTTCGGTACAGGTCCTGGTGGGCCGCAGTGTCTTCGGGGTACAGAATATCGAATGGCAGTGCGCGACGGCACCGACGAAGACCTGATGATTTTCCTCGAAGGCGGCGGTGCGTGTACCAGTCAGCTATGCGCTGCACGAGAAGAAGCATCCACTGACCTGTTCCGGCTTGGTGTTGGAATCAACAACCCGGCGGATGCCGGCAATCCCGCAGCTGACTTTGACGTTGCCTACTTCCCCTATTGCGATGGTTCGGTGTTCTCCGGGGACCAGGACTATGACGACGACGGTGATGGCACACTGGATAGGTTCCATCGTGGCGTACAAAATCTGTCGGCGGGTCTGGATGCCGTGGTCGCTGCTTACCCTACCCCAAGATCGATATTGCTCACCGGCAATAGTGCCGGAGGTTATGGAACAAACTATGCGCTGCCGCTCGTTCGCCGGCTCTGGCCGGATGTGCCGATCCGAATGCTCAACGATTCCGGCGTGGGTATTGCGTTTCCCGGCTACACGCAGTTTGTGTCCACAGAGTGGAACTCCCTCGCCTACATTCCCGAAAGCTGTCCTACCTGCATAAATGGCGATGGGCATACGACGGACTACACCATCTACCAGCTGGATGAAGATCCCAACTTGATTACTGGCTTTATGAGTACAGCGCAGGACACGGTGATTGCGGATGACTTCCTGCAAATCGGAGGGCCAGCGTTTGAAGAAGCTCTGCGAGCCGAGATGCCGGTGATCGAAGCGGCACATCCAGATCGCTTCCGATCTTTGATCGTGGCGGGAAGCGATCACACATTCATTCAGCGAGCTTTTGATCTAAGCGTGGGGAACACCACAATTAAGGAATGGGTTGCTGATATGCTTGAGAACAACTCAGATTGGGTTTCGATATCAGAGGAGTAAAGCGTCGGGCCTTCTTGTCGCCGGTGCCGAGCTATCAAGCGGCACTGGCTAAGCTGCCGTAAACAGGGATTCCGCCAGAAACACCATCGCTTGTCGATTATTCGCAAGTGCAGGCATAGCACGCTCGCAATGCCAAGCAGCGCGTCCAGGATATTGTCGCCTAACGCCGAACCAGACTGTGGGTTGCGTCCCAAAGAACTCTATTACGGTCCGACCTAGCCTTGGTCCTTGCTACACTTGACCGACGCGTTAGT
Source organism: Pseudomonadota bacterium (assembly GCA_039025875.1). Classification (GTDB taxonomy): domain Bacteria; phylum Pseudomonadota; class Gammaproteobacteria; order Pseudomonadales; family Halieaceae; genus Congregibacter. Next base: position 37,479 of record JBCCNK010000005.1, read on the forward strand.
CACAATCAGGAGCTGAGGGTTTGGCTGGCAAACTGCTGCTTGCGATACTAGTCATAGCCTGCATCGCCCCAATGATCATGAAGGGTCCCGATGGCGAGCCGATCATGACCCTGGACGACTGGAAACCCGAGGTTCCCGCAACCGTTGACGGGCTCAAGCAACAAGTGATGGCGACGGGCAAGGAAGTTATGCCAGAGAAGTCACCCTCGGTGTATAGATGGCAGGACGAAAACGGCTCGTGGCACTTTTCTGATCAAGCTCCACCCGACTCAAACGCGGAGCCCATCGAAATCAGCGATGCCAACCTAGTCGACGCCCTAGAAGTACCTAAAAAACAGGCTCCATCCTCAGTAGAGTCGAGCACCTCACCGTTAAGCCGCATGCCAGGCATGACCGTCTCACCTAAGCAGCTCAAAGAGACCATGGAGAATCTGGAACAGCTGCAGGGTAAGATCGATGACCGTCAAAAGGTGATTGACGCGGCCCAGTAGAAGTTCGGCGGAAGCTTAGAATCGACTCGATATCGACCGAGTAAGCCCACCACATTCTCGTGCAATACAAAATCCATCAAGCAACGCCCCACCCGTGAGAGGATCAGGCGCTGGGCATTTAAGCCTGGCGATAAAGCCCAAACCTAATCTGGTGTTTGGTGTGATTTGAGATGCGCGGCATTCCTCATTGAACTTGGTTCTGCGAGTTGATGAACCCCATAGGAAAAAGCACCGAACCCAAGCATCAATCGGACCCTATGACCAGCGGCCCCAATTGTTCCGCAATTAAACGTTCCCGCATGGCTGCGACTTCGCCGCTTTTAACTCCGTTCCAGGCACTCGCGCTTGCGGTCCATTCTTGGTGCAACGACTCGTAAACTTCCAAGTACTGATCCGCAGGGCGAAAGTCAGCGATCGCGACGGTGGATGCAAGATACGCGAGCTTTTCCATGAGCTTACCCGGGAGTCGAATTACGTCCTGCCCTTTGCCCGTATGCTGGATCTGCAGCATTTGGTTTTCAATCGCCGTAACACTGTCATCCAGTACTTTGACCTCCTCCTGCATTTCTTCGGGCAGCATGGGTAGCAAGTCTCGTAGTTGTCTACGAACGCGCTCGGCTTCATTGACAGCCAGTGAAATCTCCTCGAAATCCGCGCGTATCTGATCGAGCAGGGCCTTCTGAGCGCTAATGTCGTCCAGGCTGCCCTCAGAGTTTGGGTCTTTCATGACTTCGAACTGGTGAGACTGCTCAAGGTCTCCTGCGTTCAATGTAACCGTGTATTGTCCGGGGCTTGCCATCAGGCTCAGCGGCTGTACCACGGACTTGCGTGTTCCGTCTTCGTCCAAGGGATACCAGTCCGCGTAAACCGGTTTAGTGCGCAGAACCAGTTCAGTCGTCGGGTCCTCTTTAAAGTCCCACCACACGCGATTTATACCGGCCTGCCCTTTGTGTTCGATAGTCCGTACCGTCTCGCCGGCTGCGTTGCTGATCACCAGTTTGACCTCATCTTCCATTTCTTCCGCCTGCCAATAATGCAGCGATGTTCCGACCGGCGGGTCATCGCCAAAGGACGGCTCCTTGAAGAACTGCATCACGCTCGAAACCGGATGCAACCGGTAAGCATCTTTGGGATCAAATAAGTGGAGAGAAGACTCCGCCACGTCGTTTGTGAACTGCTGGATCGGAGTCAGATCATCGAGAATCCAGATGCCGCGACCGTAGGTTCCAACGACCAGATCATTGAAGTGCTCAGGTATGTCCATCCAGTACATTGGACTGGACGGCAAATTGGTCATCAGCGACTGCCACTCGCCGCCCTGGTTCAAGGAAAAGTAC
>JBCCNK010000006.1:0-38633 GCA_039025875.1 Pseudomonadota bacterium
CGTCCGTATTCACTGTGGGTCCAACTCAGCACATAGCGCGGACGTTACCGCAATCATTGCTGCGAGAGACTGCGCATCATCGACGACGTTCTCGTTGATGCGTTCTGCAATACGCGTGAAGGGTTGCACATCCAGCTCACGATAAGTCTCAAGCAGCGATGAAAACCGCCCAAAACGATCCGGGTCTACCTGATCACAGGTGGCGATATCATCGGAGGCGAACAGCACCGAGGCCTGATACGACGGCTCCGATGCATCACTCCCGGCGGGCGTTTGGGTGACCATGAGTCGTGCTTCGTCCTCCGTAAAGCCGAGTCCGAGCAATTCTTGCTTGCGCTCCAGCAGGCTGGGCGACAGTGAGTCGTGAGTCCTGATGTACATGCCTGCCAGGACTCCAACGGCACAAGCGACGGCAAAGGTGCCTGAGCGAATACCGGTAAGGATCAGTCGCTGTTTTTGGGCATCAGTTTCGCTCGGCGTTGCTGGATTGTCCTTTGTGGTCAGCCCAAGAAAAGATGCCAGCAGGGCAGTGATCGCTCCTACTACCAGCCCCACCATCGGCGTAGCCGACAGCCCGACTAGCAGCCCAACCAGAAAACCGATCCCTAAGCTCGAAAATACTTGGGATAACACCAGCATACATATCAACACGTACAGCGAAGGGACTCGAGTATAGACCGACGTAACGCACGCATCACAACTCAGACGGCCGCGAATGCAGGTACCGTGAGAAGCGCCGTAGCCGGCGCGGCGGACGCCAACCCGCTGAAAGAGTGCTGCGGCACAACGGCTTGAGCGTAGTCAGGGTCTTCGCGTCGCCGCTGCCTCTGTTCCATCGACAAGCACTTCGACGTTTAATCGGGCGATGCGGGTTTCGCTAGAAGTGGCGTGGCCAGTGCACTATCTAGCTGCTCTTCGCTGCTATGTCTTCAGTCAACGCGGACCTCTATGCACGTACTATTCTGGGATTGAAGGTCGTCTGGGATTGAAGCTCGGATTTTTAGCGCTCTCCTATGCAAATACTGAGGAAAATTGTACGAGCGTTTGCTCGCATGTCCTGGTGACTCTTTCGCGTAGGAAAAGCAAAGATATGAAATAAAACTACATTATGTGCGTAGCCTTTGTTGAAATCGATGGCGAAAAGCAAAAAAATGTAGTTTTAGTAAAACAAATATGAGATCGTTTTTCGGAGATCTATCAAAGACACCTACGTGGAAGTTCCCTCAACCGTAAATTCAAAACCAAGCAGGGGAATGGGGCAGCACTCATGCCTGGGACTCCGCAAAGCTTCTATGACATCCCGACCGACGCGCGACGCTAACTCAAGCGGCCTCTGGATTCGCGCCTGCGAACAGGATCTGTTCTTCGACTTCGCGCAGCCGTTGCCAGTTCGCCATCGCTTTCGGTTCGAAGTCGCTGGCCGGAGATTCAAGCAATTCAAAGTGTCCAAATCGATCTTCACCGCGAACAAGCATTGCCCCCATTTGCGCCGTGCCCGAAGCGAGGCTCATCGAGGGCGTTATGTAACGAATCGCCACACCAATTCGCCGATCCGAGGACGTGTTAGCCGTCGATGCGTGAAGCAACTTGCCGTGATGAAGAGACATTTCGCCGGGCTGAAGCTCAGCAAAAATCGCGTCCTCCTCGCTGACACCGACCGCTTCCTGCCCCCTCGTCAACATGTTGTCTCCCGCGAAGGTGTCTCTGTGTTCGTATTTCCGTTTATGGCTGCCGGGAATAAAACGCATGCAGCCTGATTCTTTCGTGGCAGGGGACAGGGCCAACCAGGCCGTGACCTCGTTGTCCGAGTCCAGGCCCCAGTAATGAAGATCCTGGTGCCAGCTTATGAACTTGGGTGAGCCTGCTTCTTTGATGAAGATGTCGACGTGCAATGCGAGTATGTTGTGTCCAAGGACTGCTTCGACCGCATCCAGAATGCCGGGGTCTCTAGCGATAGAGTCGAACATAGGAAGCGCAAAGTGCGCATTGTTGCAAAAGGCTGCCTGCTTCTTATCGTCGCCCTTGCTTGCGTGTTCAATAGACTCCAGCTGCTTGCGCAGCGCGAGTGCCTGGTCTGCGTCAAAGACTGGAATCGGGCAAAGGTATCCTTCACTTTCAAAGCGCTGGCTTAGCTTTTGGGAATGGTTTTGGGGTTCGTTTTGGGATGGGGATTGAGTTCGGTTCATGGCGATTCGCTCCAAGGAATTAGCATCACAGTCTGAGCCCGCGTTTGGGCTTGTGCCAGCAATAAGTTTGCTGCCTCAGCGCAAGCTGTGCTTTGTCTGGCAGGGGCCATGCGTCGAATCCCGTCCCTGAATTGGTTGCGCGTATTTGAGGCCGCCGCCCAACACGAGAGTTTTGCGCGCGCCGCGGAACAACTGCACATGAGCGCGGCCGCGGTGAGTCAACAGGTGAAGGCGCTCGAAGGCTACCTGGAGCAGCCCTTATTTGTGCGCGGCGCGCACGATGTTCAGCTTACGGATGCGGGCCGTGCTTTTCTTCCGACCGTTCGGCAGGCGATAGGGAGCATCGAACTACGTGCGGCCACCTTGTTCGGCAATGGATCTCGCTCGCCAATAACCATACGAGCGACGCTGATTCTTGCCTGCTCCTGGCTTGCGGCGCGGGTTCAGGAGTTTTCAGAGCGCCATCCTCAGTTCTCCGTTCGGTTGTTGTCCGACGCATCCGCGCCGGCAACGGTTGGCGACGATGTGGAATTGAGTGTCGTTTTTGGTGACACCGAGCCCGGTTTCGTTGAGCGAGATCGCCTGTTTGGTGAGCGGCTCTATCCCGTCGGGTGTGCCGGCCTTGTCGAAAACGTCTCTTCGCCGCGCGACCTTCTCAATCACACGCTGCTGGAGATCGCGGATCATCGGTCCGGCTGGGGCAAATTGTTCGATGCCTACGCAATTGATGCGAGGGAGGCTCGATTAATGATCACTGATCGTACGGACGTTGCGCTGGCCCTGGCGGCGCAGGGTGCCGGAATCGCGCTGGCGCGTGCGCCGGCGACCGATGAAATCGTTCGGCGCTACCACCTGCGGCGCTGCATGGAGGACGTATCGGTAGGGGGAACCGAAAGCTATTATCTGACCCACCGATCCTGGGATGACCTATCACCAGGTGCTCGGGAGCTCAGGGATTTTCTGATTCACCACGCACGCGAGGTAGGGCGAGTTGAAGGCTGAGCGCGATCAAAAGAACTTATCGTCCGGTGGGGTGACCGCACCCTTTATCGCTGTAGACTGGGGAACCAGCCAGATGCGCGCGATGCTCGTAAATGCGGTTACCCCTGGTCGTGCGGCTGGTCAACCGGGAGTGCCCACCGTCAGGGGCCGTGGAATCGGGAAGCTTAAGGGTACTCCAGCGGATGAGCTGTTCGATGCTGTGGCGTCATGGGCATCCGACCTGCCGGGAGTCCCATTGCTGCTCGGAGGTATGGCGGGGTCGAACATGGGGCTTCGCGAGGCTGCCTACGTGCCCACGCCTGTGGCACCGGTGGAACTAGTCCAGCACGTACTGGCATTCGAACTCCATGGTCACCCGATCTCGATTGTTCCCGGTTTATCAGGGCGAAACTCGCTGGGGCTGCCTGACACTATGCGAGGAGAAGAGGTACAGATTCTTGGCTGGATAGAGGAGCTATCGACGGAGGCGCACCCAAGCCGTCTCTTGTGTTTACCGGGAACACACACCAAGTGGGCTCTCGTCGAAGAAGGAAGAGTGGGCACATTCACCACCTCGCTGACGGGCGAGCTGTATGACTTACTCGCCATGCAAAGCGTGCTGGTACCGCCGGGTCAGCGCAACGTAGGTCAGTGGGATTCTGCTGCGTTCGAGCATGGTGTCGTCCTTGCACGGGACAACGCTGAGCATCTTCCGCACCTGTTGTTTTCTGCTCGCGCCAGGAAGCTCATACCAGATCATGATTATGGTGATGCCGCGAGCTATCTTTCCGGGCTCTTGATCGGTGCCGATGTACATGCCGCCCTTAGGAGTTTCGATGCGGAGGCATTACCTATCGAAATCATCGGGTCGAGCCTGCTTTGCAAGCGCTTCGCGCTGACGCTTGAGCTTTTTGGGTACGGGAGTGTGTGTCATGAGGGAGACGCCGCCGCCCTTGCTGGATTTAAGTTTATTGCTGGGAGTCTTGCGCTGTGATCGATGACTATCTGGGAGAGCTGAGAGTCGTAGCCATCCTCCGGGGCATTACACCCGAGGAAGCCGCCGACATCGGCACGGTACTTTACAACCACGGGGTACGCTGCGTGGAGGTACCGCTCAATTCACCTCAACCATTGGACAGTATTGCTCGCCTGCGCGAATCACTTCCCTCAGATTGCCTTGTGGGCGCTGGCACGGTTTTGCGCGAAGCCGACGTGCGCTCGGTGGCGCAAGCCGGTGGTCAACTGGTCGTGACACCTAACGTCTATTCCGAGGTCATTACTGCATCTATTGAACACGGTCTGGACGTTTTGCCAGGATTCGCTACGGCGAGCGAGGCATTTCATGCGATACGCCTCGGAGCAACGCGACTAAAGCTCTTTCCTGCCAGTACTTACGGAGTCGCGCATCTACAAGCCCTGGCGGCAGTGCTCCCTGCCCAGGTGCGTGTACTCGCTGTAGGGGGGATCGGCGCGGAACAATTCAAAGTCTGGGCAGAGTCCGGCGCGCACGGGTTCGGCGTGGGTTCGGAGTTGTATCGTGCCGGTGACACCGTTTCACAGGTTGAGTCCAAAATCTCTGCAATAAGGTCCGCATTGCAGTAAATATTGTCAACAATCAACAATACTGGTAGCGTGCCGGGCATAAAGCCTATGGGGGTGAACTCATGCCTGCATCTAACCAGTCTCGGAAACTCCACGCAGTTCTAGCTACGATCGCTCGGCGCTCGTTCAGTCTTCCCGTCATTCCGGGTCAACGGAGGTCGAGACGCGTGGCCGCGTCTCGCGATCCTTCATTGGGAGACGAACGGGACACAACAGCGGTTGTATTCGCAGTGGGTCTCTGGACGCTTCTCGTAGGTCTGAGTGGTTGCGGTGCTAAGCAGATCGGCGACGAAACAGCTAACCCGCTGCCCATTGATGACTCTTCAGCCGTTAGCGAGGCAAGTATCTTGGAAGTGCTTGCAGATTTTGACACTGCTGATCCGAGTCGAGCTCTGGATGCGGCTGATGCTGTCGCCGTACAAAGCACGCTTTCGGGCACGGCGCTGGAGCTGCAATTTACCCCCGACGCAAATTGGTCCGTGGTTCGCCTGCAACCTGCTAGTCCTTGGGACTGGAGCGACCATCGGGACTACAACTTTGCCATCGATGTCACCAATCCAGGCCCTGAGTCCGTGCAACTGTATGTGAGTCTCAGCAGCACACCGGGTGGCGCCATCTCAGGAAATCGAGCAGATACGGCGAATCGTAGCGTGAGTGTGCCTGCGAATACGTCAGGCACCTATTTCTTCATCCTCGACGGTCCCACGAGTCAACTGAATACGGCAAAACGTGAAAACCCCGCTCCATGGCAAACCGACGACACCATGATGCACTGGCGATTCGGTAATAAGTCCATGCCTCTCAATGCGGTGACAGAGATTGCGCTGGGCGTACGTGGCAACATCACGGCCAAAAAACTGCAGGTCGATAACCTGCGCCTGCGCAGAAACCCGGAGCACGACTTGTCGTTTCTTGCCGGGATCGTCGATGAGTTCGGCCAGAACGCAAAGGTTGAGTTTCCGAACAAAGTGGGTTCGCTGGCTGAACTCAAGGAGTTGGCACGCTCCGAACTTGATGAGCTTGAAGCGTCTTCCCTCATGGCCGATCGTTCCCGCTGGGGAGGCTGGAAAGACGGCCCTAGGCTTGAAGCAACAGGTTTCTTTCGGACCGAGAAGGTCGATGGCAAGTGGTGGATGGTGGATCCGGATGGCTTTCTCTTTTTCTCCCATGGTCTCGCCAACGTGCGGATGGCCAATCTGACCACGTTCACCGGTATCGACTTTAGGGATCCTGGTGTGCGCTATGTCGATCCCGCCGAGGTGACGCCCGAGGATTCCGTGGGGATAGTGGCGATCACAGAAGAGCAGCGCGCAACCCGATTTGTGTCGTCAGACCTCCGACACAAGATGTTTACCTGGCTGCCATCCTACGACGATGAACTTGCCGATCACTATAGCTTCAGGCGCTCGGCGATCATGGGTCCCCTGGACGGTGGAGAGACCTACAGCTTCTATCGTGCAAACCTCGAGCGACGCTACGGCCAGGCTTCGGCCGAATCGTATGTGAAGGCCTGGGAGCAGGTGACCCTCGATCGCATGAACTCCTGGGGATTTACATCCTTTGGAAACTGGGTCGATCCAGCCTTCTACCCGAACACGCAGGTTCCCTACTTCGCAAATGGTTGGATCATCGGAGATTTTCAGACGTTGTCTTCGCCTCATGATGTATGGGGCTCCATGCCCGATGCCTTCGATCCAGAGTTCGTTCGACGAGCTGACATCACAATTTCGGTCATCGCAGATGAGATTCAAAGCTCGCCCTGGTGCGTTGGCGTTTTCGTCGACAACGAGAAAAGCTGGGGCTACCGACAGGGTACGGTAGTACAGCGTTATGGAATCATTCTCGACGCGTTGTCAAAGAGCGCAGCTACCAGTGCCGCTAAGGCCGCCTTTGTGCAAATCCTGGAAGAGAAGTACGAAACCATCAACGATCTCAACAGGGCCTGGCAGGCGGACTTCGAGTCGTTTGCCGCGCTGCGCGAGCCGTTTGAGCTGGCTACCTATCAGGAGGCCACACTCTCCGACCTGTCGAAGATGCTCGAAGCACTGTCGGAAGAGTACTTTCGCGTCGTTCACGGCACGCTCGAGAGATACCTTCCGAACCATCTCTACATGGGTGCTCGCATGGCCAACTGGGGGATGCCAGATGAGACTGTGAAGGCGTCCGTGAAGTACTCGGATGTTCTCAGCTTCAATATTTATGAAGAGGGCATGCAGCCTCATCAGTGGGCTTTTCTCGAAGAAGTGGATTTGCCGACTGTTATTGGCGAGTTTCATATCGGTGCCAGCAGTGATACGGGGCTATACCATCCTGGACTCGTGCAGGCCTCCGACCAGGCTGACAGAGCACGGATGTACCTCAGGTATATGGAGAGCGTAACGGCTCTGGACTCAATGGTCGGCGCTCACTGGTTTCAGTACGTGGATTCGCCACTGACCGGGCGCGCCTTTGATGGAGAGGGATACAACGTCGGTTTTGTTTCCGTCACTGACGTTCCGTACTCCGAGATGGTCGAGGCAGCTCGGGCCTTCAATTCTTCTCTTTATTCGAAGCGGTTTGGTCCCTTCAATCAACCCTGAATTGCGAGCGGTTCGTCGCCCGTAGCCCTGGCAGGTGCCGGTGCGGTAAAAAAGTAGAAATTGCTAATCGTAGATTGTTGACAATCTACAGAATCGAGTTCAGACTCCAACTCAATAATTATTCAGCGGCCTGCTAATTGGCCGCGCAATAAGGGGGCTTCAATGGCAAGTTCTGCGCAAGACGTAAACTGTTCGAAACAACTCACTTTTTCCCCGCGTCTAAATCACCCAGTCTTCAAACGCTCCGCACTCGCTGCTTCGGTAGCTGCGGCGATCTCCGGTTCCGTCGCCGTTTACGCTCAAGAACAAGACTCGGTTATTGAGGAGGTAGTTGTTGTCGGGATCCGTGGCTCGTTGCAGAGCGCGCTGGATACCAAGCGCAATGCGGTAGGTATTGTCGATGCCATCTCAGCAGAAGATATTGGTAAGTTCCCCGATACAAATCTGGCCGAGTCTCTGCAACGGGTGACCGGCGTTTCGATCGATCGGGCGAACAACGAAGGCAACAAGGTTACCGTCCGTGGCTTCGGCCCGGAGTTCAACCTGGTAACACTCAATGGTCGACAGATGCCCTCCGCTTCTTCTCTGGATTCCGCTGGTATTCCCAGGAGTTTCAACTTTCGAGAAATTGCGGCCGAATCTGTGTCGGGCGTTGAGGTCTACAAGACCGGGCGGTCGAACATCTTCTCCGGCGGCATTGGTGCAACGATCAACATGCGCAGCGCGCGCCCCTTTGATTTTCCTGGATTTAAATCGGCCATTAGCGCCAAGGGCGTGTTCGATACCAGCGTGGAAGAGGGCAGTACGGTAACGCCGGAGATATCCGGTCTCATCAGCCAGACCTTTGCCGACGGTAAGTTTGGAATTCTGTTTTCCGCATCAATCGCGGATCGCGACAGTCGTCAGGACAGGGTCGGTACGCAGCTCGGTGGTTGGCGTCGAAACCCCTTTGCGATGGATACCAGTGCAGTGAACACCGCCAACAATCCAGACCTGATTACCTTCGCGCCTTTCACCGCTGAAGTCGACATCCGTGACTTCGAGCGCGAGCGTGAGAATGCACAGCTCGTTCTGCAGTTCGCACCCACCGACAATTTCGTTGCGACGATTGACTATGTCGCATCCCGTTTTGATGAGCGGATTGACATGAACCGGCATGGCTTGTGGTTTGACAATCCAACGAACGCAGTGGCTACGGAGAACGGTAGCTTGTCTTCGGCGACGTTCACGCCGGGCGACCTTGATTTCTGGGCGTTCGATTTTGTGAACAACAACGAACTCGACTCGGTCGGCGTGAACCTTGAATGGGAGGCGACAGAGTCTCTCAGCTTCGTATTCGACGCCCATCATTCGGTTGCTGAATCGAATCCCGACGGTGACTTTGGCGAAACCATTGCCAACATTCACAATCCATCAAACAGTCCGGTGGTTATCGATGTCGATTTCTCCGGCGATATACCGACCATCGACTTCGATGACTCTGCATTCCCCGGCGGTGTCTACGATTCAGCCAACCGGGTATCAGATCTGTTTCAGAAGCGCGGTCGGCAAATCGAAAACACCATCACGCAGTTACAGTTTTCCGGCGCCTGGAAAGACGTCAATGGGGGCCCGCTTACGCAGATTAACTTCGGCGTCGCCTACACCGACTACGAGACCGATCATCAGGACTTTGGTACGTTTTCGTTCGTGGATATCGATCTCACCGGGCTTGATTTCACCTTTGAATCGATTGGCGATACGGCTGACGAGTTCGGCGCTGGCGGGGCTGGCCTATTCCCGCAGATCCAGCGCTATGACGCGGGGCAGTTCATCGATTTGGTCGAGCAGCAGGGGCAGTTTTTCCTGAATCCTCCCACCGTGGATGGCGTGACTGAAGAGACTCTAGCTGCCTTCGTATCGCTGGACTTCGATCTGGAATTTAACGGCATGCCGGTGAGAATCAACGCGGGTGTCCGCTTTGAAGATACCGACGTTGACACGTTCTCCCTGCTGCCAGGTATTACCGCTCTCAACTTTCGAAATGCGGCCGAGCTGCAACCTCGTTTCACCGAAGAGGTCACACGCAACGCGCTGTCCGGAGGGTACACGTCGGTGCTGCCCAATCTGGATTTTGGAATCGACATCACCGATCAGCTGGTCGGCAGGGTTTCCTACAGCCGTACGCTGGGTCGGGCTAGTGTCCAGGCCCTTTTCCCGTCGACCGCCAACGTGGTTGCACGCCCGGGAGGTCCGTTTGACGCCTCCCAGGGTAATCCCGGTCTCCTGCCTTTGGAGTCGGATAACTTCGACTTCGCCCTTGAGTACTATTATGGCGAGGCGAGCGTAGCTTCGATCGGGTACTTTCGAAAATACGTCGAGAACTTTTTCGGCGCGACCTTCGAGCAGCGGCCGATACTGGATTTTCAGGGCAATCCATTGACGGATCCAAGTGTTAATCCGCGCCCCGGGTGCCCCGATCCCGTCGAGCCGCCAAACAGTGCATGCCTAGGGCAGCCTGGGGATCCGGTGGCCACCTTCAATGTATCCACAACCGGTAACCTCGATGACGAAGAGATCGATGGTTGGGAGCTGAACATTCAGCACCTGTTCGGCGATACAGGGTTTGGGGCCATACTCAACTACACGCTGGTCGACGGAACTGCGGAGTTCGACCCCACGAACTTCGAGACCGCTGAAGGGCTTGCCGGGCTCAGCGATTCAGCGAATGTAGTTGGGTTCTATGAGAAAGGACCATGGCAGGTCCGAGCTGCCTACAACTGGCGCGATGAGTTTCTGCTCACGTTTACCGGATTCGGTGAGCCGGTGATCACTGAAGCGTACGGCCAGCTGGATTTCAACGCGGCCTACAACATCAACGATACAACCACGGTGTTTGTCGAGGGGCTCAACGTGTTGGAAGAAACTATTCGTCGCCATGGGCGCTTCGATGACCAGTTAATCGATGCCTTGCAGTTCGGCGCTCGGTTTAATATCGGCGTCCGCGCTACGTTCTAAATTCCCCTGGGTAGACCCGCAGAGCGATGGGTTTTGGGTTTGGCCGCCATTTGTGGCGGCCTTTTTTTTACTTCACTACACTGACGGGCGAGTTCACGGGGGAGGACTGAAGCGATGGGTACACCGGTATCGTCGGTTGTTATCGTCGGCGGCGGCACAGCGGGCTGGCTTACCGCTGGTGTTCTTGCAGCAAGCTTAAAAAAGCAAAACAAGTCTGCCTTCGACATCACGCTTATAGAATCGCCATCGATACCAATCATCGGCGTGGGCGAGGGGACCTGGCCGACAATGCGGCGTACCCTCAGTACCATCGGTGTGCGAGAAACCGATTTCTTTCGCGAATGCAACGCGTCCTTCAAGCAGGGCGCCAAGTTTGCGAAGTGGGTAACTGGGAAGGACGACGACTACTACTATCACCCGCTGGTGCTCCCGACGGGATTTCAGGACACCAACCTCGCGCCATTCTGGCAGGAGGATTCAAGCCGTCTTTCCTTCTCCGAGGCCGTCTGTCCCCAGGAATCGCTCTGCGAAGTGGGTCTTGCGCCCAAGAAGATAACAACGCCGGAATACGCGGGGATCGCCAACTATGCGTATCACCTGAACGCTGGCAAGTTCTCCGAGTTTCTTAAGAAGCACTGCACCGAGAAGTTGGGTGTGCGCCTCGTACTCGACGACGTGGTTCAGGTAAAAGCGACAGCTGATGGGGATATAGCGGCTGTCGTTACACGCAATCAGGGTGACTTGAACGGCGACTTCTTTGTTGACTGCAGCGGTTTCAAGGCGCTGCTTCTGAACGGCCACTATCAGGTCCCGTTCGTCTCTAAAAAGGATGTGCTGTTTGTCGACAGCGCCCTGGCGGTCCAGGTCCCCTATCCCAGGGAGGATAGCGCTGTCGTTCCCCACACGGTATCCACCGCGCAGGATGCCGGCTGGATCTGGGACATTGGCCTGTCGAGTCGGCGCGGTATTGGTCACGTTTATTCCAGTGCTCATACAACGCAGGAACAGGCTGAAGACCGGCTCGCCCGATACCTTGAGGAAAGTACTGAGAGCGAAGCCGGCGCTGCTGATCTGGAGTTTCGAAAGCTCACAATCAACCCCGGTCATAGGGAGCAGTTCTGGGTTCGCAACTGTGTGGGTGTTGGTTTGTCCGCGGGTTTTCTGGAGCCCCTTGAGGCCTCCGCGATTCTGTTGGTGGAAATATCCGCTCGCGCGCTGGCGGAGCAGTTTCCCCATACGCGGGAAAGCATGAATATTCTTGCCAAACGCTTCAACCAGACTTTTCACTACCGCTGGGATCGCATCGTGGATTTTCTGAAGTTGCACTACGTGCTGAGCAAACGCACGGACAGTGAGTTCTGGATCGACAACCGTGATCCGTCTACCGTGCCGGATAGCTTGCAGGAACTGCTGGAACTGTGGCGCTACCAAACACCATGGCACGGCGACTTTGATCGAACCGTCGAGGTCTTTCCCGCTGCAAGCTATCAGTACGTGCTGTATGGCATGGGTTTTGAGACCGAGCCAAACCCCCACGGCGTATCCGAGGACTCACGCAAAACAGCGGCGCAGTACTTCGCAAGTACGCAGCAGCAAACCCGCCAGCTGCTGGCGTCGCTCCCGCAGAACCGTGAGCTGCTGAACAAAATCCAGCAATACGGTATGCAGCGAGTTTGATGGTCGAAAACTTACGATACTTGCATTGGAGGATAAGGTTGTGCCGGATCTGGTAGCGCTTGATCGGAGCAAACACAAGGATCTGCGCGTTATCACGCGACGGGGTGAGGATTTGGGTGATCGGGTACATCTGGTACCCGTGGTCGCCAGCGAGCTCAGTAGTCTGGTGCTCGATTATCCAGTTTGTTTTCTCAAAGAGGACAACACGGGACAATTTGGCCTCTATGCGATTCTCGGTTTCGAAGCGGGCGAAAACCTGTTCCTCTCGGGCGAGCAGTGGGAGGCAAGCTATATACCCCTGCATCTACGCCGGCAGCCTTTCCTGGTCGCTCAACCGCCTGGCAACGAGGCGGCTCAGGGGGATGCGCAGGCCGAGGGAATTCTGACGATTGACATGGCAAGTCAGCGGATAGGTTCATCGCAGGGCGAGCCCCTGTTCACACCCGAGGGCGAAAAGAGTCCATTTCTGGAGGCGGTGGAAAAAGCGTTAGGGGAACTACTGATCGGTGCGCGGGCCACCGAGGCATTGATTCGTGCTCTCCTGAAGAACGACCTGGTCGAGTCCGCGCAGGTGAATGTCGAGTTCGCGAGTGGCGAGAAGAGGAACTTCGATGGGCTTTACACCGTAAACGCCTCGAAGCTCAAGAGTCTATCGGGAGATGTGCTAGGGGAGTTTCACCGCAGAGGGTATTTGCTCGCGTGTCATCTGCTGATTGCGTCCCTGGGACAGATGCGAGGTCTGATTAGGCGAAAGGAACGCCGCGCGTCCTGATATGAGCCCTGATTCTGCCAGGACCCGTCGGTCTCACCCAATGAGGCTGCGGTCTGTACTCTCTATGGCGCCAGGGTGGCGCTAGGACGCTCAGGAGGCAAGCGCAAACGCTTCCAGATGCTTGCGTTGGTATTTGTCAGCGTCGTCATCAATTACATGGACCGAACCAATATTTCGGTTGCGGCGTCCGCAGTTTCCGAGGATCTCTCACTGACGTCTGTGCAGATGGGAGTTGTGTTTTCCGCGTTCGGATGGACCTACGCCCTGTTCCAGATCCCCGGCGGGTTAACCGTCGATATCGTCAAAACGCGGTTACTCTATCCCCTGATCCTGATCGGGTGGTCCCTCGCCACGCTCGTTCAGGCTTTCGTATCCGGTATCGCAGGGCTTGTCGGTTGCCGGATGGCGGTCGGTGTGTTCGAAGCCCCCTCGTTCCCCTGTAACAACAGAATTGCAACTGTATGGTTCCCTCCCGAAGAGCGAGCGACCGCGATTGGAATCTACACCTCCGGGCAGTTTATCGGTCTGGCTCTTTTGATGCCGGCTCTCAACTACCTGCAGGCAGTATTCGGTTGGCGCGGTCTCTTTCTCGTGTCCGGGGGCATCGGCCTGGTCTGGGCAGCGGTTTGGTACCTCACCTACCGCGACCCTGATGATCAAGAGTCTGTTGGGCAGGATGAAGGACGTCTGGTGTCCGTTTCCAGCGATGGCGCAGCACAACACGACAAGGCGATCAGTGCGAGAGACTTTGCCACGGTGTTCTCAAACCGAAAACTCTGGGGCATCTATCTCGGAAAGTTCTGCCTCGGAGGTACATTAATTTTCTTCTTGACCTGGTTTCCCACCTATCTGGTTGAGTACCGTGGCCTGGGCTATGTGCGTTCCGGATTCCTGGCTTCCGTACCGTTTCTTGCCGCCTTCTGTGGCGTGCTGGTGTCAGGTCTTATCTCGGACTATTTGCTGCGGCGCGGGTGGAGTAATGAATTTGCGCGGAAAACACCGGTAGTCCTGGGCATGTTCCTGACCACGGCGATAGTGGGAGCAAATTACACGGATAGTACTTTCTGGGTGATTACCTGCCTGTCTGTTGCCTTCTTTGGCAATGGCTTGTCATCCATTGCCTGGGTATTCGTTTCGTTTCTAGCGCCACCCCGACTACTTGGTGTCGTCGGTGGTGCCTTCAATTTCGTGTCCAGCTTGTCAGCGGTTCTGGTACCTCTCGTCATAGGCTTTCTTGTGGTGGACGGAGACTTTGCCCCAGCGCTCGCATTTATCGGTGCCCTCGCGCTGCTGGGTGCGTGTTCGTTTCTCTTTCTGGTTGGAACTCTGGAGCGAATTGATGTCGCTGAAAAAGCTACTTAGCACCGCGGCCCTGGTGCTGCCTATGTCTTCCGCCCACGTTCAGGCGGGCAATTCCGTGCAGATCTTGGATTCGCGTGCCGAGCAGCTGTTGGCGTCTGATGCAAGCATCCAGTTGCTTGGCACTGGTTACGCGTGGACAGAAGGACCTCTGTGGATTCCCGAGAATGGCGAACGGCAAACTGGTTCCGGCTATTTGCTGTTCTCTGACATTCCGAACAACGTTATACACCGCTACCAGCCGGGAGAAGGGGTGAGCGTCTTTCTAACAGAATCCGGTGCGAGCGGACTTAAACCCGGGGACAGCTCGCAGGGCTCTAACGGACTGCTCCTCAACGAAGACGGGCAACTCGTTCTCTTCCAGCACGGTGATCGCCGCGTTGCCATTATGGATGCCGCACTGGATCAACCAGCGAGTCGCTTTATCACCCTGGTCGATGCTTACCAGAGTCAGCGGTTGAACAGTCCAAATGATGGCGTGTTCAGCCGCAGCGGAGATCTCTACTTCACCGATCCACCTTACGGTTTGGCTAATGGATTGACCGACCCAAACCGGGAACTGACTTTTCAGGGTGTTTATCACCTTAGCTCCTCTCGCGAACTAACTCTGCTGGACGATCAGGTTACTGCTCCGAACGGGATTGCTTTGTCGCTGGATGAGCGAACGCTTTTTGTTGCCGTCTCGGATGAGGAAAACCCTCACTGGCTGGCCTATGACCTGAGCACTGACGGATCAGTGAGCAATAAACGGCTGTTTCACGATGCGAACGAGGCAGCGATGAATGAGCCGGGTTTGCCCGATGGCATGGCAGTTCATTCGAGTGGCCACATCTTTGCCACAGGCCCTGGCGGGGTGTGGTTGTTCTCGGAAACTGGCGAGTTGCTTGCGAGAATACTCACCGGGAGACCCACGGCCAACTGCACCCTGGCGGGGGACGAGTCTGTTTTGTACATCACAGCCAACGACGCACTCCTGGCCTTGCCGCTGCTGAGGCAATCGCCGTGAACGGCGAATCGTTTAGACACTGAACGCTGCACGCTATGCGTCGCTATCCCTTCACCGTGTCACTGTCGTCATTGGTACTGGGCGCTGCCCTCTGGTCGTTTTTGGCACGTGTTGATGATGAAACCACGATACGTTGGGCGCATGTCTACGAAGCCAGTACGCCTTTTCATCAGCAGGCGATTTACGTTGCAAGCCGCTTTGAAGAGCTCACGGAAGGCCGTTACCGGATACGCGTGTACCCCGCGTCGGCGCTGGGAAACGAAAGTGCGATCAACGAAGCGCTTTCGCTTGGCTCGATCGATATCATCTACACCGGGGCGGCGTTCGCCGCAAATGCCTTTGCACCACTGGCGGTGTCGGATTTCCCCTATGCTGTAGAGAGCTTCGCGCACTGGCGGGCCTATCGCGATAGCCCGCTGTTCCGCGAAATATCCGACGGCTTCGGTGAGGCTACTGGGTCCACGATAGCCGGCCTTACCTACTACGGATTTCGTCACGTCACGGCAAATAAACCGATTCTGCATCCTAGGGATATGCAGGACCTAAAGATCAGAGTGCCGAATTCGCCGATTTATCTGATCATGCCGGAAGCTACCGGGGCGAATGCGACACCCATGCCCTTTGGTGAGGTGTACCTGGCATTGCAACAGGGCGTGGTGGATGCACAAGAGAACCCCCTGACCACTATTCGCTCCAAGAGATTCTACGAGGTCCAGTCGGACATCAGTCTTACCGGCCATATCATGCCTGCTCTCGTGACGGTAGTTGCCAACGAGCTCCTCGCCGAGATGAGCGACCAGGATGCACAGACATTAAAGGAGCTACTCTGGAGAGGTGCTGATCGGGCATCGCGGCAGATTGCCGAGAGCGAGCGCACGTTCCTCGACTGGTTTCGCAAGCGTGGGCTTCGTATACACGAGGTCGACCGCGGTGCCTTTCGCGCCGCGGTAATGCGTCAAGTGTCCCGGGAGAAACTGCCTTTTGATCCGTCCTACCTGAAACGTCTTCGCGAACTGGCTCAGTTGTGAAGTGGCTTTCGCCTAATCCAAGGATCACTACGCCCTGGCTGGAACTGCCCTCAATGCTTCTGTTTTTGGGCCTCGCGGTCGTGGTGGCTCTGCAGTTCCTTACTCGCTATCTGTTGAACGACAGTCTGGCGTGGACGGAGGAGATCGCACGGTATTTGCTGATCGCTGTAGTCTACAGCGGATCCTTAGATGCTCTGCGAAGGCAGGAACACATCGTGCTGACAGTGGTGTATCGCTGGGCGCCGCAAACGGATCTCAAGCCTCTGATGATTCTCTCTGAGCTGGCGACGTTTGTGTTTCACGCTTCACTGACACTCTTTACGATCGGCTTGGCGCTAAGTGCTGATCGTCGGATGATCTCTGTCGACCTGCCAAAAGATCTCGTGTACTGGCTGGTAGCCACTCTGCTTTTTTCCAGTAGCTGGGCGACGCTCTTTCGAATCCGAGACTGGTGGCGCGAGAGTCCCGAGCAAATCAGAAACCGTATCTTGCCTCCGAGTGCAGGTGATGCACCGTGACCGAGTTTTTGATCACGGCCGTGCTTCTCTTTGCTCTACTGGCGGCGGGAGCGCCCGTCTTCGTTGCGCTCGGTCTAGCCTCGCTGGCCTATTTTCTCGCTGAAGGCCTGCCCCCAGCAGCGGCCGCACATACGATGATCAATGGGGTCAACAGCTTCCCGCTGATTTCCATTCCTTTCTTTATATTGATGGGTCACCTGATGAACTCAGCGGGGTTCACTGATCGGATATTCGCATTTGCCCGTGCTTTGATCGGGTGGGCCCCTGGAGGGCTAGGGCACGTGAATGTGGGCGCGAGTGTCCTGTTCGCGGGTATGTCTGGTGCGGCCGTCGCCGATGCCGGAGGCCTGGGTGCAGTAGAGATAAGGGCCATGCGGGATGCGGGGTATGACCGCGGTTTTGCGGTCGGTCTGACGGCGGCCTCATCAACTATTGGCCCTATCATTCCTCCGTCACTGCCGCTGATCATCTATGGCGTTATCGCCGAAGTATCGATCGGGCAACTCTTCTTGGCGGGTCTGATCCCAGGGGTACTGATGGCAGTGGCGCTGATGGCTATGGTGCACACGACCGCCGTTCGTGCCGGTTTCCCCCGGGATGTTGGCTTCTCGATCAATCGGCTCTTTGCGGCGGCTCGAGCAGCCATGCTGCCGCTACTAACGCCGGCTCTGGTAGTTGGGGGCATCGTTCTTGGCATCTTAACCCCCACCGAAGCGGCCGTGGCTGCCGTACTGTTTACTATGCTTGTGGGGGTCCTCGTCTTCCGAACGCTTTCGGTGCCGGAGATTCTGCGAGCGGTACAGGCGACTATCCATACTACCGCATCTGTCCTGATGATCGTGGCATCCGCAGCGCTGTTTGCCTGGGTACTCACCGCCAATCAGCTCGCTGGCGGCTTGGCGGCAGCGATCCTGGCGGTGAGTTCCGATTCTACGCCGGTACTCCTGATGATCATGGCGCTGGTGTTTGCGGTTGGGTTCTTTCTCGAGACTATCGCTGCGATCACTATACTTGTGCCTGTGATTCTCCCCGTGTCCCAGACGGTGGGTATAGATCCAATACACCTCGGGATCGTGCTGGTGTTGAACCTGATGCTGGGCCTACTGACACCGCCCGTAGGCGTGGTTCTCTATGTGCTCGCCAAAGTTGCGCGAGTACCGTTTGAGGAGTGTGCGCGAGCGACGATACCGTTCCTTCTGCCGCTGGTGCTCGTATTACTTCTTGTCGTGCTGGTTCCCGAGCTCGCTCTCTGGCTACCCAATACTTTCGCAAGCTAGGTTCCTTCGGCACATGACATATCAGCAGCTCCTTACCGCGCGCATCTCCAATCCATTAGGGCACAAGCCGAGTCCGGCAATTCCGTGGCTTCGTTTTAGTGGGTTCGTGGTCGACGCTCATCCGATGCTGCTCATCGGTTCTTTGAGGGGAGGGGCATGATCGGGAAAGACACTACTAGTTTGCGCCAACCTAGTGCTGTCATAAGCGCTGCCAATGGTCTGGGTGAATGCGTGCTCTGGGACGAGAAAAGCGAAAGACTCTGGTGGACTGACGTGCCTGGGCGTTGTCTATGGTCCCTCGACACGCTCTCAGAAAAGACATCGCAAACTGCAATGCCAGAGGATCTCTGTTCGTTTGCGTTCATCGAGGGTAGCGATCTCTTTCTGGCCGCTTTCCAATCCGGTTTTGCGCTCCTCCATCCAGAAACCGGTGAACATCGATGGCTGCATCGAATTGCGAACCCTGAATCTATCCGGCTGAACGATGGACGGGTCGATCGGCGGGGCAGATTTTGGTGTGGGTCGTTGGTTGACGGTCCACGATGCCCGGACTCAACCGGACTCAGCGGCGAACTGTTTTGTATTGATGGTCGTGGAAAGGTAGCTACCCATCTCGATGGGATACACATATCCAACAGTATTTGTTGGTCGCCGGATGGTGCGACTATGTACTTTGCCGACACACGGAAAAATCGGATCGATGCTTTCGATTTTGATGTACGCCAGGGTGAGTTGAGCGCCCGGCGTGAGTTTGCTTCTGTTCCTGCGCCGGCGGGGCCAGATGGATCCGTCGTTGATTCCGAGGGCTTTCTGTGGAACGCCCAGTGGGGGCAGGGCCGAGTAGTGCGCTATCGGCCTGATGGCCAGGTTGACCTGGTTCTCGTGTTGCCGACGTCACACATTACTTGTCTGGCCTTTGGTGGAAGTGACCTCAGCACTTTGTACATCACATCGGCGACCTACGGCTTGACCTCGCAGCAGCGAGAGCAGGAGCGCCAAGCGGGCGATGTCTTTGTATACGCCACGCCCTATCGCGGCTTACCGGAGAGTCGATTCAGAAGTGACTCGATTGACTTGACTCTGAAAGAACCCGAGACCACTTGAGTGCGCGCGCGCATGCCATATTCAGCTGCTCCCCAACGACTCCGGTTTGGTGCTCCTGTCCGACTTGAGTAGAGCGGCCACCGTTGTGATCGACTAGTCTATGGTGTGCGAGTCGATGGTGCGCGACATGTGCTGGCTGGGACTGGATTGCAACGATGAGCGGCATTGGCTTGTTCAGCTTTGCCGCCAGCGCTTTGTTTCGTTTACTGTGAGAGCCCGGTATTTTGGCCGAAGTCCGGCGTATAAGCCTTGAGCCACAGCGTCGCATTTTTCGGAGGCTTGTGATTGTACATTGTTGACAACTGGTCTAGGCTGGCAACAGCCACGGAACGCGCGGAACTGCCCCATGCTCCCTAATGCGAAGATTGTGCCCATTCGAGATCAGATCGCTGATCAGCTACGTTCCGACATTATTTCCGGAGAGCTGGCACCGGGAGACAAGCTCAACGAGCAGGCGTTGGCGACTCGTTTTGGAGTATCGCGAGGACCGATCCGCGACGTGATCCTTCGCCTCACAAAAGAAGGTCTTTTAGTTACTCGGAACAATGTAGGGGCTTCGGTAGCCGAGATGCTATCGGCGGAGCTTCAGCAGCTCATGATCGATTTGCGTCGGAGAATTGAGTCGCACGCTTTCAGGATGGTGATCTCCAAGCTTAATGAAGAAGACTTCGAAGCACTGGACTACATCCTCGCTCAATTCAGCGAGGCGTTCTATGAGGAAAACTACACGGAGGTAACCAAAGCGGACATCGAGTTTCATAAGTATTTGATGGATCGCGCGGGAGGTGCGGACCTCGTGAACCTCTGGTACCCGATCGTTATGCGTATGCGGATGAATTACAAGCGTATTGGTACACCGCAAGACGGGGTGCGTGAGCATCAGGCGATAATCGATGCCCTGCGCGCCAAAGATACGCGTGGCGCATTAAAAGCACTGAAAGCCAACATTCGGTAATTGCTGTCGCAGTCTGGCTCCCTAACGTCCCATCCATCCGCCATCAACCAGCAAGATGCTGCCATTAACATAATCCGACGCGGCGGACGCCAGAAACCTGATTGGACCCTTGAAATCATCTGGCGTACCCCAGCGCCCCTGGGGTATGCGCTCCAGAATGGCCTGAGCGCGAGAAGAATCCTGACGTAGAGCGTCGGTGTTATCCGTTTCGATGTAGCCCGGTGCGATGCCGTTCACGTTGATTCCCTTGCTAGCCCATTCGTTAGCGAGGCCCATGATGAGCTGCTGAAGACCGCCTTTGCTGGCGGCATAACCTGGGACGGTGATGCCACCCTGATAGGACAATAGCGATGCCGTGAAGATGATTTTTCCCGCACCCTTTTCGAGCATGTCCCGTCCCAACTCCCTGCTCAGGATGAACTGGGAACTTAAGTTCACCTGCACCACTGTGTCCCAGAACTCGTCGCTATGCTCCGCGGCCGGCGCCCTCAATATCGTCCCGGCGTTATTGACGAGAATGTCGACAACCCCATGATTGCGGCGTACTTGATCTATGAACCTGTACAAAGCCGCTCTATCCGCGAAGTCACACTGATAGGCCGTGAATTCGCGATTGAGTGAGCGTATGGCGTTCTCAATCGATGAACCACTTTCTTCCAAGGTCGCTGAGACACCGATGATGTTCGCGCCTGCTTCCGCAAGCGCCACGGCCATGGCCTTGCCGATACCCCGCTTGCATCCAGTGACTAACGCGGTCTTGCCGCTGAGATCGAACAGGTCACTCACACTGTTTCTCCGTTGTAACTATCAGGCTGTGGTTTGAACCTCTCGCTACTGAGCTGAGCAATCGATCAGCGTTTTCATGCCGGCCGGGTTTTTATCCAAGCCGGCGAATGCGTCACCGATCGCACTCAGTGGACTGATTGAAGTAATGAATGAGTCGAGCACTAAATCCCGGTTTGCGAGCATCAGAATCGCATGCTCAAAGTCCGTGGCTTCATATACCCGAGCTCCGAGCATCTCCAACTCTTTCCAGAAAAAATCGAACAACCGCACCGGCGGTGCCTCACTGTGAATAGCCACCATGCAAATACGGCCGCGCGTACCGGCGATCTCCGTCATAGTCGTGACGGCGGCCGGTACTCCGGTCACTTCAAATACAACATCGGCTCCGCGTCCATCGGTCCAGTCTTCAACAAAGCGATTGATATCGTCCGTTAGCGGGTTGACGGTGTGAACTCCGGCTTGCTCTGCGAACTCACGTCGTGAGTCATTGACCTCTGATAGCAACGTATTTGCGCCCACACCGTTGGCAACCTGGGCAACTAGCTGGCCGATTGGGCCTCCACCCAGTACAACCGCTGTCTCACCGCTCGTTAGTCTCGATCGGGCCACGTCGTGGCAAGCGACGGCGAGAGGCTCAATCAAGGCGCCCTGTTGGAGCGACAGTGAGTCAGGTAGTTGATGCAGCGTACGGGCTTTTACCGTCCACGAGTTCTGGAAGGCACCCGGTGTGTCGATTCCCATGAACCGAAGGTGATGGCAGATGTGGCTGTGACCTGTCTGACATGCCGGGCAGTCACCGCAGTAGTCCAGAGGTCGCACCACAACACGGTCGCCTCGTCGAAAACCCTGTACGCCACTCCCTACTTCAGCGACAACTCCTGACATCTCATGGCCGATGATCTGGGGGGGAGCTACGCGCTGATCCATTACCCCGTGATAGATGTGCAGGTCTGTCCCGCAGATTCCGGTGTAGCTGACATCGAGCCGCACTTCGTCTTCCGCAGGCGTCAATGGTTCACAAGGGCGGAGGGAAAAGCTTTGATCTCCAATATAGTGGGCTGCGGTCATATTCCGGATCCTTGCTTGGCTAGGTCTCGCGAGAATTTTGCGGTAAGTCTGCCTTGGAGAAAGTGATTGCCCCGGGTAGCAGCTCCAGCGCTTCACGGGAAAGGGTAGGGTACGACGCCATGAATAGATTTGTAAATTGTTAACAATATGCCGCGAATCATGTATAGTCACCACGGATTGGGGACGCGCTAGACCGATAAACTGCTAATGCGCGCAAGCCCCGGGGGACTAAAGCCGATGGGATTTCGCGGCAACGCTTTTGCATATGCTTTCATCGTGGCCTTAGGCGGGTTTGTCTTTGGTCTCGATGCCGCACTGATTTCCGGAACGGTACGATTTATCACCGTCGAATTCGGGCTAAATGATCTTCAGATCGGTGCGGTGGTCAGTGCACCCGGATTTGGCGTTATCTTTGCACTGCTCATCACTGGCTTTATCGCTGATCGAATCGGCCGTAAGAAGACGCTGCTCCTCATCGCCACGCTCTACCTGCTTTCGGCCATTGCCTCAGTGCTGGCGCCCAATTTTTCGGCGCTGGTAGCGGCGCGTTTCCTGGGTGGGCTGGCCTTCACGTCGCTGTCGTTGGCGTCTATGTACATAGGTGAGATCGCACCAGCTCAGTCTCGTGGCAAACTCGTTGCGATGACGCAAATAAATATAGTGATCGGACTTTCCGCAGCCTACTTTCTCAATAACGCGATTTTGCAGGCCACAGGCTCTTCCGCGGCTTGGGTCGCTACCCTGGGAATCGCTGACTACACCTGGCGTTGGATGCTTGGGACTGAGATTCTCCCAGCGCTACTTTGGCTGCTGCTATTGATCCAGATTCCCGAGAGTCCGCGTTGGCTGGTGCAGAATCAGCAGTCACAGGAAGCCGAGCGGGTACTGGAATCTCTGGGGTTCGGCAGTGAGATCGGCGAGTCGCTCGCCGAGATCGAGGCGAGTGCCCGCACGAGTGAACGATCTTTCAGAGAGCAGCTTGTCGGCCTGTTCGACCACCGAATGCGAACGGCGTTCTGGATCGGTCTTGTAATTGCCGTTGTGCAGCCGATCACCGGAATCAATTCAATCCTGTTTTATGCCCCGACGGTCTTCGAACAAACAGGTATCGGTACCGATGCCGCCTTTGCTCAGGCGGTGGCGATCGGTCTGATCAGCGTTGTGTTTACGGTGCTGGCACTCGTGCTCATCGATCGTCTGGGTCGAAGGCCTCTTACTCTCATTGGTTTGACCTGGGCCGGTGCCAGTCTCCTGGTCTGCGCTGTTGCCTTTAACAGTGCTACCTATAGTCTTTCCGAGCCCGTGTTTGAGCACTTGCCAGACAGCATCGATACGAATGCCCTAGCAGATCTGGTCGGTCGTGAGTATCAGAGTGATGTTGCCTTCAAGGATGCGGTACGCGAGCGGATCGGCGATACCGCACTTCGCGCGGGCGAGAGTAAGTTATTGCAGAACGCAGCGAAGCTTAACTCCACACTGATCCTGGTGGCGATCATGAGCTTTGTTGCCGCATATAACTTTTCTATCGGGCCCATCATGTGGATTCTGTTATCCGAGATATTTCCGATCAACGTTCGCAGTGTCGCCATTCCAAGCTTCGCGCTGATCACAAGTATCGTGAACTATTTGGTGAATCAGTTTTTTCCCTGGCAGCTCAATAACATGGGCGCAGCCGAGATTTTCTCGTTCTACGCGGGGTGTGTCGCTGTCGGGCTTGTGGTTCTTTACCGCATATTGCCGGAGACTAAAAACAAATCGATTGAAGCGATTGAGCTGGAACTGGGCGGCGTAAAGATGATAGCCCTATGAGCGGTTCTCTTGCAGGAAAGCGCGTGCTGATAACAGGCGCTGCAGCGGGTATCGGTCTTGGTATTGCTCGCGCGTGTGCCCGTGAGGGTGCCTCATTGATCGTCGCTGACATCAATTACGACTCACTTGTCGACAATACTCACGCACTTGCCGGTCCCGATAGCGATGTTCACGCGATGATTCTTGATGTGAGTCGTCGTCAGCACGTACGCGATTTTTTTGCGGAGCTTGAGACTCGGTTTGAGCGCATTGATGGGGTCGTCAATAACGCAGGGGTCACCATTCAGAGCGACTTTCTGAGTTTTCCCGAAGCGGATCTCGAGCGTCTCTGGGCTACAAATTTGCGCTCGGTCTTCTACGTGTCCCAGCAGGCCGCCCGTTATATGAAAGAGCGGGGCGGTGGAAGCATCCTCAACATCGCATCCAGCCATACCGTCGCCAGCACCCCTGGGTACGAGATGTACGCTGCCACCAAGGGTGGCATCGCCGCGATGACAAAGGCCATGTGCTGGAGCTTGGGCGCCCATGGAATCCGGGTCAATACACTCAGTCCGGGACTCACTCGCACCGAAGAAG
Source organism: Pseudomonadota bacterium (assembly GCA_039025875.1). Taxonomy (GTDB): domain Bacteria; phylum Pseudomonadota; class Gammaproteobacteria; order Pseudomonadales; family Halieaceae; genus Congregibacter. The sequence continues at coordinate 24,281 of JBCCNK010000006.1, forward strand.
TGAGCGAGGTCGCGCGAACGAGGCCGGATCTTGCACAAGCCTTCGATGCCATGCACGCCTCAGGTCGCTACGCCACAGTCGATGAAATCGGCGAAATTGCCGCGTTCTTACTGTCGGATAAGGCCGCTGCTATCTCCGGTGCGGAAATCGTTGCTGATCACGGACAGTCGGCTCTGTTGGTGCCGGCTAAGGATCTGGTTTAGCCGTCGATGAGAATCAGTGAAATCAAGGCGTATCCAGTTTGGTACGGCCATCGAAACCTTTGCCTGGTCAAGGTAGAAACAGACGAAGGCGTCTATGGCTGGGGCGAATCCGGTGTCTCAGGCCGCGAACTCGCTGTCGTCGGTGCGGTAAAGCACTTTCGCGAGTTCCTCGTGGGTAAAGATCCCAGGAACATCGGCGCCCTCTGGCAGGAGATGTACCGCGGCCAGTACTTCGAGGGTGGACGTATTCTGACGGGTGCCATATCCGCTATCGATATCGCGTTATGGGATATTGCCGGTAAGCTTCTGAACGTGCCCGTGTGTCGCTTGCTGGGCGGGTCGCAGCGAGAACGAATCCCTTGTTTTATCACCACAACCAAGCCTTTTGACCAGTCGCTGGTAGCGGATTGTAAGGAGCTGCGAGAGGCCGGGTGGGACGTGATCCGGCTCACGGCCGGAGAGCTGGGTCACAGTGCCCACGCTACGGAACTGGATGTGCGTCAGTCGGTCGCCAGCGCAGCAGCCATACTGACTGAGGTTCGGCAGGAGCTCGGGCACGGTGTGGTGCTGGGCATCGATTTTCACCACCGATTGAGCGTCGCCGAAGCGGCATCGTTTTGCCACAAACTGGCTCCCGGTTGTCTGGACTTTCTCGAAGAACCGATCCGGCAGCAAACTCCGTCGGCCTACCGCGCACTGCGGGATATGGTCGATATTCCGTTTGCAATCGGTGAGGAGTGTGCCAGCAAGTGGGATTTTCTGTCCTACATCGAGTCTGGCCTCACCAACTTCGCTCGTATTGATATCTGCAATGTCGGCGGCTTTACCGAAGCCGTCAAGATCGCCGCCGCAGCTGAATCACACTACATCGATGTGATGCCCCACGATCCCCTGGGGCCGATCTGCAGTGCCGCGACCATACAGCTCTCTGCAGCGATACCAAATCTCGCCTGGTGCGAAGTGTCTCCGTACGAGTCGCGCATTCCAGCAGAGCAGGATCAGCTATTTCTCACGCCTCCGGTGGAGGACAACTGTTCCTACCCGATTTCAGTTACGCCGGGCATAGGCGTCGATGTGGTGGAGGAAGTGGCAAAGGAGCAGGCTTTCAAATTCTGGGAGGCGCCGCGAATGACAAAGCCCGACGGCTCTTTCACCAATTGGTAGGGTCGATCGCATGATGAGCGAAGATGTCAGTACTTGCCATACCGATGCGCGTTGGACTATCCAGCCGTTCGTGCGGTTGCGCACAAGGCATGCAATCTCGATTGATGCCTGTCTTCGATCACTAGCAACGGGAGCGCCGCGATGACACCCATTAAGGCTATCGAGTGTCGGCACTTTCGTGTCCCTTTGCCCGAAGTGTTGACCGACGCCAAGCACGGGGATCATACGCACTTCGAGTTGGTCACCGCCGCGGTCGAGCTCGCTGACGGTTGTACGGGTACTGGGTATACGTATACCGGTGGTCGGGGCGGTGGCGCGATCAAATGCATGATCGAGCATGATCTCGCGCCCGCGCTGCTTGGCAGGAACGGTGACAATCCCGAGCAACTCGCCGAGTTTATGGAGTGGCATGTGCACTATGTCGGTCGTGGCGGTATTGCCGCGTTCGCCATCTCGGCGCTGGACATCGCGCTTTGGGATATTCGCGGCCGCAAGCAGCAGCAGCCACTTTGGAAGCTCGCCGGTGGTCAAGGTCAACGCTGTCGCGCTTATCGAGGCGGAATCGATCTCGCTTTCGCAAAACAAAAGCTACTTGACGATGTGTCTGCTTACCTTGCCAATGGATTCAATGGGGTAAAGATTAAGGTCGGACGAGATCAGCTTGATGAAGATGTAGACCGGGTCGAAAGTGTCCGCGCTCTGATCGGCCCGGACGTGGCCTTCATGGTTGATGCCAATTACGCCATGAACATCGAGCAGGCTATCCGAGCTGCAAACGCCTTTAAATCGCAAAACATACTCTGGTTCGAGGAGCCGATCGTGCCAGATGACTACGACGGTTACGCACAGATCGCGTCGCAAACCGGAGTACCGCTGGCCATGGGTGAAAATCTGCATACGCTGCATGAATACGGCTACGCGTTCTCCAGGGCGAAGCTCTCATTCATACAGCCAGATGCGTCGAACTGTGGAGGCATCACGGCATGGTTACGAGTAGCCGAGCTGGCGCGGGACCTCGGGATCCCGGTGTGTTCCCACGGTATGCAGGAGCTGCATGTCGGGCTGGTATCCGCACAGCCGAACGCTGGTTGGCTCGAAGTACATAGTTTTCCGATTGATGACTACACGCACCGACCCTTGCAAATGGAGGATGGGATGGCGGTGGCATCGGATGAGCCAGGGACCGGAGTGCGATTTGTATGGGACCGTCTGCAACCGTTTGAAGTGAATCGTCCCGGTGTTGTGGGCTCGGTGGCGGATCGTGCTGTTGTCGCTGGCTGACCGTTGTTCGAATCTCGTGACGGCACTTGACCTTGCCCCGCCCGGATCCGTGCACTCGGTTACGCCGTTAACCGGCGGTGTGGCATCTGATATCGCTCTGGTTTCTTTCGCCGACCGACAACTGGTCGCAAAGTTTGCGCTCGAAAAACTAAGGGTGGCCCAGGAGTGGCGTGCGCCCGTCGCGCGGAATGCGGTCGAATACGCCTGGCTACAGTTCGCCGGCAAGGCGTTACCAGGTTCCGCTCCTCGCCTGTTTGGTCGCGACGATGAAAATCATGGCTTCGCTATGGAGTATCTGGCCGGCGGCGAAGCAAGGCTCTGGAAGACCGAACTCCTTGCAGGCCGGATCCACACTGAAGATGCCCAGCGTACCGGAGACTCGCTTGGTCGTCTTCACGCGGTCTCAACCCTTAGTTCGCTGAAGGACCCCATTTTCGATAACCAGGATCTATTCTTTGATCTACGGCTTGAGCCCTATCTAGCTTTCTTGCAGCGCAGCAACCCATCTCTCACACGCCCGTTAGCGGCGCTCATCAAGAGTCAACAGCAACACCTGAAGGTGGTTATTCACGGCGATGTCAGCCCAAAGAACATTTTGATCCGATCGTCCCAGCCCATCTTTCTGGATGCGGAGTGTGCTACCCGTGGTGATCCGGCTTTTGACGTGGGTTTTTGTACGAATCATCTACTGCTAAAGGCGTTTCACATGCCAGAACACATAGCTGCTCTAATCCAATCAGCGAGGTACTTCTGGAGTCACTACCAGCAACATGTTTGCTGGGAGTCGGTAGAAGACCTTGAACAGCGAGTCTGCGCTGTTCTGCCAGCCTTGCTCCTGGCGCGAGTCGAAGGCAAGTCCCCCGTTGAATATCTCGACGACCCGACCCGCAATCGAGTCAGGGCATTTGCCCTGCCTCTGATCTCATCTCCGTCGAAAACTTTTGATGTCATGCTCGATCAGGTGGCAACCCGCGTTCACGGGGTTTTCGAATGAGCGATATCGCGGGCATAGCAGCGCGGCGTTGTTGGGATTCTCGCGGCCAGCCGACGGTCGAAGTGACCGTTTCGACTAGCCTTGGCAACATCGGTCGTGCATTGGCGCCAGCCGGCGCGTCCCGCGGATTGAGGGAAGCGGTCGATCTGCGCGATGGAGGCACGCGGCTGGGTGGCAATGATGTTCGCAAGGCTGTCGCGGCGGTCAATGAGGTAATCGGCCCCGCTTTGCTCGGCATGCCTGTCGCCCACCAGGCCGCTGTCGATGGGCAGTTGCAGGCCCTGGATGGGACGCAGCAGAAATCTTGCTTAGGCGGCAACGCCATCGTCGCGACTTCCATGGCCGTGCTCCATGCCGCGGCGGCGGATGCGAAGCGGCCCCTTTGGCAGTACGTTTCCGATTCCTACGCGAGAAAGGTGTCGCTGCCGCTCCCGGAAATACAGATCTTCGGAGGCGGTGCGCACGCGGGTCGGCGTGTCGATGTCCAGGATTTTATGGTGATGGTACCCGGCGCTTCCGACTTCGATGAAGTCATGGAGGTCACCGCCGAGATCTACTACGCCGCTGGTGATCTGATGAAACAGCGCGGTTGCCTGGCGGGCGTAGCGGATGAGGGTGGGTGGTGGCCCATGTTCGACAGTAACGAAGCCGCGCTCGAAACCCTGGTGCGCTCGATTGAGCTGGCCGGTGAAGTCCCCGGCGAACGGGTCGTCATCTCGCTCGATATTGCCGCCTCGGAATTCAGCAACCAGGGCCGCTATTCTCTCGCCCTGGAAGATCGAGAGATGGAGGCGTCGGCATTTATTGATCTGCTCGAGGGGTGGATTGATTCCTACCCCATAGTGTCCATCGAAGATCCCCTGGGTGAAGACGACTTAGCAGGCATGGTCGAGTTCACCAACCGCCTCGGGGACCGCGTTCAGATTGTGGCCGATGATCTTGTTGTGACGAATTCCAAGCTCATCGAGAAGGCCTCCAGCGCTGGCGCCTGCAATGCTCTGCTGATGAAGTCCAATCAGGTGGGGACCATCTCCGAAGCGGTTGCCGCCTACGACACGGCAACCTCCGTGGGGTGGCGCACGATAGTTTCCGCTCGATCCGGTGAGACAGAAGACGTGACCATCAGCCACCTCTCAGCCGGCCTGGGAGCCGGGCAGCTGAAGGTAGGCTCTTTTGCACGTTCCGAGCGCATGGCGAAGTGGAATGAATGTCTTCGCATTCAGGATGCGATCGGAATGCACAGATTCGTCGGAGGAGATCCCCTGGTGGATACCTGGTGGCACCAGCGCCAGGCTGCGGGCGGGAGCACAGGTATATCAGCGATTGGCGCCAGTGGCGCCGCTCAAATCATCCAGGGTAAAGATGCACAGGGAGTGCCGTCGTGAAGTTCTGCCGCATCGGCGATGCTGGTAAGGAAGTCCCCTGCCTGCTGGATCAGGATAGTCAATACCGGGATCTCAGTTCGCTGGTGCCGGATATCTCGGCGGGTACGCTGCCGGGACTCCAGCACGCAGTGGCAAGACTCGATCTTTCGAGTTTGCCCATCGTGGATTTCGAGGGTCAACGCTTGGGCGCACCGTTGGCCGGACCGAAAAATATCTACTGCATCGGTCTGAATTACTCCGATCATGCGGCCGAAGCCGGGATGGACATACCGGATGAGCCGATTCTGTTTAACAAATCGGCCAGCACCTTTTGCGCACCTAACGAGCCGCTGCTCTATTCGCCCCGAATGAGCAAGCTGGACTGGGAGGTAGAGCTCGGGATCGTAATCGGTCGTCCGGCATTGAACATCTCTCGTCAGGACGCACAGGATTACATCTTTGGCTACACCCTCGTAAACGATGTACCGGAGCGTTCCTGGCAGCTCGAAAGAGGCGGCCAATGGGCCAAGGGCAAAGGTTTCCCCAATTTCTGCCCTACAGGCCCCTGGCTTGTAACCGGTGAGGAGCTGGAACACGCTACGGCGCTGGATATGTGGCTGGATGTGAACGGCCAGCGTATGCAAACCGGCAACACCAGTACGATGATTTTCGACTGTGCGACGATCGTCAGCTATTTATCGGAATTCATGCTCCTCGAACCCGGAGATCTGATTTGTACGGGGACTCCGCCAGGTGTGGGTGCCGGGATGTCGCCTCCGGTGTGGTTAAACATCGGCGATCAGGTGGAGCTGGGAATCTCTGGATTAGGCCGGCAGTCGCAGCGGGTGATCGCGCTTGATGAATGGACCGATCACCCATGAATTCGATTGATCTTGCCGGCCGCTGTGCAGTGGTCACCGGTGGTGCCCGAGGAGTGGGGTTTGCTATCGCAAAGCGCTTTCTAGCGTCGGGAGCTCGTGTGGCGCTATGGGATCTCAGTGACGAGAAACTCCGATCCGCTGCGAGCGAGCTCTTGTCGCACGCGACCAGTGGAGCCTCGGAGCTCACGGAGCCAGACGCCGCGTCTACGCCCGATGTCCTGTGCTGCGCGGTCGACGTCTCCAACTTTGATGGTGTTTTGAACGCTGTCGAGCGCGTGCGCAATCAGTTTTCACGTATTGATGTCCTTGTAAACAGCGCCGGTGTCGCAGGTGTGAATGCTCCCCTTGTCGACTACCCACCCGATGTCTGGAGTCAGGTGCAGAAAGTCAATCTGGACGGCACGTTTCATACCTGCCGCGCCATTGCGCCCGTCATGTGCGAGTCAGGCTATGGGCGCATCGTCAACATCGCTTCGATGGCCGGCAAGGATGGCAACCCCAATGCCTCTGCCTATTCCGTGTCCAAAGCCGGGGTTATTGCCCTGACCAAAAGCCTGGGGAAGGAGCTTGCGAACAACGACGTGCTGGTGAACGCCATTGCCCCAGCCGTGATCAGGACCGAAATGCTAGCGGATGTGAGCGATGCACAGATTGCTTACATGGTCTCCAAAATACCTATGGGACGGATGGGTACTGTCGATGAAATAGCGGCCTTGGCTTCCTGGCTTAGCTCAGCGGAGTGCTCCTACTCAACCGGAGCTGTGTTCGATTTATCCGGCGGCAGAGCAACCTACTGACTTATGGAGCCTGGCGTAAGCGAAATCCCTTGGGGTGAGATCGATGGGAACGCGATCAAGCGCTACACGCTGACCAATCGTTTCGGGATGCAGCTTGACGTTACGAACTACGGTGCGCGGCTCATCTCTCTGTTCACTCCGGACCGAGCAGGTGAGTTGGCTGACGTAGTCCTCGGCTTCGACAGTGTGCAGGAGTACGCGGATTCCCGGGACGCGATGGGAGCGACGGTGGGCCGTGTGGCTAACCGAATTCGGGGCCCCGGGTTTTCCATCGATGATCGCTTCTACCGACTCCTGGCGAACGAAGGCGTTAATACACTTCATGGTGGCCGGGAGTTTGAACACGTTGTGTGGAGCAGTTCCGTGCTGAGTTCGAGTAAAAGTGACACACGAAGATCTCAACGCGACACCCGTCCGCCCGCAGAGCAATCCATCTGCTTCAGCCACGTTTCGCCCGATGGTTTCTTTGGATTTCCGGGGAACCTTGCCGCCCAGATCAATGTGACCTTATCCGATGAAAACTCGGTCCAATTCCGCTTTCGCGCAACCACGGATAAGGCAACACACGTCAATTTCGCTCATCACAGCTATTTCAATCTGAGCGGATTGACGGAGACGATACACAACCACCATGCCTGGTTGGCGGCCGATGAGTATCTGGTACTCGACGAGGAGGCTCTGCCTACCGGCTTGGTTGAGTCTCTCGACGGAAAGCCATGGGATCTTCGTGCACCCACCCGCCTTGGAGACCGGATGGCGAAAATTCCCAATGGCGGATACCACCATAACTATGTGTTGAGGTCGGGTCGCGAAGGCGCCATCGCTGCGAGGCTGTTTGACCCTGAATCCGGCCGTCTCTTGGATGTCAGCACAACTCAACCAAGTATCGTCCTGTACGCCGCCCAGGGATTCAAGCCCTCACTGCGCGGTAAGCAGGGAAAGCGCTACGGCCCGCACTGGGGCTTGTGTCTTGAGACCCAACATTATGTGGGCGCACCAAATATAAAGCACTTCCCCAGTACGCTTCTTCGTCCTGGGGAAGTCTACGACGAATCGGTTTGCTACCACTTCCAGGTAGCCGATGCGTTGCAACCTGCTTAACGTAGTAGAGAGAAATCTCCATCATGAAATCTTATCGCGCGTTTATTGACAACGGTTGGGTTGACGCTTCGGGTAGGGGGAGTATCGCGGTCGAGAATCCCGCGAACGGCGAGGTTTTCGCCGAAGTGCCCGCCTGTACAGCTCAGGATGTGGAACAGGCGATACAGAGTTCGTTTGACGCGCAGAAACGCTGGCAGTTGCTGCCGCCGATCGAACGAGCTGACTTCCTTCGTCGAATCTGTAGTGGCGTAGAGCGACGGCGAGATGAGTTACAGCGACTTCTCGTTCTGGAGCAGGGCAAGACTCTTGATGAGGCCGCCGCCGAGGTGACCGATACGATCCGTTACATGACCTATGCTGCAGAGGCAGCGCGGCGAATCCGCGGAGATATCTTCCCCTCGGATGCAGCAAACGAGCAGTTGTTCATCTTCAAAGTCCCCTACGGTGTCACCCTGGGGCTGTGTGCTTACAACTATCCGCTGGCGTTGATAGGCCGCAAAGTTGGGCCAGCAATAGTGACCGGAAACACAATGATTCTAAAGCCACATGAAGCGACACCACTGACGGCTTCTGTGTTTTGTGAGGCGGTGGAAGAAGCGGAGCTGCCGGCTGGCGTGATCAACATGGTCACGGGCACTGGCCAGGATGTGGGAGTTCCGCTCGTCGAAAGCCCACTGGTGCGTCTGATTACGCTGACCGGAAGCATTCGCGCCGGCCAGGCAGTAGCTGCGGCCTGTGCGAAAAACATCACGGCGCTGTCTCTCGAACTAGGCGGTAAAGCTCCCTTCATCGTTCTGAAGGACGCGGACATAGACGCGGCGGTAGATGCGGCGGTCGTGGCACGCTTTGCAAATTGCGGTCAGGTTTGTATCTGTAATGAGTCCGTTCTGGTTGAGGAGTCCGTTGCTGATGAGTTTACGGAGAAGCTTCTCGCCCGTGCAGCCACGGTCAAACCCGCGGATCCGATGACGAGTGCGGGTATGGGACCCCTCGCAACCCCCGCTGCACGTCAGCGCATCGAGAAACTCGTCGCAGATTCCGTGGCCCAGGGTGCCGAGATCGCCCTTGGCGGCGGGCGACCAGCAGGTGACGAGTTTGTTCGGGGCAACTGGTTTGAGCCAACGGTTATCACGAACGCCGATTCGCGGGCGCCGATTGTAAGCGAAGAGATCTTTGGGCCTGTGCTTCCAGTTCTGCGTGTGGCGGACTACGAGCAGGCGCTTGAAATGGCGAACGCGCGCTCGGACGGCCTGTCTGCATACCTCTGGACACGGGATCAGAGCATATACATGGATGCCATAGCGCGTCTGGAGACCGGCACTATTTTTCTCAACAAGGGAATCGTCGGTTACGTTCAGGGTTACCACAATGGGCACAAGCTCAGCGGCCTGGGAGGCGAAGACGGGGTCTACGGGATCGACGGCTATCTCCAGAAACGTACCGTATACATGAGCTACTAGCGTGACGGGCGTAAAAAGATACGGTGGCTGTGGTGGCAGGTTCGCCCAGTCTGATCACGGACCTGATCGCCCATCCAGGCGTTCCGCAACGGCGGTGTTCCTTTCCATCGGTATCATCGCCGGTGCCATCTGCCTGAATGTTTTTGCGACGGAACCCGGCGACTCAGGTCGCTACGACGCCGAGCGGGTGCTCGTGCATCTATACGACTTTGAAGAGCTGGGAGCCGAGAAACGCGCAACCGCTGTCAACGCCCGGGTGGAACTTGCGAAAAGTAGCGGGACCGATCCGGGCAACGAGCTGGTTGTGACGCTCGGATCGACAGAAACCAGTTATTCGGCGGTCTCCTTCGCCCCGGATCAGCCCTGGGATTGGAGCGAGTTTCACGACTTTCACATTGCGATGGACCTTCGAAACCCGGGTCCTGTGTCTGCCATGGTGTACCTCGACATCGAGGATATCGATGGCGCAGTCTATACGCGCGCCGTCAGTGTGCCCGTCGGCGCTCGCCGCACTTACTATGCCAAACTGGCAGGCCATGACCTCGACTCACCCGCGGGGCCGCTCAACGTCGAACTCAATTTTGCGTCCGGGCTGCGGGGGAATCCGCCAACCTGGGCAAGCCAGGCGACCCAGTTTGTGTCCCTCTGGGGCAAAAAGAATCTAAACCTTCAAGGAATAACCCGACTGACGCTGAGCACCCAGTCGACCCTAAGACCCAAGCGGATCACTATCGACAACCTGCGACTGTCTGCCAATCCGCCAGCGGATTCGGAGTTTCTGAGCGGTATCGTGGATGAGTTTGGTCAGAATGCCAAAGCGGAGTTTGGTGGCAAAGTTCACTCGCTGCCCGAATTGCACCGCTCGCGCGACGAAGAGTTAAAGATCTTGCAAAGCGGCGGTGCGCTTCCAGATCGCTCCCGCTACAGCGGCTGGAAGGGTGGGCCCCAACTGCGAGCTAGCGGGTACTTTCGCACCGAAAAACTGGGCGGCCGCTGGCATCTCGTGGATCCGGACGGCTATCTCTACTTCGCGACCGGGCTGGATATCATTCGCCTTGCCAACTCCACAACAATGACGGGATTCGATTTTGCCCCGAACCTCGTAGAGGAACGCAGCGACGCTGGATTGACGCCGGAGGACTCAGTCGGTCTGAATCGGGTCAGTGCGAAGGCCGTTCCGTCACGCCACCTGGTATCGCCGCTGCGTGCAGACATGTTCAGCTGGCTCCCGGAGTACGATGAGCCCTTGGGTAAGCACTTTGGTTACCGGCGCGAAGCTCATTCTGGACCACTCGGCCATGGCGAGACCTACAGCTTCTACAGCGCGAATCTTGAGCGAAAGTACGCGCGTCTCGATGATCGCGATTATCTGAAAGTATGGGAAGACGTGACCGTTGACCGAATGCTCAACTGGGGTTTCACATCCCTTGGAAACTGGACCGACCCGCGTTTCTACGCCCAGACGAAAATTCCCTTTTTTGCCAATGGCTGGATCATCGGTGATTTCAAAACCGTATCCAGCGGTGATGACTTCTGGGCGCCATTGCCGGATGTATTTGATCCGGTTTTCTCCGAAAGAGCCTACTTGACGGTTGCCGAAGTTGCCCGAGAGGTCACCGGAACGCCCTGGTGTGTCGGTGTGTTCATCGATAATGAGAAGAGTTTTGGACGACCGGAGAACGACACATCACGGCTGGGGCTGGTGATTCACACACTCCGTCGTTCTGGTAAAGAAGTGCCCACAAAAAGCGCCTTCACAGGCGCGTTGCGAAAAAAATATCAGACGATCAATGCCCTCAATGCGGCCTGGCAAACAGATATTGCGAGCTGGGAGGCCTTCGATTCAGGCGTCGACACGCCGTTCAACACCAACGCACAGCGCCAGGATTACTCAGATTTACTCTATCTCTACGCAAAGAAATATTTCGCGACAGTCCAGGGAGCGATGCGAAAACACATGCCCGATCATCTGTATCTGGGCTCACGTTTCCCCGACTGGGGAATGCCCATCGAGGTAGTTCGCGCGGCCGCCGAGCACGTTGATGTGGTGAGCTATAACTCCTATAAGGAAGGCCTGTCTCCCCACGCCTGGGAGTTTCTGGAGGAGATCGACAAGCCGAGCATAATCGGAGAGTTCCACATTGGGGCGTCCGATTCGGGGCTGTTTCATCCCGGGCTGATTCACGCGTCGGACCAGAACGATCGCGCGCGCATGTACCGGGAATACATGGACTCCGTGCTCGCCAATCCCTATTTCGTCGGTGCACATTGGTTCCAGTACATCGATTCGCCTGTCACTGGTCGGGCTCACGATGGTGAGAACTACAATGTTGGATTCGTGAGCGTAGCCGATGTGCCCTACGCACCGATGGTCCGAGCCGCCAAAGACTTGCACACGGAGCTGTATCCGAGGCTTAAAGCCGGATCGGCAGGAAAGTGATGTCAGGTTCCCGCGTAGAAAGGCGCATGTGCTGCCGGTTGTACAAACCCGCTTTCCCCCACTCACTCGCCCGGTCCCGTTCGTGAGCAGCAGGGTCACACGTCGTGAGTCCATGAAACTCATCGCCGCTGGACTCACCGCATCGGGTCTGGGTTGTGCGACGCGTTCAGGCGATCTTTTGCAGCCCGAAGAAGTCCGTAGCGATGGCTGGAAATCCACTTTCGATAGAGTCTGGCTGGGCCGTGAGTATTGGGCCAACCCCATGGAGGACTGGCATCTTAGGGCGGGCAAGGCGGTCTGCTTGTCTTCCGGCGGCAATCGCAGTGTGCACTCGCTACGACACCAGTTCGTGAACGGTGCTGCGGCTTTTTCGGTTTCAGTCGTCGCCCGGCGTGAGGCGGGCGGGATGCGAGACGGTGGCTGTGCTATTCGGATGGGCGCTCGAAGTGAGCTGAATGAGTATCGAAGTAATCTCTTCGTCGAGTCGGGTCTGGATGCTGGTGTGCTGGGGAATCACGCTGTCCTGGGCGATAAACGTCTCCAACTCAACACACGGGATCGCCAGTCGTTTCTAATCACCCTCACAGGTGTACCACGCGGAGAAAACATGCATCTGGAGCTACTGATCCGGGACCCCGACACCGGCGAAGCCCTCGCGACTCTCGAAACTCTCGCGGCGACCTCACTGCTCCTTGGAAATACGGCGGTTGTCAGTAACTTTTCACTGCCATCGATGGATGAAGCCTCCGAGTCTACAAGTCGCTATTCGTTTTCGGATTGGCAGATAGCCGGCAGTGGATTCAGTGACAGGCCGGATCAGGATTTCGGTCCCTTACTCTGGGCAATGTACACCTTGCATGACACGCGCAGCGCGGATGGCTGGGTGATGAAGATGTCGGTGTTCACCGGGCCGCTGAGCGTGCAGGACCAACAGGACGTCTCGCTACAGCTCCTGGTCCACGAGCGCTGGCAAACAGTGAGTACCGCACGCTTGGATCCGGACGCCTGGGTCGCCACTTTTCGCCTGCCTGATTGGGATGCATCAGCTAGCTGGCGATACCGCGTGCTCTATGAGGAGCGTCGACGAATTTTCGGCGATACTTCGAAGTCCTCGGTAGACTCCCGACCCGACTATTTCGTGGGTACGATTCGGGCCAATCCGGGCTCCGGTACTTTGCGCATGGCGGCGATGACCTGCCAAAAGGACTACGCCTTTCCCTATGGCCCGGTCGCCGCGAACGTGATGAAGCTCGACCCTGATATGGTGTATTTCTCCGGGGACCAGATCTACGAGGACCATGGTGGCTTTGGCATAGTTCGATCGCCCGCAGCGCCCGCGATCTTGTGCTACCTGAGAAAGCTCTATCAGTTTGGTTGGGCGTTCCGCGAATGCATGCGTAACGCCGCGACAGTTTGCCTGCCGGATGACCACGATGTTTTTCAAGGCAATCTCTGGGGGGAGGCGGGCGAGGAAATGCCCGGCGGCATTGATGCGCAAAACGTCGATTCCCGCGGGGGATACGCTGAGCCGGTGCGCATGATCAATGTGGTGCACAAGACCCACACCGCGCATCACCCCGAACCTGCTGAGCGCGACCTGTCGACTCGAGGTATCAGCACTTACTTCACTGAACTCATTTATGGCGACGTCAGTTTCGCAATCATTGCTGACCGGCAGTGGAAAAGCGGACCTGAAAGGCTAGATATCAAAGTTGGTGTCACCGGCGAAGATGAGCCTCCGGAGTATCTGAATCCCGCGTTTGATCGTGCGGATCTGCACTTGCTGGGTGAGGCTCAAGAGCGTTTTCTCGAGAATTGGGCCGATGACTGGCGTGGCCATACCCTGAAGGCTGTGCTCAGCCAGTCAGTTTTTTCAGGTTTGGCGACTCACCAGCCGGAGCCTGACCGTTACCTGAAATACGACTTTGACAGCAACGGATGGCCAGCCAGCGCGCGCAATCGGGCCATCAGAATTATGCGCGAGTCCAAAGCCCTGCATATATGTGGTGACACTCACCTGGCCAGCGTGACTCAGTATGGTGTCGATGCTCCCCGGGATAGCAACTGGGCCTTCTGCACGCCAGCGATCGCCGCTGGCTGGCCTCGTTGGTGGCAGCCGGATGCGATAGATCTTGTTCCAAGGAACCGACCAGGTCACAGTCTCGCTAACACAGGCGAGTATCGCGATAGTTTCGGGAATCAGGTGTATGTGTATGCGGTCGGCAATCCGGACGTAGCGCGATCTGCACATCGCTACCTAAGAGCGCACGAAAAGGGCTCGGGCTTCGGATTTATCGAGTTCGATATCGAACGAAGGACCTACACACTCCATGCTTTCCGCTTTCTGATAGACATTGGTCAGCCGCACGAATCCGATCAGTTCCCCGGATGGCCCGTTACGATCTCTCAAGAAGAGAACGGCGGCGATAACTTCTTGAGGTAGGAGCTCACGACCTGTGCTTTCGGGGCGCTTACTCAAGTTTCGCAGATCGAATACCCGAGCTTTTCAAAGTCTTTTTCGAAGTAGAGATTTACGATTCGACGATTACGGGGCGTCCACAGGGTGTCGGTGTCGGTTCGATCACTTCTTCTCAACCGGGGTAGGGGCGTCCGTGGTAGGCCAAGCTTATGACACAGGCGAGCAAAGTCTTCCTCCAGCGTTTCAAAG